>JAJYUU010000090.1 GCA_021792405.1 Actinomycetes bacterium
AGCCAGTCGTAGAGCTCGCGCTGCTGGCCGGCGGTCGGGTGGAGCTCGTCCCAGACGTCGGCACCCCGGCCGGACGGCCGCAGCCTGGTGATCCGCAGCTGCGCGCCGAGGGAGTCCGCGATGGCCTTGAACGCGTCGAGCTCCGACACGTTCTGCCTGGTCATTACAACGGAGATCTTGAACCCGGCGAACCCGGCGGTAGCCAGGTTCGCCATGGCCCGCATCGCCGTGCGGTACGAGCCATGGCCCCGAACCGCGTCGTTCACCTCGGCGGTCGCGCCGTCCAGGGAGATCTGCACGTCGATGTAGTCGCTGCCAGCGAGCCTCCGGGCAACCTCCGGCGTGATCCGCAAGCCGTTGGTGGAGAACTTCACGCCGACGTGATGCTCGGTGGCGTAGTCCGCCAGTTCCCAGAAGTCGGGCCGCACCGTCGGCTCGCCACCGCCGATGTTGACGTAGAAGACCCGCATCCGTTCAAGCTCATCGATAACGTGCTTGCACTCGGCTGTGCTCAGCTCACGCGGATCCCGCCGGCCCGAACTCGACAGGCAGTGCACGCAGGACAGGTTGCAGGCGTAGGTGAGCTCCCAGGTCAGGCAGATGGGAGCGGCGAGGCCGGACCTGAACTGCTGTGTCAGCGGCGCGGCGGTCACGGTCATGCCGCGGTCCTGCCGCAGATCATCTGGCTCGCCGCCAGCGCGGACAGCGCCCGGGCGTAGGCCGGCAGATCGCCCGGCTCGACGCCGGCCGCAGCGCAGGCGGCCCTGGCACTCGGCTGCGTTCCCAGCGATTCGACCACGGCCAGCAGCGCTGGGCTTTTCAGGAACGACAGCCGCCGGGTGCCGAAGTGATAGAGCAGCGCGCCGAAGCGCTCCGGCCGGACCGAAACCTGCGGATGCAGCCGCCAGGCCGCATCGAGGTCGAAGTCCCGGCTCGCGGCGGTGTCGCTGCTCGCGCCGGTGTCGCTGTTAGTAGACACCGCACATGCCGTCGATGGAGATCTCCTCGACCAGCAGGTCAGCGGCGATGACCTCGTCGGGCTCGGCCCCGGTGAGCCAGGCCCCGGTGAGCCCGGCTGAGATTTCGTCGGCGGGCGGCTCGAGCAGTTCGGTGGCGCTGTCAGGCATGGCGTCCTCCCGGATTCGCTGATCTGCAGAGTATTCGGCACCGCGTGACGAATGGGAGTAACGTTAATCGTCATCGCGTGACGAAATCAAGGCCAGGCACCGCGGAAAGAGTTGGGGCGGCCAGATAATGCGAGTTGCCGACCACCCGCACGCCGGACGCAGGGGCCGCCCGCCGGGCACCAGCGCGCGCGAACTGGAACTCATCTCGCTGCGCCTGTTCACCGAGGATGGCTTCGACGAAACGACGGTCGAGCGGATCGCCACTGCCGCCGGAGTGAGCAAGCGGACGTTCTTCCGTTATTTCGATTCCAAGGCCGACGTCCTGTGGCATGCGTTCGACGGCGAGATCCGTGCGCTGCGCGCGGCGCTGCGCGCCATCCGGGCCGACGTGCCGATGATGGAGGCCATCCGGCAGGCAGTGGTCGGCGTCAACCGGTACCGGGCGCAGGACGTACCCGAACTGCGCACCCGGATGAACTTGATCGGCTCCGTGCCTGCCCTGCAGGCGAGCGCCGCCCAGCACTACGACGCATGGGAGCGGGCCATCAGCGAGTTCGCCGCAGGCCGGCTCGGCCTCGCGGCGGACACGCTCTATCCGCTGGCGATCGGACGTGCCACGCTTGCCGTCTGCCGGTCTGCCTACGAGCGCTGGGCCGACCGCGCCGACGCCGACCTCACCGTCTACCTCGATCAGGCGCTGCGTGCGCTCTCCGATGGGTTCGACCCGGCCCGGATCAGCCAATGACCGGGCAGGCGTGCGGGGTGAGCCCGGCGGTGAGCTTGTCGGCGCCGTCAGCGGCGGACGCCGCCGAGTTCATCGCGGCCGCGCGGGCGAGCGTCGCGTTGCAGCAACCGTGGGTATCGGCGCCGGACACCCCCGAGCGCTACGCCGCCTTCCTGGCCCGCGCGGACCGTGAGGACCAGGCCAGTTACCTGGTCCGGCATGCTGAGTGCGGGGAACTCGCCGGGTACGTCAACATCAACAACATCGTGCGCGGCGCGCGGCGCTCGGGCTACCTGGGCTATGCGGCGTTCGCCTCGCACGCGGGACGCGGGATCATGACGGCTGGCCTGCGCGCTGTCGTCAGCGACGCCTTCGCTGGCCTCGGGCTGCACCGGCTGGAGGCCAATATCCAGCCGGACAACACCCCGTCGCTGCGCCTGGTGCAGCGGCTCGGCTTCCGGCGGGAGGGCTACTCGCCCCGGTACCTGATGGTCGACGGCGACTGGCGCGACCACGAGCGGTGGGCTGTGCTGGCCGAAGACTGGCCGTCTGGAGACCGGCCGTCTGGAGACCGGGAGCCGGGTCGCCGGGAGCCGGGTCGCCGGGAGCCGGGCCACCGGGAGCCAGCCCCGTCAGCAGTCCTGGCCCGCTTGACCGCGAGCGATCTCGGTGAACGCCGCTAGGGCCTCGGCGTCGGAGTAGTGGCTGAGCACGTACTCGCGAGCCCACTCCTGGCCGTCGGGATAGCCGCTGGCCGCGATCACCCTGGCGGCCGCCGAGGTGTCGTACTCGGTGCGGCGCAGCGTGACATCCGGCCCCAGCATGGCCCAGTGCGCGCCGGCCGGGCCGTATGGCATGCCGACGCTGCCCGGGTTGATGACCCGGCGCCCGGCGGCGAGCCGGTCGAATTGCATGTGCGTGTGCCCGCACACCACGACCTCGACGCCAGGCTCGAGCCCGGACAGCGCGGCCCGGAAGCGCTCCGGCGGGCTGTCGACGAGCAGCATCTCGTCATCGCGGCGCGGCGTGGCATGGCAGAACAGCGCCTGGCCAAGGCCGCCGACATCCAGCGTCACGGTCAGCGGGAGGCCGTCCAGCATGGCCCGGTGCCGCCGGGCTATCAGCGCCGCGCTGGCGGCCGCCTGCGCGCCGTACGGTCCGGGCACGTCACCGCCGTCGAAAGCGGTGACCATCTCCCGCTCACAGTTGCCGTGCACCCAGACCGCCCGCTCGCCCAGCCCCGCCAGCACGTCCAGGGTCTGCGCCGGCATCGGCCCGAGCGCGATGTCACCCAGCAGCACGACCGCTGCGGCCGTCGCGACATCGGGTTCGGCGAGAACGGCGCGAAGCGCCGGAAGGTTACCGTGAATGTCTGCAAGAACTGCCACTGAGGCTGCCCGGGGTGGCTGGGTCATTCCTCCATTCTCGACGCCGACGCGGTACCTGGCGGCCGGACAGTGCCGGCCGGGTGGTCAGCTCAAGTGCGCATGCCACTCGGGGACTGCCAGAACTATCCGGCCCGCAATTGCGTTCTGGTAGCTGACAGCGCTTCGAACCCCTACGGAGGACTCTCATGCGACACCTCGGATCCAAGCTGGCGCTCGGCGCCCTCAGCGTCGGCATGCTCAGCGCCGTCCCGGCCGCCACGGCGTTCGCCAGCGGTTCGCCCGCCGCCACCGCCTTCGCCACGGCCGTGATCACCCCCGCCGGGGGCAGTGTCAGCGGCTTCGGGATCACTGCGACCTTCGCCAAAGGGGCCGTCGCCCACAACGACCTGGTCATCCTCGGCAACTGGCCTAATGGCCTTGACGTGGCCCCGCCGAGCGGGCAAGCCGTCAAGACCTTCGGCCTACAGGTCTGCAACGACTCCACCGGCACACCGACGGACTGCACCAGCGAGTTCGGCAACTACCCCAACTCCCCGAGCGCCGGGGGGACCGAGCGCATCAACGGGCAAACCATCTCCTACACGGGGCCGCAGAGCGGCGTCAACTTCGGGACGGCTACAAACAAGCTCGTGACCTTCACGATCGACACCGGTGCCAAGGCCGTGTACATCTACAATCCCAACTTCGACACCACGACGCAGGCCTACCCCAAGCTCCTGCCGAGTGCGACATCGGGTGGGACTCTCACCTTCCAGACCTTCCAGCCGATCGTCTGGACCCTCACCAGCCCGACGAGCTGAGCCATACCTGCGGTGCACCTGCAGCACCTCAGGAACGTCCACCCCGGGCATGCGCGATGCTCATCTTCTGCTGGGGTCCTGGCTTCGAAGTCCGCACGAACTGCAAGCCGTACTGGCCGCAACCGGCCGCGGCAGGCCTCGGTCCGCGAGCGGGCCTGCCGCGTCGGCTGCGAAGCGCGCGTTCCCGCCCGTAGGGTGGTGACTTTGGAGGCGGCAACGTGACCGACTACGCTGGCTTCGCCCGGTTCTACGACCGGATCATGGGCGACCGGTCCGAGGAGATCGACCGCATTCAGGGCTACATCGGCAAGTACCTGCCCGGCGCGCGGTCGCTGCTCGAGCTTGGCTGCGGCACCGGAGCGCTGCTCGCCGGCCTGTCGCCGGGCCTCGCGGTCACCGGCATCGACCGGTCACCGGACATGCTGGCGGTCGCCGCGCGGACCGCGCCGGACGCGCGACTGGTGCAGGCGGACATGACCGCGTTCAGCCTGCCGGCCCGGTTCGACGTGATCATCTGCATGTTCGACACGATCAACCATGTGCAGTCGTTCGCCGGCTGGCTGACGCTGTTCAGTTGCGTGCACGAGCACCTTGCCGCCGGCGGCCTGTTCGTGTTCGACGTGAACACCGCGGGACGGCTGGAGCGCCTCGACGGCATGCCGCCCTACCTGGATGAGTTCGATGGCAACACAGTGGTCATGACGGTCCGGTCCGCCGCGGGGGCGCTGTCGCTGTGGCGGACCAGGATCTTCGAATGGCTGCACGACGACGTCTACCGGCTGCACGACGAGCGCATTTACGAGCTTGGCGTGCCACTGGCCACTATCCGCGCTGCGCTGGCCGGCCGGTTCGAGCTGCTCGAGGAGGCCAGCCTGGACTCCAGCCCGGTCAGCGACGAGTCAGACCGGATCTTCTTCGCCTACCGGCACGGGCCGGCCAGCACTCGCCCTGCCGGTTCCTGATGGCGCGCGTACTATTACCAAAGCAACCATTCTACGTTGAACTATCTTCAATCCCGCCTAGAGAGGGCTAACGGCAATGACGACTCCCGGAAGCGACCAGGCCGCGACGTCCTACCCAGGCCCGGCTAGCTTCCAGCTGGATCCGGCGGCCTCGGCCGTCTCGATCGCGCACAAGACCTTCTGGGGAATGGGCACCGTACGCGGTTCCTTCACCAGGCTGAGCGGATCGGCGGAGATCCTGCCGGACGGATCCGGTCGCGGCCGCCTGGAAATAGACGCGGCATCCATCGACACGAAGAACGGAAAACGCGACGAGCACCTGCGGTCCAAGGACTTCTTCAATGCCGGCGAGCACCCGCAGATCGTGGTCGAACTGCCGCAGGCTGCCAGGCAGGGCGCTGACGGCGTGGCTACTAGCGGGACACTGACGGTGGCCGGCCAGGCCAGGCAACTGACGCTGAGCGCCCGCGTCACCGAGGCAACCGGCGAGGCGATCACCCTCGCGGCCGACGCTGAAATCGACCGGGCCGATTTCGGCATGCGCTGGAATCAGCTCGGCATGATCAAGGGGAAGGCACACGTCAGCGTCATTGCCCGGTTCGTCAAGACAGCCGCCGCTTCGTAGCACCGGCCCGATCCAGGCAAGGTGAGCCTGCCAGCCGATTCGGGCGATCGAGCGCTTCACCCAGCAGGCGGCACGCTCGGGCTGCCGTCAGCGGGCGGCGCGGCCTCTGACGGGACGGTCATGCTGCTCCCGTAGACCGGCCCCGGCTGCGGCGAGCCGGCATAGGGGCCTGGGTAAAGCAAGCCAGCGTAAGACTGGCCAGCGTAGGACTGGCCGGGATAAGGCAGGCCGGGGTAGAAGGGGCCGCGGTCTGCGGCCGCATCCGGGGTGAGCAGCATCCACGCGCCCAGCAGCAGCAGCGTCCCGAGGAACGCGCAGTACACCCAGAACATCGCCGTCAGCCCGTTGGTGATCGTGAGGCCGAGTGCGTTGGCTTGCGCTTGCGAGTAACCGAACTGCAACGGCGAAGTTGGCTGGGCCACCTGCACGGCGGCGGAGACGACCTGCCCCAGCATCGGGACGATGGCACCGGCGGCAAGTGCGGCGCCGAGCCGGATCGGCCGCCACAACACCGCGATGACCAGGACAGCGACCAGCAGCACCATCACGGCGACATCGCCGGCGATCACCGGAGCCGGATTCGCGAACGCGTTGCCCTCCTTCACTGTTTGCGAGGCACCGGAGGCGGTCTGCAGCAGGAAGCTGTCCCAGGATGGCGCGAACGCGACCGCGGCACCGATGGCCGCGAGAATCATCACGACCGTGGGGACGACCTCGTGACCAGCCAGCCTGCCCTGCCGGACGCCGAACTGGCCCGCTGGCCTGCGCCGGACGGCCAGGCCGGACCCCGCCCAGGCCAGCACGACGCCCGCGGTGCAGGCGAGCCAGCCGATGACCGAGAGGATCAGGCCTGCGCCCGTGTACTGCGTGCCGTAAGCGATGGGCGCGCCGACGTCAGCCAGGAAGAAGCCGAACGTGACGACGCTCACGGCAGCGCCGAACATTACCCCGGCCCGGCGAGGGCCGCCGCCCAGCAGGATGAGCACGGCGCTGCCAGCCCAGGCTGCAAGATAGACGAGGTGCGGCCAGAGGTTGGCTGACTGCGCGGCCAGGCTGGCGCCATCGTTGTAGGCCGGGAACAGGCCGATGACTCCGAGAACGATCCCGACGGCGAGCAGGCCGACCCCGATGAGGGCGTTGCGCGGCATCCCCGCGCGACTGCCCGGGCGCATTACCACCTGCCCGTAGTGCGGATCGATCGCATCGTCAGCCGGCTCATCGCCAGCCGGCCCGGCGGCCGGCAGCCCGGAAGACCCGCTCCCCGGTGCCGAGACGGCGGTGGTTGGCACGATGGTGCCAGGCACCTCGATAGAGGCAAACCGGGACCAGGCACTCGTCCAGCCCTCCGCGGTTAGCGGCCACCACTCCAGCGGCGTACTCTGCGGTGCCGCGGCATGCCAGATCCCGTAGAACTGCGGCCCCTGTCCGATGGCATAGTTAGCCCCGCGATAGGCGATGCTCACGTTCTCCGGCATGGTCTCGATCCTTCCTGCCTAGCCCTACCTCAGTGGGGTCTTACCGCAGCGTAATCGGTTCGCCTGCAGGTTCCCTGGACGGTGCCTCTGGCAATCCTGACGCCTAGCTCAGCGCCCGGCGTGCGCAAAGCACGCTAATCTGCTCCCGATGACCGACGATGAGGTCCCGGGCTTCCTGGCGGCGCTGGGCGTCCCCGGAATCGTAGATGCCCACGTCCACTTCCTGCCGGACCGCCTGCAGGACGCGGTGTGGCGCTGGTTTGACCGGCTGACGCCGCCGTGGCCGGTGACCTACCGGTGGCCTGCCGAAGACCGGCTCACCGCACTCGCCGCATGTGGTGTCCGACATCACACTGCCCTTGCCTACGCCCACCGTCCGGGCATGCTGTCGTTCCTCAACGATCACACCCTCGGCCTGGCTGCCGCGGCACCCGCTGTCATCCCGACCTTCACGATCTACCCCGAGCCCGGGGTAGCGGCCGAGGCGGAGCGCTGCCTGGAGGCGGGCGGCCGCGCCGTCAAGGTGCACCTGCAGGTCGGCGGATTCGACGCCACCGATCCGCTGCTCGCCGGGGCCTGGGGGCTGCTTCAGGACGCGGGCACCCCGATTATCCTGCACGCTGGGGCCGTCGCCGATGGCTCCGGGAACGAGGAATGGTGCGGCGCGGATAAAGTCCGGCGGCTGCTCAGCCAGTTTCCCCGCCTGCGGCTGGTGATCGCGCACCTCGGCGCACCCGACCACGAGGCGTTCGTCACCCTGGCCGAGCAGCATGACGGCATCTGGCTCGACACGGCCATGGTGTTCACCGACCCGCCTTATCTCGGTCCGTCGCCCCTGCACCTGGTGCAGCGCGTCGCGGACCTCGGCGACCGGATCGTGTTCGGCTCAGATTTCCCCACGATCCCGCACCAGTTCGCTGCCCAGGTAAGCGGCCTGGTATCGCTGGGCATCGGCGATAGCTGGCTCAGGAAGGTGCTCTGGAGCAACGGCCTGCGGCTGTTTGGCCTCGGCCCGGCAGCGCAGCAGGAACTCGCTGCCAAGCGCGTCAGTGGCCTGGCACCACCACGACGGGGCACTGAGCCTGATGAAGCACCTTATTGCTGACCGAGCCGATCGGGGTGTGACTGGCCAGTCCGCCGGGCTGCGCGCCACCGCGCGCACCGACCACCAGCAGGTCGGCTTCCCTCGAGGAGTTGACCAACTCGGCGGCCGCGAAGCCGTTGACGGCCCTGACGGTGACCGAAGCCGGCCGTGAGTCGCCTAGCTGGCTTGCCGCCTTCTCGGCCAGTTCAGTCACGGCTTCGCGCGCGGTTTCCAGCAGCCTGTCGTCGGCTGCCACCGGCACCGGCCTGCCAGTCCACAGACTGGCCGGGACCTCGTGGACGGTAAGCACCGTCAGGGCAGCGTGCCTTGTCGCAGCTTCTCTCATGGCCCAGTCCAGTGCCGCCCTGGCGTTGGCTGATTCATCGACGCCTACGGTAATTCCCGACATGGCTTACTCCTTACGGCTTAGGTGCCGATACCGGCTCAATGCCAAATGCCGCTCTTATGCTGCGTGCGACGCTGGCCGTCGCCAAGGGCCTATCGGCAGGCCCTGCCGGGCCGAAGGTCCGCAGCTCCGACGGCTCCGCCCAGGGCGCAGCCAGCTTTCTGGTGACTTTCGGCCGTACCGGTCCGCGGCCGGCCGCACCAAGCTGGACGCGGAGAACCGGGGAGGGGATTGCCATCAGCGCAACCGTCCGGGACATCATGACGACCTCGGTGGTGGCCGTCCGGAGAGACGCATCCTTCAAGGAAATGGCGGACATGCTCCGCAGGCGCCGGATCAGCGCGTTCCCGGTGCTTGATGACGCGGGGCGGGTCATCGGAGTGGTGTCCGCAGGGGACTTCCTGGTCAAGGAGGCCGTACAGGCCGACAGCGCGAGCGTGCTCGCCGCCCTGCGGCACATCCGGGAGGATGACAAGGCTGCCGGGATCACCGCTGGTGACCTGATGACCAAGCCCGCCATCACGATCGGCCCGGAGGCGTCCGCGGCAGCAGCAGCGAGGCTCATGTATGACCGCCGGGTCAAGCGGCTGCCGGTGGTCAACCAGGCTGGCAAGCTGCTCGGGATCCTTAGCCGGGTGGACATCCTGGCGGTGTTCGCCCGGCCTGACTCGGACATCCGAGACGAGATCATGCTCCGGGTGCTGCCTGGCCTGCTGGCAGCACCCGAGAATATCGAGGTCGCGGTTCGCAATGGTATCGTGACGCTTTCTGGTGAATTGCCGGCCGGCGAGAGCAGCGCTCTCGTTGCCGCGGCACGGCACGTAGAAGGGGTTGTCGCGGTCCGTGACCGGCTCTACGGCTCTCGCCGCGACTAGCGAACCGGCTGCCGAATCCGGACGGGGCCTAGGTCCCAGCCGATCGGGGAGATTAGGCCCTGCAATGGCGCCGCTCTCTGGAGCGATAGTGAGAGTATGTCGATGATGAGCTCTCAGCACCCGAGCTACCTTGGCCGCCTCAGCCGGATGGGCAAAGGCGCGGATGAGGGCGGTACGACGGCCGAACCAGAAGCCGAAGCCGCGTACCTTCCCCTGCCTCGCTACTCGCAGCGAGCCTGTTGCTGCCCTGGGCAGCCGACAGTGGTCGCGGTCATCCCGCCCGCCAACGGCCGCCATGCGCCGACAGAGTTGCTTTTGTGCGGCCACCATTACCGGCAGTCAAGGACGGCGCTGGCAGCCGTCGGCGCAACGCTGCTGGATGTCAAGGGTCACCCGCTGACCGCAGCGATATGGCCAGGGCCATCCGATCGGGCTACCTAGCCGATCGGGCTACTGCCGACGCCTGTATCGGCCGGGCTGCCAGTGGCGACCCGGCTCGCGCCCGCCAGCTTGCGCAGCCCGTCGCCGGCCTGGGTGAGGCTATTCGTGATGTCGTCCAGGCTCAGCCCCGCCGGCTCCGGCAGTACGAAGGTCAGCGCGAGGCCGAGGGCTGAGATCCCGGCGGTCAGCAACAGGGTTCCCCGCAAGCCCAGTGAGGACTGCAGGACCGGGAACAGGAACACGCCGATGAACGCGCCCAGTTTCCCGACACCGGCGGATATGCCGTGCCCCGTGGTCCGCATCGAGACCGGGTAGAGCTCGCTGGGCAGCACGAAGGTGGTCATGTTGGGACCGAACTCGGTGAAGAAGTAGCTGACCCCGTAGACGATCAGGAATGGCGCCACCATCGTCGTCATGCCCGGCACGGCGCCGATGATCAGGAAGCAGAGCGCCATCATCGCGAACCCGATGACCTGCAGCTTGCGATGCCCCATCCGGTCCAGGCGGGCGATCGCCAGGATGTAACCAGGCACGGCCGCAGCCGCGAAGATCGCCAGCTGCAGGGCGATCTTGGTCATCGAGGACGCGCCCGGGGAGATCAGGCTGAGGATCTGCGGAGTCGAGATCGTGTTGCCGTAGTAGGCGTAGTCCAGCAGGAACCAGCAGCCGGCAGTTCCCGCCAGCATGACCAGCCAGCGCCGGCTGGCCAGAAAGGCGCGCAGCCCGGTGAGGTCGGGCTGGCCTGCCGCCCCGGATAGCGCCGCAGTGGCCGGAGCGCTCTGCGAGCCAGCGGCCGCGAGCACGACCCGCTGTTCGCGGTGGAACTTAAACCGCGGCGATTCCGGCATCCGGCAGCGCAGATAGATCACCGCGGCGGCCGGAACCGCGCCCAGGCCGAGGAGAATCCGCCAGACCATGTCCTCGCCCGCACCCGATCCGAGCAGGGCCAGCGCGATGAGCGGGCCGACGATGAGGCCAAGGGCTTGCGTGCCGAAGACCATGCCGACGAGCTTCCCGCGGTCTTTCCGGTTGGCGTTCTCGCTGACCATCACGGCGCTCACGGGATAATCGCCGCCAACCCCGAAGCCGAGCACGAAGCGGAACGCGATCAGCATCCAGTACGACTGAGCGAACGCTGAGCCGAGCGCTCCGGCAATCATGACAGCCGCCACCAGCCAGTAGACGCGCTTGCGGCCGGCGTTGTCGGCGTACCGGCCGAACACGAACGCGCCCAGGACGGCAGCGGCCAGCATGGTGCTGTTCAGGATGGCCAGCCGGCCCGCATCGAGATGCCAGACCTTGGTGATCAGGGCCGAGGCGATGCCGATCACGAACAGGTCGTAGGCGTCGGTGAAGAAGCCCATCCCCGAGGCAATGACCGCCCGCATGTGCGCCCTGCCCAGGGTGGCCTCATCCAGGGCAACAATCAGGTCCGCCGACCCGCTCTCAGCCACAACACTCCCAGTTGGTCCTGCCGCGCCAAGAGCGCCGGGCACGTTGGTCATTGCCCGCGCAAGCTATCGGGTCGAGGTGACTGATAACCGACGTGCGGATGAACGAGAGGTGAACAGGCCGATTGGACTAAGCCGGCCGAGCCGGGATGCGCTAGGCCGGACTCGCCGCGGTCGCCGGAACGCGGCCGGGCCGCGGCTCACGCGATGTCGCTGGCAGCCCTACGATGTCGGAAAGGACCGGAGTGTCGCGGCCTGCCTGGAGAGCTGATGACGAACGCGGAGATAGCAAACGCGGAGCTGACGGTCGAGCTTGCCGGCGACCACGTGGCGACGCTGGAGATCAATCGCCCGCCGAGCAATCACTTCAGCGTTGGCCTGATCGGGCAGCTAGCGGACGCCTGCGAGCAACTCGCGGCCGGCGGTCGCTGCCGGGCCATCGTGCTGTGCAGCGCCGGGCGGGTGTTCTGCGCGGGCGCTGACTTCAGCGACGCCCAGGCGATCGGCACGGCGGACGGCACGCACCTGTACGACTTCGCGGTCAGGCTGTTCGAGCAGCCGCTCCCGATCGTCGCGGCGGTGCAGGGCGCAGCCATCGGCGGCGGCCTCGGCCTGGCTATGGCGGCCGACTTCCGGGTCGCGGCGCCCGAGGCACGGTTCGCGGCGAACTTCGCCCTGCTCGGCATCCACCAGGGTTTCGCGCTCAGCGTGACGCTGCCCGCGGCCGTCGGCCAGCAGAAGGCGCTCGAACTGCTGTACACCGGCCGCCGCGTGGCCGGGCCGCAGGCGCATGCGATCGGGCTAGCCGACCGGATGGCCGCTTCGGGCCGGGCCCGCGAGGAGGCGCATGCGCTTGCCGCGGAGATCGCCGCGGCGGCCCCGCTGGCTGTCCGCTCGATCCGCGCGACGATGCGCGGTCCGCTGGCCGAGCAGGCACGGGCGGCAATGGAACGGGAACGGGCCGAGCAGGAGCGACTGATGACGACATCGGACTGGCGGGAGGGGCTGGCGGCAGTCTCCGCTCGCCGGCCGGCGAATTTCACCGGCCGCTGAGATCGCGAGAGGGCGGGATCTGCATGCCAGTACTGGCGCGGCCCGGCGGCAGCATCAGCTACCAGGTCACCGGCAGCGGGTACCCGCCGCTGCTGCTCACGCACGGATTCGGCGCGACGGCGGCGATGTTTCGGCCGAACCTGACCGCCGCGGCAGCCGGCCACCAGGTCGTTACCTGGGATATCCGCGGCCATGGCGGCAGCGAATCCCCGGCGGACTCCGGCAGCTATTCGGCTGCCGCCGCGCTCGGCGACATGACCGCGCTGCTCACACGGCTCGGCATCGACCGCGCGGTGCTCGGCGGGCATTCGCTCGGCGGCTACCTGTCCCTCGACTTCGCCCTCGGCCACCCCGGCCAGGTAGCCGGACTGGTGCTGATCGGCACCGGCCCCGGCTTCCGTAACGACGCTGCCAGGGACGACTGGAACCGGCGGGCGCACAAGACGGCCGCCCGCCTCGAGGAGCGCGGCCTGGCCGCGCTCGGCGACCGCAGCGAACTGCACGGCGGCCAGCATCGCGACATCGCCGGGCTGGCCCGCGCGGCACGGCACACGCTGACTCAGCGCGACTCGCACGTGCTGGACGGGCTGCCCAGCATCGGCGTTCCCGCGCTGGTGGTCGTCGGCGCCGACGACGCCGCCTTCCACGCGGCCGCGGACTACATGACGGCCAAGCTCCCCCGCGCCCGCAAGGTTGTCATCCCCGGCGCGGGGCACGCGCCGAACGTCGACCAGCCCGCGCGGTTCAACGCCGAGCTTCGCGCGTTCCTGGACGAGGTGGCCGCAGCCGAGGCCGCCCGGTGACGCCCCGCGAGCCGACTGCCGCGGACCCGGACCAGATCCGGGCCGAGCTGAGCGGGTGGACGCGGCAGCACTGGGATCCCGGCATGGCGCTGCGCGACTGGCGTGAGCTGTTGCTGCGGGCCGGCTGGGCGGCGCCGAGCTGGCCGCGGCGCTGGCACGGCCGCGGCCTGCCCGCCTGGGCCGACGAACTGGTCGGCAGCGAACTGATCCGGCTCGGCGCGGTCGGGGTACCGGTCGGCAGCGGCACCTGGCTGGCCGCCCCGACCATACTCGCGCACGGACCCGACGAACTTCGGGACCGGCTGCTGGCGCCGACCCTGACCGGCGAGCAGACCTGGTGCCAGCTGTTCAGCGAGCCCGGCGCTGGCTCGGATCTGGGGGGACTGTCCACCTCGGCGGTGCTCGACGGTGACAGCTGGGTCGTCAACGGCCAGAAGGTGTGGAACACCAGCGCCCACCACGCCGACATGGCCATGCTGCTCGCCCGCACCGACGCCAGCGTGCCGAAGCACCAGGGCATCACCTACTTCGCGCTGCCCATGCATCAGCCCGGCGTGCAGGTACGGCAACTGCGCCAGATGAACTTCCACGCCTCGTTCAACGAGGTGTTCCTGACCGACGCGCGGGTCCCGCGCGACAACGTCATCGGCGCGGTCGGCGCAGGCTGGACCGCCGCGCTCACCACGCTGGCCTATGAGCGCAGGTTCTCGGCCCTGCGACGGCCCGACTACTCGCCAGGACCCGGCCGCGCGCTCGACGAGGCACGCGCCGAAGCCGACGATCACTTCGCCACCTACTCCTGGTACCCGCAGCGAGCGGGCCGGCCCGACCTGGTCGTCGCGCACGCCAAGGCAGCAGGCGTCAGCGACAATCCGGTGATCAGGCAAGCCATCGCCAGGCTCATCACCATGCACCGGGCCAGCGCCTGGACCGCCGACCGGGCCAGCGCAGCCCGCGCGGCCGGCGCCCGGCCTGGCGCGGAAGGCTCGATCGGCAAGCTGGCGGCGAGCACCATCGCCCGCGAATCGGCGAAAGTTCACTCGATGATCGCGGCCGCCGGCGCACTGCTCACGGGCCCGGACTCGCCGCTGCACGGGATCATCGCCGAGATCTTGATGTCGGTGCCCGGCCAGTCCATCGCCGGCGGCACCGACGAGATCCAGCGCAACATCCTGGCCGAGAAGGTGCTCGGGCTGCCGGCCGACATCCGGGTTGACCGCGACGTGCCGTTCAGCGAGCTCAGAAACCGCGGCTAAGCCGCTCCGCCGGAAATGGTGCTGGCGGGAGCGCCGGAGCGCTCCCGCCAGCGTGGCGATCCGGTACGGATTAGCGAACCGGGGCGTACCAGACCCTGGTAGCCCAGTTGCTGAAGGTGTCCCGAGGCTGCGGAGCAACGTACTCCGAGGCCATGTAGATCATGCCGTTGTAGTAGGTGGACATCGAGTAGTCGCCGTACCTGCACTGGCCGGTGCTGAACGGCGGGTAGCAGGTGAAGTCGTCCAGCGGATTGACTCCGCTAGCGGCGAGATGGATGGGACCGGTCGGGCCGCCGCGGCCCTTGAACACGACGTAGGCGGTGCTCGGGTACCTGGTCGTGCTGGACACCGCGAAGCTCAGGTACCCGTTGCCGGCCGCGTTCACGCCGATGACCGGGTACAGCAACTGCTGCGACGAGTCGACATAGCCCTGGCCAAGACGCTTGACGTTCAGCGAGCTTGGATGCGGCCGTGGCCCGAGCACGAACCATGCCACCCCGGTGTTCTGCCCGGTGCCGTAGTTGAACCCGGTGCTGAGCTCGGCGAACAGCCGCCCGCTGGCGTAGGTGACTTCCTGGACCGCGTTGAAGTCCGTCTGCAGGCTTGCCGTCATGCAGTAACCGATCGAGCAGCCGTACGGCGTGGGACCGCTCTTCTGGATGGCATTCGGCGGGAATGCATAGGACTCCGTGTTGATGAACGACTCGACCATGGCCGGCCGGCCACCGGAGTTCAGCAGGCCCGTGTGGAGCAGGGCGTATACCTTCAGGCCGGCTCCGTAGTTGAGGTTGGAGTTGGACTCGACGAAGTACTCGGTGTTCGGAGCTGACGAGCCAGGGGTCACCGTGGACGGTGACAGGTGGTAAGCGGCGAATGAGTCGCTGGCGAAGGGCACCACGTAGGTCTGCACGACCGGCGGCGGGAACCCGAAGCTCTCCGCGGCGCTGATCAGCGCGCTCTTGGACATCGCGTAGATGACGGACCCGTTGAACGAGGTCGCGGAGAACTGGTTGGTGGCAATGAAGAACCCGCTTCTGTCCATGCCGACCTGGTCGAAGTCACCGAAGCACGGGCACCCGCCCGCGGTGTTGCTGAGGTCTTCGGTGTCGATGGCGAAGGTCGTGTACGGCCCGAACGGGCTGGTGGTCTGGCTCACCGCGATGTACTGCGTGGCGACGTTCGGGTAGGTGGTCCCGGAGGTGAACTGGGTCAGGAACCAGTGCCCGGACTGCGGGTCCCGGTAGGCACGCGGGTCCGACAGGAACGCACTGCCCGGCAGTCCGAAGATCTGGTAGCCGGGAATTGCGCCAAGCAGGGTCTTGCCGCTGGGCGAGTAGATGTTCAGCGTGTCGTTCACGTACTCGACGATCGCCGTGCCCGCGGTGCTCGGACCGACGGCAAGCGCCTGGTCCGGCGGGCTCACGTCGCCGACACCGCCGGCGTCCGGCGAGTTCGCGGCACCGTTGATGGCGGCGGTGATGCCATCGAAGCCGTGCTCGCCGCGAATGTTGCCGACGAACCGGTTGCTCAGCGACGTGGCGGCAGGCCCAGCGTGAATGGCCTTGCCGCTGTGCGCGAAGGCGTGCGGCGTCCGCAGCGGCACCATCTTCAGGTGCGAAGACGACGTCGCGGCCGCGTGTCCTCTGCGCGCATCGGCGCGAGCCAGGGCGCGGAGGTTGACCGTCCCGAGGCGGCGCAGCACGAAGCTACCCCCGCCCGCCTTGACGATGTGAGATGCGGAGCTCGCGTGAGCCGTGGTCGTCGCCGACGCGGCAGGCGCCGCCGTGGCGACCGCCGTCGCCAGAGCTACCGCCCCCACTGCAGCGGTAGCCGCTCGACCCAGCCAGCGTCGAGTCAATGGACGTGACAGCTTTGTCATACAACATCCTTCCGCTAAAGCTGGCGGCAAAGGCAATATCGGCCTCCCGCCCCTAACGTCAATATCTAAGACTATGGCTGGCCGATAATCCATAACCGGAACCGAACCTGGCACTAAATGTAACGGAGTAGACTCGGGCAGTCGCCCAAAGGAATCGGCCTTTTCGGACAATGGCCGCGCTAAGGGGCCAGTCAGCGACGCCGGACGCGGCAACCGGACCGGGTGCGGCGCGCGCACGAATGCTCGGGCCGGGAGGATCCACAAGCTCCATAAGGCACCATTGATCACGCAATTCACTTGCGGCCCGACTGGCATCAGTCACCGGCAACGCGATCCGGGCCGCGCCAGGCGGCGCGCCTAGTAGCGGACTCAGAGCAGGATCAGAGGAAGCTCAGAGGAAGCTCAGATGTCCGGCCGAGCAGGTCCTGGCAGGCTCAGGGGAATGATGACAGTCATGGAGCCGACGACGCCGTCCGAATCCAGGCCAGAGGGCATCCTGCAGCGCGCGGACGGCTCAGCGGTCCGCGTGCTGGTTGTCGACGACGAGCCCAGCCTGGCCGAACTGCTCGCGAGCGTGCTGCGGTACGAAGGCTGGGAGATCGCGACGGCGGCCGACGGCACCAGCGCCGTTCGGACCGCGCGTGAGTTCCAGCCCGATGCGGTCGTGCTGGACATCATGCTTCCGGACTTCGACGGCCTGGAGGTGCTGCGCCGGGTTCGCGCGATCCTGCCGCACGTGTGCGTGCTGTTCCTGACCGCGCGCGACTCCGTGCAGGACCGGATCGCCGGCATCACCGCCGGCGGCGACGACTACGTCACCAAGCCGTTCAGCCTCGAGGAGGTCATCGCCCGGTTGCGCGGCCTACTGCGCCGGGCCGGGATGGCGCGAGCCAGTTCCTGCACCGAACTCCTGGTCGGCGATCTGGCAATGGACGAGGACGCACGGGAGGTGCGCCGTGGCAACGATCTGATCGACCTGACCGCTACCGAGTTCGAGTTGCTGCGGTTCATGATGCGCAACCCGCGCCGGGTGCTGTCGAAGGCGCAGATCCTGGACCGAGTATGGAACTACGACTTCGGCGGGCAGGCGCACGTCGTCGAGTTGTACATCAGCTACCTGCGCAAGAAGATCGACACCGGCCGGGAGCCATTGATCCACACCGTACGCGGCGTCGGCTACGTACTGAAGCCGCCGGCCTGACGATGCTGTCCAGGCCGTCGTCCGGACTGACCTCGCGAGCAGGCCAGTGGCTGGCCGGACGGACGCTGCGCGGCCGGCTCATCGCCGGGCTGCTCACCTTGCTGTTCCTGGCCTGCGCGGCAGTCGGCGCAGTGACCTACGCGCACCTTCACTCGGTCCTCATCAACGGCCTCAATGCCGACCTGCAGGCTGCCAACCAGCGCTATGTGACGTGCCTTACCAGGTCACCACCCGGCGACGGGGACTTCAACAGCGGCACGGGCAGGCCGGCCTCCGACAGTCCCGGCCCGGTACCCTGCGCTTCAGAGGCACAGGAGCCGGGCACCCTCAATGCCGTGGTCAGCGCACGCGGGGCGGTGCTGGACGCGAACATCTCCTACTCGAATGTCTGCCACCTCTCGGCTTCCGATCGCACCCTGCTGGCCGGCATGTCGCAGCCTGGCCCGGCGCGCAGCGGCCAGGTCTTGCCGCATGCCGTGGAGCTGTCCGCCTACGGGCGCTATCAGGTCATGGCTGGCCGGGCTAACGACAAGACGGTCGTGACCGGGATGCCACTCGGCCCGGTGACCACCACCTTGCGCGAGGTCGCACTGGCCGAGATCGCGGTCTTCACGCTGGCGCTGGTCCTGGCCGGGGTGCTCGGCGCAGCCTGGGTGCGGGTATCACTGCGCCCGCTGCGGCGGGTCGCGGCCACCGCGACCAAGGTGACGCAGCTTCCGCTGGCCAGCGGCGAGGTCAGGCTTCCCGAGCGGGTCCCGGACGCCGATCCGCATACCGAAGTCGGTCAGGTCGGCGCGGCATTCAACCGGATGCTGGGCCACGTCGAGTCGGCGCTGGCCAGGCGCGAAGCCAGCGAGTCGCGGCTGCGGAGCTTTGCCGCGGACGCGAGCCACGAGCTGCGCACGCCGCTGGCCGCCATCCGCGGCTACGCCGAACTTGCCCGCCGCAATCCCGGCCCGCTGCCCGAGGACGTCGCGTACGCGCTGCGCCGGGTGGAGTCCGAGTCAGCCCGGATGAGCGAGCTTGTCGACGAGTTGCTGCTGCTCGCCAGGCTGGACGCAGGCCGTCCGCTGGCTACCGAGCAGGTCGACCTGACCAGGCTGGTACTCGACGTCACCAGCGACGCCCGGGCCGCCGCGGCGCATCATCGCTGGCAGCTTGAGCTGCCAGAAGAGCCGGTGCTGGTGCGCGGTGACGAACTGCGACTGCACCAGGTGCTGGCTAACCTGCTGAGCAACGCGGCCAGGCATACTCCGGCCGGCACGAGCGTGACTGTCGCCCTGCATGCCGACTCCGAGGCCGCCGTCGTCACCGTCACCGACAACGGGCCGGGCATCCCGCCGGAACTGCAGCCCTCCGTGTTCGAGCGGTTCGTCCGGGGCGACAGCGCCAGGTCTCACGCAGCCGGCAGCAGCGGGCTTGGCCTGGCCATCGTGCACGCCGTCATGGCCGCGCACGGCGGCACCGCTGAGGTAGTCAGCCGGCCCGGCGAGACGCGGTTCACGCTCCGGCTGCCTGCGCTCACAGATCCCGGAAAGCGCCCGACTTCAGCCTGATCAGGGCGTCCACCAGCGCGACGTCGGCGAGCTCGATTGCCTCAGCCAGCGTGAACCACCGGACCTGCTGGCTCTCCCCTGGCGGCGGCGACGGCTCGACATCTTCGCTCAGCAGCAGGTACCGCAGGTCGAGGTGGTAGTGCGGGCCGGCCTGATGTGCGTCCAGGTGAATCAGCAGCGGTCCGGTCCGAGGATGCCGGACCGGCAGGCCGGTCTCCTCCACCGCCTCGCGGACTGCCGCTTGCCAGGGTGTTTCGCCCGGGTCGACGTGGCCACCCGGCTGCAGCCAGCCGCCGAGGCGCTTGTGCCAGTGCAGTACCGTGCCACGCGGACCGGACACGATCGCCGAGCCTGTCACGTGAACCGGGTCCGCATCCCGGCTGAACGGGTCGGTAAGCCGGTCGAGCTCGGCCAGGAATCGCTCCCGCGAGATCATCTCCCGCTGCGTTACCGCGGCGAACGCCGCAACCGCTGTCCGGACCTGATCGACCGGGTCGGGGTCGGGCGTTGCTTTCTGCGCTTGCTGATCCGGCCGCCGCGTCACGACGCCATCATGCCAAGCTCGTGTCGATGGCAGCCAGCTCGTCCGCGCTGAACTCCGACCGCCCGGCGGCGGCGAGATTCTCCTCGAGCTGGCTGACGCTGCTGGCGCCGATCAGCGCGGAGGTGACCCGCTGATCGCGCAGCACCCAGGACAGCGCTAGCTGGGCAAGCGACTGGCCCCGCGCCGCGGCGATCTGGCTCAGCGCCCTGATATGGGTCAGGTTCTCCTCCCTGAGCTGGTCGGCCGAGAGCGACTCGCCGCGGCTGGCACGCGATCCGGCCGGGATGCCGTTCAGGTACCTGGCGGTGAGCAGGCCCTGGGCCAGCGGCGAGAACGCGATGCAGCCGATGCCCTGCTCGCCGAGCACATCCAGCAGGCCGCCCTCGATCCACCGGTTGAGCAGCGAGTAAGACGGCTGGTGGATGAGCAGCGGGGTGCCCATCTGACGCAGGGTCGCGGCGGCCTCGGCAGTCCGTTCGGCGGAGTAGGACGAGATGCCCGCGTACAGGGCGCGGCCCGACCTGACGGCCGTGTCCAGCGCGCCCATGGTCTCCTCCAGCGGAGTGTCCGGATCGAGCCGGTGGCTGTAGAAGATGTCGACGTAGTCCAGTCCCAGCCGGGACAGTGACTGGTCCAGGCTGGCCAGCAGGTACTTCCGCGACCCGCCGTCACCGTAGGGACCCGGCCACATGTCGTAGCCGGCCTTGGTCGAGATGATCAGCTCGTCGCGGTGCGGGCGCAGATCGCTGCGCATGATCGTGCCGAAGTTCGCCTCGGCTGACCCGTATGGCGGGCCGTAGTTGTTCGCCAGGTCGAAGTGCGTCACGCCCAGGTCAAACGCGCGCCGTATGATGGCGCGCTGCACATCAAGCGGGCTCTCGTCGCCGAAGTTCTGCCACAGCCCAAGGGAGATCTCCGGCAGCCTGAGCCCGCTGCGGCCGCAGCGGCGGTACGGCATCTTGTCGTCGTATCTGTCGGGGGTTGCGACGTAGGCCATGGCCATGAGTCTGCCAGCGGCCGGCGCCCCTGACATCTCAGCCCGAGAGCGCTCGTTGCACCAGCAGATAGCCGCCGAGCATGACGAGCGCGATCGCTGCCAGTTTCTCGGCCCGTTCCCTGAAAATCCCGCTGACGCGGCTGCCGAGCGCAAGGCCGATCTGGCTGGCGATCAGCGCAACGACGGCGATCGCGATGATGGCCGGAAGTACGGGCAAGCGGACCAGGCCGAGGCTGAAACCGATGGCGAACTCGTCGAGGCTGATGCTGATGCCCAGAGCGAGGATCCCGATACCGTGCGTGCTGCGCAGTCGGCCCGCCATCTGCTCCTCCGCTGCGTCATCCTCATGCCAGAGCATGAAGATGCCGAGCCCGGCAACAGCCGCGGCGGCGACGTAGTCAGCGACGCTGCCGATGACGCGGGCCAGGCCGCCGCCGGCGGACAAGCCGATGAGCGGCATGCCTGCCTCGAACGCGACGAAGATCAGCGATATCCGGAGCCGTTCGGCGGCGCTGGTCCGGCCGGCTGCGCCGAGTGCGGCCGCCACCGCGAACGAGTCCGCTCCGAGCGGGAGAACGAACGCCAGCAGCCGAAGCACAGTGCTGACGATCTCATGCCGTCCGGCTAAGAGCCGCCTCCGGGAAGGCCGACAGCGGCCCTGGCTACCAGATTTGCACCCTCGCCGCGGGCTCGAGCCACAGTTCGTCGGCAGCGCCGACCTCGAACGCCTCGTAGAATTCGTCGAGGTTCCGCACGATCTGGTTGCAACGGAACTCGCTGGGCGAATGCGGGTCGATTGCCAGCCGCCGGATGACTTCCTCGTCCCGTGACTTCTGCTGCCAGGTACGAGCCCACGACAGGAAGAAGCGCTGGGCGCCGGTCAAACCGTCGATCACCGGTGCGTCTTCGCCGCGCAAGGACACCAGATAGGCCTTCCATGCGATGCCGAGGCCGCCGAGATCCCCGATGTTCTCCCCGATCGTCAGGGCTCCGTTCACATGCTGGTCCGGAGTCTGCTTCGGCGCCAGGGCGTTGTACTGCTCGATCAGCGACCGGGTGCGGGCTTCGAAGGCTTGCCGGTCCTGCGCGCTCCACCAGTCGGTGAGCCTGCCGTCACCGTCGTACTTCGAACCCTGGTCGTCGAAGCCGTGACCGATCTCGTGCCCGATGACCGCCCCGATCGCCCCGTAGTTGGCCGCGTCATCGCGGTCGGGGTCGAAGAACGGATCCTGCAGGATCGCAGCAGGGAACACGATCTCGTTCATGCCGGGGTTGTAGTAGGCGTTGACGGTCTGCGGGGTCATGAACCACTCGTCGCGGTCGATCGGCTTGCCGATCTTGTTAAGCTGCCGGCCGAACTCGAAAGCATGAGCAGCGCGCACGTTGGCCATCAGATCCGCCGGGTCGATCCGCAGGCCGGAGTAGTCGCGCCAGCTGACCGGATAGCCGATCTTCGGCGTGAACTTCTCCAGCTTTTCCAGGGCCCGCTGACGGGTGTCCGGCCCCATCCAGTCGAGCTTCTCGATGCTCTGGCGGTAGGCCTGCAGGAGGTTGTCCACCAGGACATCCATCCGCTCCTTGGCCTCAGGCGGGAAGTGCCGGTCCACGTAGGCTCGGCCGAGAGCTTCGCCCATCGCCATCTCTACCAGGGAGACACCCCGCTTCCACCGCTCACGCGGCTCCGGGGTGCCGCTCAGGGTACGGCCGTAGAAGTCGAAATTCTCCTGGACGAACGCGTCCGACAGGTACCCGGCGGCACCATGGATGACCTGCCAGCACAGCCAGTCCCGCCAGGCCGGAACATGCTCGTCGGTGAGCAGCGAGGCCAGCCCGGCGCTGAAGCTCGGCTGGCGAAGCACGATCTCATCGAACGCGCCAGCGGGCGGATCCAGAGCCGCCAGCCAGCCGC
>JAJYUU010000245.1 GCA_021792405.1 Actinomycetes bacterium
GCGCGGCCTTGGCCAGGAACGCCGCCGCCGACTTAGTGAGCCGGTCGCGGGCCATGACCGGCCGGCCGCACCGCGGGCACGTCGTCCACGACCGCCGCAGCCCTTTCCGGCACACTGCGCACGCGGCCCTGGTCTTACTGCGCTTCTTCTTCGCCTTCGCCACACGGTCCTTTCGTCCCGCTGTCGTCGCGGGGAGTGCCTGAACTGACTGCCGCCGGGAAGCGGTCCCGGCCCCGTCTGCCCTTCCCGGCCGGCTGGCGGCCGCGCCGCTGCTGGCTGGCGATCACGTGCGCCGGCAGCGCGCCCCGCCGCGTCCACGACCCTCGGCCGCGTCCCATCAGGCCGCCTCGCGGTCACGGTCAGGAGACGGGCCCGGCAGCAGGGCCACGTGCCACTGACCGGGCTGGTACTCCGGCCACGTCCACCACGGCGCCGCGGCCCACCGGGTCACCGCGGCCGCGAGCGCGTTCTCCCGCGCCCGGGCCGCTGACGCCGCCGCCGCCTGCCCGTGCTTCTCCAGCTTCGCCAGCCGCCTGGCCAGCGGCCAGCACAGCCCGATCGCCTCATCCAGCGACGGCATCGCCTCCGCCTGCAGCCCCGCGGCGTCCAGCCGCGCGGCCAGGTCGATGATGAGGCTGAACGCGATGCCCGCGGTGCGCTTGGCTCCCATCAGCGGCCACCGCCCGCCGGGACGCCGCGCTCGATCAGCGCGGCCAGGTCAGCCTCCCGGACGCGGGGCATGCCAGGGCCGATCCTGACAATGGGGAGAAGGCCCGACCGATCCATGCGGTACAAGCTCGAGCGTGAGCACGACAGCCGCTCAGCGGCCTCGGCGAGCCGTATCAGGCTCTGCGAATCCGGTCGCACACGCTCCTTTTCGGGTCACCGCAAGCATAGCGCGCAGACGCGGCGAGATACAGCAGGGGGCGCCGTGACGCGCTGCGCCGCACGCGTGGCTGCCCTGACTCGCGGGCGCGGCGAGTGTCGCTAGCGCGTTCTACAGTGACGAGCATGGCGGCCGCGACACGGTCGGCCGATCTCGCCCGCGTGTGCCCATTACCTAGCTCGCAGCGAATGCGGCCAGTGTCTGGGGGCGCCGCTACGATCCCGGCATGTCCTTCCTTGGCTTAAACCTGACACAGTGGACCGCTATCGCCGCCATCGCCGGCATCATCCTGGCCGCAGCCACAGTCGCAATCCTCATCTACGCGATCTGCTCAGGAAGGAGCGACCGCCTGGAAGACGTGGCCAAGCGCGAAGAGGACCGCAAGTGGGACTCCGACCGCCGCGCCGAAGACCGCGAGCACGCTGAGCAGCTGCGCCGCGAAGATGACGCCAAATGGGAGCGCCGGTTCCGGGCAGAGCAGCTGCAAGCCCAGGACGCCGAAGCCCGGCAGGTCATCGTGCAGATGGTAACCACCAAGGACCACCTGCAAGAGCGGTACCGCGGCAGCGAGCACCAGATCACCGTCAGCGCGCCGGAAGCCTACCCGATCAGGCAAGTCGAAGCGCAGCTCGTACACAATTCGGGCAGCGGCATCGGCGTCTGCCCCGTTGACAACACAGGGACCGGACCGGCGATCGAGAACGGTCGCTGCGTCATCCGCATGCTCACTGACGTCCCCGACCGCCGCGTCGCGCCCATCGTCAGGTTCACCGACCGGCACGGCAACCGGTACTACACCTACCGCCAGCTCACCCAGCGCATCCCCCACGACGACTGGGTTATCGCCGCGCGAGAACTCGACCGTCAGTACCGGACCGGCCCCGATCCCGGCGAAGAAAACCCGCCAGCCGCCTAAATCTGCGGTTAGCGGTGCTCTTAGCCGGATTCCCGGAAGGTGCTGAGCACCTCTTCGATGTCCCCCCGGTCCGCATCGGCCCACGCCAATGCATCCCAAGCGAGGCAGCGGACGTCCGCGCCAGCCTGGTCCGCCGGCCGCGCCTTCCAGAGGCGCCACGATTGCTCATGGCCATGAGGCGATAGCACCGCCAGGAGATACATCCTGAGCTGATGCGTCGGTGCGCTCCCCCAGAGCCCCTCGGAGCCGATGCCGATGTATCCGCGGAAGCCGCCTGCCCATGCGGCCGGGCCCTGAACGAAAATCGCTCTCGCCGCCAAGCTGACGGCAGAGGGCTGCGGGCTGACCGCGGGACGGCGGCCCGGCGTCCGCGGCCTGCGCGCGGCGTACGCCTCGATCGCCGCGCGCAGCCAGAGCTTCCCCGTGCGCAGCTGGTAGACCGGCTCCGGAAACTCCGGCGCTGTTGAGGCAAGTTCCCGGACGCGCTGCTGGGACACGCCAAGGATGTCTGCGGCCTCAGGCGCGGACACGATCTCCGGCAGCGTCGGCCGGGCGCTCTCGGCCTCAAGCACGTCCTGGCGCACGGCGTCGGCGCGGGTAAGCGGCCACTGCGGCATCCCGGCCTTGCGTGCCATCTCCTCAACTACACCGACAGCGATGTCCGTGGCAGCGCGAACGTCAGCCGCGGGAACCGTGATGGTTGCGCTCCACGAACTGTCACCCGCCGCGACGACCCCCGAGTACTCCTCCAGCATGCCCATCAGCTCGTCCGCGGATGCCTCGTCCGGGGCTACTGCAGCCCCCGGCGGAGCCTGAGCTTCGATGTGAACGCTGTACCAGAGGTCATTCATGGGAGGGGCCTTCCCGCAACTGTGACGGTAGCAACTAGTCAGTTTCCGGTGGTGTGGTGTGGTTGTCGTCTTGGTGAAGATTCAGCAGTTGCCCTCGCCGGGTTTACGGTCCGGCGGCCAGTGGCCGCCGCTGCGGCGGATCGCCGCTATCCAGTTGTCGAAAGCGTGGCCGCGCGTGTGCCCTGTCCTCGGCACCCGGATCGGGGGCTTGGCCCGGTCGGCTGGAACTAGCTTGGGATACCCGCCTCCGCGGGGCTTTCTGTAGGCCCAGCCCTGGCTGTCGATCAGGTACTCGATGACATCGCGCTGCTCCTTGGAGGAAACTTCGCCTCCCGGCCGGTCCGTATCCACGGTACCTCTTTTCCTTGCGACATCGCAAGGGATGCTAGCGGTGAGCCGGTGCCGCCGCAACCCGGGCGCGCGCCAGGTGAGGGAGTTCTGCAGCGATCAGGCAGGCGAAACCGGATAAAACACGCCCAGGTCAAAAACCGCGAAATAAGCGTGAGAGGTTGTCGTGTCCCCCGCGCGCGAAAGACCGTTTCAGCGATCAGCCTGCGCATGGGCGCGGCGCCGGCGACCAGGGCAGCGACGAGGCGATGGCCAGGCCGGCGCCGGCAGTGACGTGGCCTGCGCGGCGCGCGCCGGGCTCGGCAGCTGCTCACCGATGGCCGGGAGCGCGCCCGGCGCGTCTCATCTGACGGCTGTCTAACGAGCCTGCGACAGTGGCGCGGCCATGCTGGGGAAACTCGGCCGGGACCGTCTCAGGAAACGTCTTGCTCATCTGACCATCTGTGCTATCGTTAGTTGAGACAGTAAGGCCCCGGCGGCAGCGGTAACTGCCCCGGGGCGTGGCACCAAGGAGATTGGACCTCCCGATGCATGACGAGCCTATCCATGTCGTCGCCGAGCGGCACTGGGCTACCCGGGCCGCGGTCATCCTGCACCATGTCATCGTCGCCGCGGCCGTGGCCGCATGCGCGCTGCTGGTGCTGCGGTGACCGGCAGGGAACGGCGCGCGTTCCGGCTCGGGTCGCGTGACGCGATGGCCGGCAAGCCGACGCCGTGGTGGGACGCCGGCGGCGACGCCGAGCTGATGGACGAGCTCGGCGAGACCGGGCCGACCACCGAGCGAAACTGGGATGCGCGGCGCCGGCTGATGGACGCTTACGACGAGGGCTACGACGGCGCGCTGGCGGCGATGGGCGGCCGGCAGTGACCGCGGCAACGCTGGCCGTCGCCGTGCCAGCGCTCAGCCTCGCCGAGCGCACCGAGGCGGAGTTGATCGCGCTGATGGGCGCCAGCACCGACACTGCGGACCAGCGGGCGCTCGCCGCCGAGATCGAGCGGCGCGAGCAGGCAGCCCGGGAATGGCGCGAGCTGTACCAGGCCAGCCAGCCCGCCGGCCACGCCGCCGCCGGGCGGGTGAGTCCCGCGCGGCTGCGGTGGGCTCAGGCGCGGATGGCGAAAGCCGAGGATGTAGAACGCGCCTGGCTGGCCGCCGAGGCCGCCACGAACGGCTACATGCTCAACGCGGCCGGGCAGGCGCTCGCACGGGCGGGGAAGCTCACCGAGCGGGAGTTGTTCACCGGGCCGCTCGCACGGGCGCTGAAGTACGCCAGCGCCGAGCTGATCGCGCACTGGGAAACGCACCCGCGGCCGACAGCGGCCATGCGGCAGGGATACGACACGCGCGTGGTCAGCGGCACCGCCGGGGACACCAGCGCGCGCAAGGCAACCGAGCACGAGCAATGGCGCGACCGCGCCGGACAGGGAGACACCACGATGAGCGGCTGCAGGCACCCGGGCCAGGCCGGGACACCGCGGCAATGCCGTGACTGCCCGCCGCTGAGCACCAGGAAGGCAGGACAGACGATGAACGCCGGGGCCAATTTCACCGCCGGGCCGGACGCGGCCGAAACGCGGCGCCGGGAGCGGCTGGCCAGGATCGAGCGGGCACGGGAGGTGCTGGCACGGCGCGAGGCGGAGCTGAACGCCGCGGCGCCCGCGGCCGTGCCCGCCCGTGCCGTCG
>JAJYUU010000246.1 GCA_021792405.1 Actinomycetes bacterium
TCACGGCGTAGGCACTCCGGACTTCAGTATCGGATCCCGCAACAGGTCCGCAACGACTATCTGGAACGCCAGCTCACGGCATGAATTAACCACAAATACGCTGTCCGAAATGTTCGGGGCAGATCACCAGGCGGTGGTCAGTTCCTGCAGGTTGTTGTAGAGGTAGCACTGCAGGTCGGTGGCGGCGCTGCTGGTGCCGGCGTTCTGGGCGTCCTGGGCGCTGGTGATGTCGCCGGCCTGGTTGTAGGTGTAGGTGGTGGTGTCCTGGGCGCCGGAGGTATCGGTTTGCAGGTCGGTAACGTCGCTGAGCAGCCGGCCCGTGGACTGGTCGAAGGCGTATTGCTGGACGAGCTGGTCGCCGTAGGCGCCGAAGGTGCTGGCCTCGTCCTGGCCGGTGGCGTCGTAGCTGGTCGCGTCGAGGTAGTAGGTGCTGGTGGTGCCGAAACCGGTCAGCATGCCCAGCGCGTTGTACTGGTAGCCGACGGTCTCGGCCGGCAGGCCGCCGTCGGCGCCGTAGCTGGTGGACTCCAGCAGGCCGGTCAGCAAGTAGTAGGCCGCCGAGGTGGTGTAGGTGCCGGCCGGGGCGCCGCCGGTGGACGGGATCGTCGTGGTCTGGCCGGCGGGCTGGTAGGCGCCGTTGTAGCCGGTGACCTGCTCGGTGTAGGCGGGACCGGAGGCGCCGGAGGGGTAGGAGACCGATTCAGGCAGCTGGCCGCGCGCGTCGCCGCTGGTGCCCGCCAGCGGCGTGGTGTCGTAAGTCCAGGCCGCCAGAAGCGTCCCGGCGGTGCTGCCGGAGTACTCGGCGGTCTTGCGGCCCAGGTCGTCGTAGACGTAAGACAGTTCCTGCCCGCCGGGGTCAGTGGTCGAGGTCAGGTTCCCGTCCGCGTCATAGCCGTAGGTCGTCTCGCCTGCCTTGCCGGACGGGCCATAGCTGCCGGTGGTGCCCGGGTCAGTGGAGGTGATCTTCTCCCCGAGCAGGTTGTAACCGTAGGTCCAGGTGTTGCCGTTGCTGTCCGCCACGCTGGCCATCTGCCCGGCCGGGGTGTAGGCGTAGGTGGTGATGTCGGCGTGCGCGGCCTCGCCGTCCGGGGTGGTGCTGCCATCGTAGGCCCAGCTCTGGGTGGTCTGGCCGAGCGCGTTGGTGAACGTCGACGTCGCGGTGCCGCCGGCCGGCGGGGTGAGGTTGGCCTGGTTCATGCCGGGATAGGCGGTGGTGGCCTGCGACACCTCGTTGTTGCCGTCGTAGGCCGCCGAGCTGGTCACCCTGCCCTGACCGTCGTAGCTGGTCAGGGTCCGGCCGGGCACATCGGCCAGGTCCGGCAGGTACAGCGTGGCGTCCGGCGGGCTGGTGGTGTCCCAGTAGGGGGCGTCGGATTCGGTCACCCAGCCGTCGGAGTTGTAGTACAGGTTGGTGTCGGTCCGCCCGGCCTGGCCGCCCTGAGTCGGGGCCTGCTGCTGGACCAGCTGCAGCATGCCGTCGTAGATGTCCACGCTGGTGGCGTACAGGCCGGAGGCCTCCAGCGCCTGCGTGGTCACCGCGGGCGGGGAAGTGCCGGTGAGGTCATAGGAGTACTCGTACGTCGCGTAGCCGCTGCCCTGGTCGGCCGGCAGCGTCACCGAGACCAGCCGGCCGAGCTCGTCGTAGGCCTGGCTGGTGACCTCCCCGTTCACGTCCGTGCTGTCCAGCGGCAGGCCGCGTTCCTGGTCGTAGGTGACACTCGACGTCCAGCCCTTCGGGTTCGTCGTGGTGATCGTCGCTGGCAGCGCGGCGGTCGCCCCCGCGGTGTAGGCGGGACTGTAGGCGGTCGTGGTCGTGTTGCCGTCCCCGTCAGTGGCTGAGGTGACCCGGCCGTAGGCGTCATAGCGGGTAGCCGAGGTATTCTGCCAGGTCTGGCTGCCGCCAGCAGGCCAGGACACGGCCTGCTGCTCGCCTGTCAGCAGGCCGCCCGGGCTGGCCATCGACCCGAACGTGCCCATCGAGGTCAGCGTCCCGCTCTCGTCGTCGTAGTAGTACTTCGTATCCGACACGATGTCCGACGACGACGCGGCCGGGCACGCCCCGGCCGACGCCGCCCCGGTGACGGTAGTGACCTGGTCGGGGTAAGACTCCATCATCGCGTTGCCTGACGGCGGGCCAGCATAGCTGGTCGAGGTGCAGGTCTGCGGCGACCCGGTCGCATTGGTGTCGACCGCGCCGGGCAGGCCGTCGCCGTTGTAGTAGGTCGTGACCGCGTCGCTGGCCCAGCTGCCGCCGGCCTGCAGCGTCATCGTGTCGGTCGTCGATGAGGCCGGCATGTGCGCGGTCAGCGCCGGCAGCCCGCCGGGCTGGGGCTGGCTGGCGGTCTGCGTCCAGGCGGCGGGCCAGCTGGTGATCACGGCCTTGTCCACGCCGCCGCCGGAGGCGGTGTAGGTGTCGGACTCCAGCACCTGCCCGGCCAGCCAGTCCGAGTCGGTCACCGCCGCGTCGCCCGCGTCCGGGCCGTCACCAGGGTAGGACACCGACGCCGAGGTCGTGCCGCCGGAGGAGTTCGGGTCGCCGTCCATGCCCCGCAGGTAGGTGCTGACGGTCTCGGTGACCGGGTCCGGGGCGGTGCCGGTAGTGGTTTCCACCTGCGCGTAACCGCGGAACTGGTCCCACGTCCGGTACTGGCTGGAGATCACCGGCGACTCGTTCTGATGCCACGCCGCCCCGCCCAGGTAGCTGTAGGAGACAACCTGGTTCGGCACCTGCGTGCCGGTCAGGTCAGCCGTGACCACGCCGGTGACCAGGGACTTGTTGAACCAGTCCGCCGTCGATCCGGTGCCGCTCCAGTAGGCGGGGAAGCACGGCGAGGTATTGGCGTCCGGTGTCGGCGGCGTGCCGTCGCTGCCCTGCACGCACGACGGGCTGGCGTAGCTGACGGTGACCGCCGCGCCGGTGCCGGTGTCGACGGTTTCCAGCCGCGGCCGGTCCAGCGGCGGGTATTCCGAGCCGGGCACCTGGTTGTCCAGCATCTCGCTGGTGAACGTCGTGGCCGGCAGCGTCCACGGCCCGCCGGTCGCGGTGGCGTCCTGCCCGGTCCGCTGGATCGAGGTCAGCGCGAGGACCGACTGCACGCCTGTCCCGGTGCCCAGGTCGAACTGCTGGCCCAGCGACCACGAGTCGACAAGCTGCAGTGACGGCGAGGACGTCCCGGTGGCCGCCTCGGCCTGGATGCCGGTCAGCATGTAGGTGGTGAAGAACGTCGGCGAGTCGTTCGCGCACGACCCCGACGACCCGCAGATCTCATCGAACGGGACATCCGGCCAGTCCGACGCGGTCGCCGAGGTCAGGTTGGAGTAGGAGTCACACGGCGCGGTCGTGAACGACGACCCGGTGCACCGCTGGCTGGAGATGAACTTCACCTCGGCCTGCGGGCCGGCTCCCGCGGCCGCGTCCGGCAGCAGCCACCCGTACTCGATCGAGGTCAGGAACCCGGCCCGCACGTACCGGGTCAGCGTCCCGCCGCCCAGCGCCGAGCCCATCTGGTAGTAGTTGGCCTCCTGCTGGTAGTTGTACACGGTCAGCGCGCCCAGCGGGCTGACCACGTAGTCCAGGTTCCACTGCCAGCCCAGCGTCTGCTCCGACGACGCCCCGGCCGAGGAACTGTAACACGGGTCCGACGAGCCGGGGCAGAACACCGGCACCCCCCACGCCGAGTTCGTCGCAGCGCCGGAACTGGTCCCCGGCAGGTGGTTCAGCCCGAAGTAATACCTGGTCCCGTCAGTGGTGGTCACCAGCCAGTACTGGTTCTCCCACAGGCCGTTGCTCACCCCGCTGCCACCACTGATCAGCTGCGCGGTCGCCCCGTTGTCGTCTTGCAGATGATAGGTATCCCCCGAGTTGCCGTTCAGCACCAGCAAGGTGGAATGGCCGCCCAGCGACAGCGTCGCGTTGTAGCCCCCCCAGCACAAGTCATCCCAGTTCGCCTGCGCCGCCGCGCTGTCCAGCGAGCACGGCTCATAGGACCGCTCGATGAAACCCGGCGAGTAGCTCCACCCGTCACCGATCCAGCCGCCCTGCGTGTTCGCCGCCGACGTCTCCCCGTCCACCGACTGGGAGTCGTAGGCCAGGCTCACCTGCGGCGCCTGCCCCGTCACCGACGGCGGCACGCTGACCGGGTAGTCGTAACTGAAGTCCCCGTCTTGCGCCGTCCAGGTCCCGGCCGGATTCAGCGGCGTCGCCGAGTAAGCGCCCTCAGGGCCCGACGGCCCCGACTCCACCGCCACCACCACCTGGCCCGCCGGAGCGGACGCCGCCGCCAGCTGCGCGCCGGCCCGCCTGCCCGCGAACGCCCGCCGCACCGTCCCGCCCACCGACACCGTGCCGGTCAGCGTCCCCTTGCCGTCATTCACCGTCGCGACCGCCACCCCGCCCTTGCAGCCCTTCCGCCACGGCGTCCTCAGCGCGCACGCCGGCAGCTCCACCAACCGCAGCCGCGACCCGTACCCCCCGCCATAGGCACCGGCGAACCCCGCGTAATCCACCCTCAGGCTGAACGTGCCCTGGTGCGCCAGCGACCCGCTGCCCGCCAGCGACAGCACGATCCCGTGCACCCCCAAGGCCGCCGTCACCACCCGCGACGCGGCCGACACCCTCACCCCGGCCGCCTCCCCGCGGCGCGCCCCGGCCGCCAGCGCCAGCCTGCTGCCGCCCGCC
>JAJYUU010000247.1 GCA_021792405.1 Actinomycetes bacterium
GTGCCATCCCCATCACGGTGTCGCCGGGGGACGCGAAGGCCAGGTAAACGGCGAGGTTGGCGGGCGAGCCCGAGTACGGCTGGACGTTGGCGTGATCCACTCCGAACAGGCTCTCCGCCCGCTCGCAGGCGATCCGCTCCAGCGGGTCGATGAACTGCTGGCCCTCGTAGTACCGGCGGCCCGGGTAGCCCTCCGAGTACTTGTTGGTCAGCACCGAGCCGCTGGCCTCCAGCACGGCAACGGAAACGTAGTTCTCCGACGGGATCAGCCTGATCTTGTCCCGCTGGCGAAGCGCTTCCGCCTCGATCAGTTCCGCAACGTCAGGGTCACTGCTCGCGACATGCGGGATAGTTGGCTGATGCATCAGTAACTCCTTCGCCCGGGCACGAGGCAGCCTGATCGCCGCCGGGCGCCCGCTCTAGCCGGCCAGACCTTCATCATGCCGAACCGCGCGGGCCGATGCACCCTCGGGCAGCCCGGGCAAGTGCCCGGCCGGCACCGACCGGGCATCCGTACCTGACGAGACAGGCGAGCCGCTCAATCCGCGTTCCCGACAAAACAGGCGTACGACGTGCGACCGCCGCGATGGAACGGCCGGGCCGGGCAGCGCCGCGACAACGGGACGGCAGCCGCCCGGCTCAGCTCAGCCTGCTACGGCATCCAGCAGCTTCCGGCGCTGCTGCTCGCCCAGACCGCCGACGCGGCGGTTGTCGTCAATCCCGGCCTCTTCCATCACCGCCGCGGCCTTCGCCGGGCCGTACCCGGGAATCGCCCTGATGACCTGCGAAACCTTGGTCTTCTTGGTGATGTCGTCGGTCTTGGCGAGCACCTGCGCGATGCTCGTCTTCCCGGCCTTGACTGAGGCGAGCAGTTCGCTGCGCTTCTTGCGGGCAGCCTGTGCCTTGGCCAGCGCCTCGGCGCGCTGCTCCGGGGTCAGTGTCGGCAGAGCCATGTCACTCCTTCGGTCGAGTCGATCAACTTTCCCACATACCCGCTGCTAGCAGCGGTAGCCGCGGTTCGTGTCGCGGTCAGCGGGCCGCCATCGAATCGCTGCTGCTTTGCGGCTTTATGCGAAGTCCGGGAGTAACCTGCCTAAGCGGTCGTTCAGCCGGGGCAACCGCGCGGCCGCCCGGCGGACCGCTGCCGCCGGAGAACCCGCTTACCCGTACTCGGAGCTTGCTGTGCGCATCGGGCAGATCGCCATCGACGTCGCGCCGCTGCGCGAGAGCCGCGACTACCGGCTGCTGTTCAGCGGGCGGTTCGTGTCCATGGCCGGGAACGCTGTCGCCACCACCGCGGCCAACTGGCAGGTCTACGGCCTGACCCACAACTCGTTTGCCGTCGGCCTGCTCACTCTTGCCTCCGGCTGCGGCATGCTGCTCGGGCTGGTGGCCGGCGGGATGCTCGCCGACCGGCACGACCGGCGCACGCTGATCATGGCGGTCCAGCTACCGCAGGCGCTGCTGTCCGCCCTGCTGATGGCCAACAGCCTGGTCCGCCATCCAGCGCTGTGGCCGCTCTATCTGATCACGTTCTGCATCGGCCTGTGTTCCGGGCTGGCCTCGCCCGCCTCGACCGCGACCACTCCCGCGCTGGTCGGCCTGGACCGGCTGCCAGCGGCGGCCGCGCTCAACGCGACGGCGAGCCAGGTCGGCCAGCTTGGCGGCCCCGCGCTTGCCGGGCTGCTGATCGCCGGCCCCGGCCTGGCTAGCTGCTACGCGATTGACGCGGTCTGCCTCGCCGTGTTCGGCCTGGCGATGTTCCGGATATCGCCGCTCCCGCCGGTGATCAAAGCGCAGCGGCCAGGGCTGCGGTCCTTTGCCGAAGGGCTCGCGTATGTCCGCCACAACGGCGTGCTCGGCGGCATGCTGCTGGTCGACACCAACGCCATGCTCTTCGGCATGCCGTCGGCCCTGTTCCCGGCCCTGGCCAGCACGCACTTCCACGGCGGCTCGGCCACCTTCGGCCTGCTGGTGGCGGCACCCGGCCTGGGCGCGCTGATCGGCGCGGCGACCAGCGGCTGGACCGGCCGGGTGCGGCGGCCCGGCGTGGTCATCATCGGCGCGGGGATCGTCTGGGGCGGCGCCATCGCCCTGTTCGGCGTGGTGGACAGCCTGCCCCTGGCGCTGGTGTTCCTCGCCATCGCCGGGATGGGCGACCTGATCTCCGAGGTGCTGCGCAACGCGCTGCTCCAGCGCTACACCCCCGACCCGCTGCGCGGCCGGGTGTCCAGCCTTTACCTTGCCCAGGTGACCGGCGCGCCGGCGCTCGGCAACGTCGAGGCTGGCGGCGTAGCCTGGCTGGTCTCGCCGGTGTTCTCGGTGGTCAGCGGCGGCCTGGCGTGCGTGGCCGGAGCCGTCGCGCTCGGGGCCCTGATCCCGGCGCTGCGCAACTCCAGCCTGTCCGGCGCGGAGCCGGACGCCGGGCTGGACACCGGGCTGAACGCCGGGCTGGATCTCAAGTCGGCCGCCGGGAACGCCGCGAGAGTATCTCGTCCGTGACCTGGGTCGGGCACAATGTCCCGTGCAAGCGCCTGTAGCTCAGCCGGATAGAGCAGCTGCCTTCTAAGCAGCCGGCCGGGGGTTCGAGTCCCTCCAGGCGCGCCCATTTATCCTGCTAGAGATAGTTTTTGAAAGATCAGCGTCATTGGAATGATGTACTGCTCGCAGGAAGCCGCCCCTTCCAGGACATCCAGCCACATACAGCCACCGCCCGATCACCGGCTCGCCGGCGACCACATTCGAACAGCGCAGACCGAGCTCCCATGGGGTGAGCCACTCTGGGAGCCAGAGCCAACAATCAGGCACCCCGGCCAGGGCATATCAGGCAACTCACACCGCAGCTCCACGCCACGCCGGCCGGCTGTCACTACCATGCCGCCACCCGCGAAGCGCCGGCCAGGCAGCCGGCCTGGACCCGCCATGAATTGCTGAAGCAGCTGGTGCTGCCCGCCCAGACCCGGAGCTGAGCGCCTATGAGGCGCGGCAACTGCTGGCCGGCCTGGCCGACGAGGTCCTGGCAGGCCGGTCCGGGGACGCGGTCTGCGTGGAAGCACCGCGATGGCCGCCGCTGCCCGGCGTCCTGCGCCGTGAGCTTGATGGCCGCAGCGTGTACACGCGGCCGGGAACCGCCCGTTACCCCACTACCGCGCAGCTGCCGGCAGAGGAACAGCTGGTCGCCGGCGCGCAGGCGCAACATGCGCCGCGCCTGCCGCGCGAACTCGCGGCGCGGCGGCTCGGCGCCGACGCCGGCAAGCTCGAAGCGCAGCTTCACGCCTTCGCGGCCCTGACCGCCTCGCCCGGAGCCCGCGTCTTCTACGACACCCAGCGCGCCAAGGGACTCGAACATAACGACGCCCTCCGGCGGCTGGCCAACCGGTTCGTCGGCATCCTCCACGGATGCCTGATAACAGGCACCCTCTACGACGAGCAAGCCGCCTGGGGCCAGGAAGCCAAACTATGAGCCAGTCCCATCGGAATAGGGATCGCCAAGGCCCAGCGGATGCACCAGACGCCCTGACCGCATTGCCCGTCTCCGACCGACCAGGGTGAACTCCAGAATTTCAGTTAATCCACGGATTGATCACCGTGACGCCCAGCGGCTCGAAGTCGCCGACATTGCGAGTGGCGACGGTCAGCCCGTGCACGAGCGCCGTGGCTGCAATGTACGCGTCGCGCTCTGGCCGCGTGTCCGGGACATGCAGCCCCGCCGCTCGCCGCGCAACCTCGCTGTCAAGCGCGAGCGTGCGCCGCGCGAAAACCCGAGCACGCTTGCCTCGAACCAGTGACGCAGCATCCGCCCCTGGAACGCATCCCGGCGCTCGACCTGCAAGACTCCGAGCTCCATCTCGAAGACCGTGATCGCGCTGAGGAACTGCTGGTCCGCCTCCTGCGTCGCACCCCAGGCAGCCACGTTCACGTCTATTCGCCCAGGTCGCTTGCGAAGCTCGCTGACCAGGTTGGTGTCGAGTAAGTAACTCACAGCTCGGCAGCCCGCGGACGCGCCCGCGACACCACCGGCTCGAAATTGACATCCTCGTGCATCTGCACGATGTCCACCAGGCTCCGCCGGTCGCGCATCTCCCGGTAATCCGCCACTAGCCTTGCTCCCGCGAAGCCGGCGGCCCGGTCTGGGAGCCAGGCTGGGAGCCAGCGCCCGCAGTCAGGCACCGCCGCCAGGCCATGTCAGGCGACTAAAGCCGCAGCTCAGCGCCACGCAGCCCCACAGCCAGCACCATGCCGCCACGGCATAAAAATGCCTTCTAAGCAGCCGGCCGGGGGTTCGAGTCCCTCCAGGCGCGTCCATTCATCCTGCTTCCAGGACATCCAGCCAGATACAGCCACCGCCGGTCGCCCGGCTCGCCGGCGGCCAGACCCGAACGGCATAGACCGAGCTGGCAACGTGGCAGTATTCGGCTTGCATGAACGTGACATCCTTCCCATGATGTGACGTATGCGCGAAATCCAGTGCGGCTCAGGGTGGTGGTGCTGCCCGCCCAGACCCCGCAGATGAGCGCCTATGAGGTGCGGCGGCTGTTGCTCGGCTTGGCCGAGGAGGTCCTGGCAAGCCGGTCCGGGGACGCGGTCTGCGTCGAGGCGCCGGAGTGGCCGCCGCTGCCCGGCGGTCCTGCGCGTGGCGAGCCTCAGCTCTCGGCATCTTCGCCTGATTGCTC
>JAJYUU010000248.1 GCA_021792405.1 Actinomycetes bacterium
GACGCCCCTCACGCCGCCCTTCCCCCGCCGACCGCAGGAAATGCCAGCGTATGAAGCTGCGGCCCTGCCAGACAGCCATTTCGAACGGACACGATCAGCAAAGGAGCAGTATGACCATGGATCCAAGAACCCCTTGATATCAAGATCAATTACCCAGTCGCTGTGCCAGCAGCGCTCCCGGCATGCCGCCACCGCGTCCAGCGCGCTCTTGCGCGGCCGGTAGCCGTAGGAATCGGGATGGAAGATCTTCTCCACTTCCGGCTCCAGAGCCATGGCCGCCACAGTCTGCGCGATCCTGTCCACGACAGCAGGCACGCCTAAAACCCGGACCCCCTTGCCGCCTGGCTTGGGGATCTCGACCATCCGCACCGGCGGCGGAAAATAGCAGCCCGACGACATCCGGTTCCACAGCTTGTACAGATTCCCCTTGAGGTCCTGCTCGAACTGCTCGACCGACTGGCCGTCCACGCCCGCCGCGCCCTTGTTGGCCTTCACCCTCAGGTAGGCCTCATAGACCATGTGCTTGGATATCTCAAACGGCTTCGGCCCGCTCATCTGGCTCCTCCCGGCTCAGCCGGTTGACCACCAAGCAGACCCAGATGACCCGTCCCCTTCGCTCCGCCCGCATTACCGGGCCTCAGCGCTACTACGAGACGGTCCGCCCCCGTGCCCCGCGACGGTACTCCGCCCCTTGCGGTGCTGACCGCTTGGGGATCTCCCTCTCGCCACCGGCCCGGCGGGCCAGCGACAGTGTCGGGGCGACAGGTTCCCACGTTCCGTGCAAGAGCCCAGGCCAGGCTCGCGCCGCCTACATGCCGGACGCCATCTGGGCAGTCAGCAGGCTCCCCCCAGACTTGTCCCGGAGCCCAGGTCATGCCCCGGTTTTGACGCCACTGAGAAAACTTACGACACGTCAACAGCGGTTCGCTTTCGCTCGCCTTCCTGACCCACACCTGACGCGATCACTGCCGCGCCTTTTCCGCAGCGCTCACCACGAACGGCGCTTAACCGACGCAGCCTGCGGTGGTTTGAGGCCTCCCCCTGCAGGGCGACCCCGAAGGACCTACCTCCATCTCCTGCACAGCACCGCCTCCAGAGGCTCCTACATGCACGCCTCCTTCAGCGTTCGTGGCACACGACCTGCGGTTTCTCTCTCGGCTGATGCAATTCCCGAGGGTTTCGGTAGACCGTCTCAGTGACTTTGCTGCTGGCGTGCCCGACGAGCCGCGCGATCTCCTCGACGGCGACGTCGCTATCGGACATCAGCGACACGAAAGTGTGCCGCAGCTCCCGCGGACTCCGGGCGCGACCGATGCCGGCTGCCGCCGCATACAGCCCGGAACGACCGGCGCACGTTCGCCGCGTCGAGCGGCCGCCCGGCAGCCGTGCAGAACACCAGGTCTTTCTCCCCCGGCTCGGTCTCGTCATGCAGCGCCTGCAGCGCGGCGACACACAGCTGCGGCAGGCCCAGCGTCCGCCGCGACTTACCGGTCTTCACGTCACCGCTCGCCCTTACCGAACGCCACACCGCCACGCTCGCGGGCCGCGGCGGCACGCTACCGGGTTCGCCGAAATCCACCTGCCCACATCGCAGCGCCCGCGCTTCCTCGGTCCGCACACCCGTGCACAGCGACAGCACCACGTAGGCATGCATCCGCGGCCCGACGACTTCGCCGCGGCGGTCAGGGCCATCGCTTGCGCCAGGGTCACGCTCCGGCTCGGCCTACCCCGCTGTCCCGGCGGGGTAGCAGTCAGCGCTGAAACGTTCCGCATGACCAGGTCATGGGCTTGCGCCCGAGTGATCGCCCGGCTGAGCGCTTGGTGCGCCATCGCCACCGTCGCGCTGCTACGGGTCTTGGCGACCGCGGCCAGCGCGCGGTCCACATCTGCGACTTTCAGTTCCTTCAGCCGGATCGACCCGATCGCCGCCCGCACAGGCGCCAGTACACAGCTGTTCTTGGCGACCGTGTTGGGATCACGGCCGGGAAGCCCGTCAGTGAGCCAGTCCTCGCAGCACCGGTCGACCGTGTAGTTCGGCGGCGGGGCCTTTTGGATTCCGGTCTCGAGTTCTTTCCGAAGATCCTTCAGCGCATCCTGCACCGCGGCCTTCGATCGGCCTGATACTCGCCGCCGCAGCCGTTTCCCGCCGGAGCTGAGCCCGATGGTGATCTCGCCGCGCCACCTGCCAGGGCAGCGCCTGTGCCGCTCGCCGTCCTTGCACGGGCCATCGTGTTCGAAGTAAATAGCCTCGTCGCCCTTGCTCCGCCGTTCTGCCACGACCACAAGGCTACGCCCTCGGGGGGACTATCCGGGGGACTATTGCAGGCGACTGCTGGCGACAAACAGCGACCGCTAGCACCACATATTCGCAGCTAGAGCGTTGATAAAGAGGCATCTCACCTAGATATCAATTCTGCCGCACTTCCCTGACACGGAAGAGGTCACTGGTTCAATCCCAGTACCGCCCACCAGATCTACCGGGCACAACTCCCAGGAGCCGGGCCTGCGCGCAATAGCACGGGGGAATATCAGCCATCTGAGAGGCGCGGCGCAAGGTTCTGGCCACTTCGGCCATGCCTTCGCCTGGACGATCTCCACGGCGACGCCGCCTCGTTTGGGGCGCGGGAACGCCCGGCGCATATCAGGGCCGGGCGAGGAAGATGACCCGGTCAGCCTGGATCTCGTCGGCATCGAGAACCGCAGCCAGAGCACCGACGATCGCGCCGACGAAAATGCGGTCCTGCGAGAAAGCCCGGGTTGAGACGAGTATCAGCCCGGCGTGTGATTGCCCGGCCGCGCGGTACTGGCCATCTAGGGGAATAAAGTCCTTGATGTTGGCGGTGACCAGTGCGCGCCCGGCGGACACGGCGTGAGCGAGGATCTGGTCGTCCGGCAGCGAGACCAGCGCCGGATCAGCGACGACTGCCATAACGTCATGGCCTTTCGCGCGCAGCTGCTGGGCGATGGCGTCGGAGAACATCTCATCAAGCAGCAGCGCACAGGCCACCCGTTTACCTTCCGAGCAGCTGGTGCTCGCGGCGCCAGGCTTGCTCGGCAGCATCCTCGGCGGCGTCAGCGGCGGATATCTCGGCGTCGACTTCCTCGGGATATGACGCCCAGTACCAGACAGCGGCTCGGACCAGCCGCAGCGGTGTACCACTGTTGGCAGCGACCAGGCCCAGAAGGCCCTCGTCAGCGAGCTCGGGCTCAGCAGCCCTAGCGGACTTGACCGCGCGCACGACCTCCCACACGTCGGGACCGCCGGCCAGGGCGGCGCGCCGCCCGGTCGGACCGGGCCTGAACATGATCCCCGGGTGCTCGCTCATGCGCAGGGCCTCATCGACGAGCCGGTTCGCCGCCGATGACAGGGACATGCCGGGGTTGGCGGACGCGAACGAGGCGAGCCGGTCGGCCACGGGTGCGTCGAACCGCACAGGAGTCGCCGCGCGCTTACTCATGACTACATCGTAGTTGGTTTCATGCATCGCCGCAAACATCGGCCCGCGGCTCCGACAAGTAGGACAGATCATCGCTACGCGTCGCGCCACCACAGGCGCCCACGGGCGTCGTCAAACGCGTGCCGAATACGGGCTCGCAGCGCTCGATCACGGCGGGGCCCTTAAGGGCATCCGCTGTCCCGGACAGGATTTGAAGTGGTCGTCAAGGACAGCCGTGCGGGAGCGTGGTACGGGGACATCTGCAAGGACTGTGTCTTCTTCCCGTGCCACGACGCGCTCATGGCGCTACGCCTCACCTCCGACGGGCGTCTGCAGTTCTGTCTGCTGCGCGAAGACATCGCCATCAACCTGGCGCCGATCACCGCGAAGCAACCGGCAGAGTCTGCGGACTGCGCGCCCGGCACCGAATATGGTCGGTGGGTGAGCCGACTGCCCGATCTGCGCCGTGACCAACTCGACCCGGCCGGCCAGGAGGTCTGGGACCTGGTATCCGGCACCAGGGGCGGTCAGGTCGTGACCGCCACGGGCGGGCTAGCTAGCCGGCCCGTTCAATGCCTTCGTGCACGCGCCGGACGTCGGACGTCACCTCGCCTCCCTGGGTGCTGCCTTGCGATTCGGCACGTCGATCGAGCGGCGGCTCACCGAGCTTGCCATCATTACTGTCGGCAGCCGCTGGAAGGCAGAGTTCGAGTGGTGGGCGCACGCCCGGATGGCGCGCGAGCATGGCGTGCCCGATGCGGTGGTCGACGCGATCGGCCGCGGCGATGACCCGCCGTTCACTGACGACCACGAGCGCATCGTCTACGCGGCCGCCCGCGAGCTTGCGCTGAGCGGTGCGCTCAGCCAGGACAGTTACACGGCCGCCCACGGCTTGCTGGGCGACACAGGCCTGGTCGAGCTGGTGTCGCTCTGCGGTTACTACACGCTGATCTCGTTCTTGCTCAACGCCTTCGCGGTGCCCGTCCCGCCGGGGGCGGAACTGATGTGGCCGCAGGCGGCTGACGGGCGCGGGTAGCGCACCGCACGACACCGGTTGTGGTACGGCGTGTTGACGCCGGAAAATATAAGTAGTTAATATAAGTGCCCTATGGGATGTTCAGCGACCGGTGCCCAGGCGGCCGAGGTAGCAGCCGGCCTGGCGCGGCTTCTCTCGCTCATCCGCTGGCTAAGCCCGCCTGGGATATCGCTCACCACCGCCTCGACGCTGAA
>JAJYUU010000249.1 GCA_021792405.1 Actinomycetes bacterium
CGCTGGACTCGCGGTGCACGACGTACCCCGGATCGAGCACCACCCACTGTTCCGAGCCGTCCACGGGCGACACTGCCCGTTCGGCTCTGAACGAGTCCATCGTGGCTAACGTAGCTCGACGTGCCTCAGACTAGCAGATATTGATAAGGCACGGGCGTGTCGCCACTCTACTCTAACGTCCCTCACACGCCTGGAAGACTATAGATAACCAGCGTGTGTCTCCATTGATGCGGGGTCAGGTGAACCAGCTGGCCGTGCTCGTCGCGGATGTCGCAGTGCTCCAGCCAGCGGTAGAGCGCCAGCCGGTAAGTGGAGCTGCTGACCGGGGTCTTGCCGTCGGGGTTCTTGGCCGGCCGGGGGAACAGCACGACCCCGGCCGCGTAGCCGCCAAGCACCTGTTGCTGCTGCCCACGGATCAGCGCCGCGAGCTCGTCGTCGAGGGGGACCAGAGCCTCGCGTTTCATCTTGTGGTTGCGGTAACGCAGGTAGGGAGCGCCGCTGTCGTCGGTGACTATGCAGTCGAACGGCAGCTTGAGCGCGTCGGACACGCGCAGGCCGCAGCGGATCAGGATGATGGTGACCAGCCGGTAAGCGGGGTTTTCCTGGCGGGAGAGGTTGGCGGGCTGCTCGACCTGGGCCATCACCTGCCCGGCCAGCGCGCGGGGCAGCCGCTCGGCGCGGGGCGGCTGGTCGCCAGGGAAGATCATCGCGTCCGGCGGCAGGCCGGGTGCCCAGCCGTGCTGGCGGACCGCGGTGAGGAACACGCCGGTCGTGCCGACGTGCATGCCGTGCTCGGACCTGCCCCCGAAGGCTGCGCGGAGGTCGGCCAGGTAGGCCTCCAGCACAGCCCGGCTGATGCCGTCCGTGCCGGTGATGCCCCGGCCATGCAGGAATGCGGCGAGCCGCGTCAGGACGCGCAGCGGCCGAACACCACCGGCTTCCAGCCCGAGGCCGGTGGCAAGCCGCCACCGGATCCAGCGTTTGGCCAGGTCCTTGAGCTGCTGCTGAGGGATCCGGGAGAAGTCCAGGACGTTGCGGCCATCGAAGCCGAGGCGGTGCATCTGCCAGGCATCACGGGGATACTCGGCGTCCCACCCGGTGCCCTCGGCCAGGTCGGCCACCTGCCGGCGGGACCATGCCAGCAGCGCGAGCGCGTTGCTCTTCTTCTTCCCGAACGCCTCCCGCCATTGCTGCTCGGTCAGCTCCAGCAGCGAGGATGCCCCGCTGCCGGCCAGGAACCGCACCATGATCATCACGATGAACGGCGGGGCCTTGCCCGCGCGCTCGTCGTGGCGGCGCTGCAGCGCGTACTGCACCTCCAGCTTCAGCTGCGCAGGCAGGCCGTCTAGCCGGATCCGCTCGTGCAGCAGAACGGGGTCGCTGGCCCGGTCGGCGGCGAAACGGGCGGCCGGCGGCCTCCCGTGCTCCCTCCAGGTTCTTGCGTGTGCGTAGCACAGCACGGCCCGCGGCTCGGCCCACAGCTCGCAGCCGCTGATCATGCAGTCCGCCGGCGCGGTGGCCGGAACGCCGCCATGCTGGGCGCTCAGCCAGGTGCGCAGGTCCGGTGTTCCCGCTCGTTCCCACGCGCCTGCGTGGCGGGCGCACAGGCCGCTGCGGCGGGTGACGCCATAACGGCAGCCCGGTGCCTGGCACATGGTCAGCGGCGCGTCCTTCCGCCACCGCGGATCGGTCGACGCGGCGAACTCCCCGACGTCGGGCCGGCCTGCTGCTGCCCACCGCTGCCGGTGCCCCTGGCACAGACCGTGGCCGATGGCCGTCCGCTCGCACCCGCCAACCAGGCACGGCTTCCCGCCGAATACCGGATCCCGCAGGTCGATGACGAGCTCGTCGGCCCGGAACTCGGCCCGCACCGCAGCCAGCAGCTTTCCCAGCAGGCCACCCGGCAGGCCAGCAGGCTGCTGCCCGGCGGTCACTGGCTCTCCCGGTCGATGTCGCCGATGACGGCGGCGGTCAGCCGGACCATCACGCCGCGGCACCGCGCGGCTGCATGCAGCCAGCTCGCCGAGCTGGGATTGTCGTGGCGATCTTCTTCAATCGCTAGCGCCGCCCGCCACGCTTCAAACGTCTCCCGGACCTGCGCGGCTGGGGCCAGTCCGTTCACCCGCCCGGCTACCACGCTTCCGGCCGGGCCGACGGTCCAGGCCAGCAGCGGAAGGTCACGGTGAATCTCGAGGATCGCGGCCAGCTCGGCGGCAGCCTGCCGCTGCCACCGGGCACGGTCGGCCTGGCTGATCCAGCCGCCGCTCACCACGAGACTTCCCGACCGGTGAGCCAGCCCGCCTTTTCCAGCGCCGCCCGTGCGTCCTGAACAGTGAGGTGCCCGTAAACAGAGAAAGTGACAGCTACCGACGAATGTCCCAGCAAGGTCGAGACCACCTCGATCGGGACGCCGTCGCGCAGCCACCGGGTCGCCGCCGAGTGCCGCAGCCAGTGCAGGTCAAAATCCATGCCGGTCGCCGCCCGCAGCCGCCCTACCAGGTCATAAGCCGCCGCATACGACCACGCCTGTCCCCGTGGTCCGGCGAACAGGTTGATGAAGACATAGTCGCTGTCCGCAGCGCCGTACTCTTCGTGCAGGTAGTCGGCATACAACCGGATCAGCTGCGGCCCGACGGGAACCGTCCTCCCGCCGGACTTGGCACGTGCCCCGTTCGCGTTCTCCCGCGCTGCAATCGAGATCTCGCACTCGGCAGCGGCAATGTCCTCATGGCGCAGGCCGAGGGCCTCGCCGGCCCGGCAGCCGCTCTCGTGCAGCAGGGCGAAGAAGAAACGGTCCCGCAGCCGGGTGCACGCATCCAGGATGGCCTGGGTCTCGGCCACGGTAAGAACCCGCGGCAGTTTCTTCTGGGCCTTGAGAGCGATCGCCCTGCCGCGATACGGCCCGCCCTTGCTGACGTGGTGCAGGAACGGCTTCCACCCGCCCCGCCCGCCGGTCCGCCACGCCGCCAGCAGGTCTCCGGCTCCGGCTCCGTTACGAGCCTGATGCGCATAAAACGCGCTCACCGCGGCGAGCTTGCGGTTCACCGTCGATGCCGTCACCTCAGCCGTCACCGACGGCAGTACCGCGGCCTGCCCCGCCCTGCCCGCCGGCGGCAGTTGCAGCCAGGCGACGAACTCGCCGACGTCTTCCAGCCGGGCTTCACGCCAGTCCAGGCCGCGGACGCTTAAGAACTGCCAGTAATCCTTCAGGTCATGGGCGTAAGCCTTCACCGTGTTCGGTGACCGGCCGATGTCAGTCAGGTAAGCCAGGACCCGGTCGACCGGGCCGACCGGCACGTCGTCATCTCCCAGGACCGTCCACGATCGGATCCCCGAGCCAGGGATCACCACCGGGTGCACCACCATCGTCTCCTCCTTGCACAACGTCATTGACAAGGCAGGAGATAACCACGGCCACGCTGTCCCTCGGGGACCTGGCAGCGCCCGTGGCGGACGTTAACTACAGCTCAGTTGAGGCTGTAGGTAACGATGGCGTTGGTCGTGCTGATCACCGTTCTTATTTCCCGGTCGAACTGCAGGAACGGCACGAACTCCGCCCACGCGTTCTCCCACAGCCGGATAATCGCCGGGTACCGCTTCTCCCACTTGCCGGAGAAATCAGCGAACCGGTCCAGGGCCTCGGCCTCGGACGCCGCGGTGTACACGGGCTTGAGGTCCTTGGCGACCTCACCCCAGTCCCGTTTGGAGGCGTACCTGAAGCTGTTCCTGAGCAGATGAACAACGCAGGCCTGGACGATGGCTTTCTCCCATATGGCGTTGACCGCGTCGGGCAGGCCCTTCAGCCCGTCGCAGACCACCATCAGCACGTCCCGCACGCCCCTGTTCTTGATCTCGGACAAAACGCGCATCCAGTACTTTGCTCCCTCTCCGTCGCCGTGCTCGCCGGCCCACAGGCCCAGGATGTCGCGGGTCCCCTCAGCGGTCACGCCCAGCGCGAGGTAGATAGGCCGGTTGGCGACCTGCCCCTCGCGGATCTTCACCTGAATGGCGTCGATGAACAAGACGGCGTAAACAGGGTCGAGGGGCCGGGACTGCCATTCGGCCATGCCTTCCATCACCCGGTCGGTGATCGTCGTGATGGTCTGCTTGGACACCTCGGCCCCGTATACCTCGGCCAGATAGGCGCTGATCTCGCCGTGAGTCAGGCCCTTGGCCGACAGCGAGATCACCATCTCCTCAATGCCGGACAGCCGCCGCTGCCGCTTGGCGACGATCTTCGGCTCGAAGCTGGCATCCCGGTCTCGCGGCACGCTGATCCCTATCTTGCCGATATCAGTCAGGACTGTCTTGTCCCGGTGCCCGTTCCGCGAGTTCCCGCCGTCCCGGCCGGCCGGGTCGTGCTTGCCGTAGCCGAGATGGTCGTCCATCTCGCCTTCCAGCGCGCCCTCGAGCACCATCTTGGTCAGCTGGCCCAGCAGGCCGCCCTGACCGGTCAGCTTCAGCCCGCCCGCGCGGGCCCGGTCGGTCAGCTCCCGCAGCAGCTGCTCATCAGCAGCCCCCAGGACCGGCAGCGCGCCGTCCTGCCCGGGTACGGCTGTCGTCTCTGCACTGTCTGTCATGCTCATCACGGCGTCTCCTGTTTGTCAGGATTTACACCGTTAAGATTACAGTCCC
>JAJYUU010000091.1 GCA_021792405.1 Actinomycetes bacterium
ACCATCTGGGTGACTCTCCTTCTGGGAAGTTCCAGCGCTGCAACGCTAAATCATCCCAGCCAGCACCCCTGATCTAAGAAACCTCAGTCGGCGTGTCGCCGCACTACTCGCTGATTCGGGTCAGAGATGATGCCAGTCTCGGTGAGCGCCGCCAGTAGTGCGTACGTCCCGAAGGCCGGAATGCCTTGCTCTGCCGCGATGCGGCGGAGTGCCACGTCATCGCTCCATAGCGCAGTACCCTGCGCTCTGGCGAGGCTGATCGCGGTTGACCACGCCTGGTGATGGTCAGGTGGTCCGGGCGGCTCCGGGGACTCGGCTAGTTCAACGAGCCGGGCTGCCTCCTCAACAGCAACTATTCGCTGGTGCAGCCGTTGGTGGTCAGCCAGGGAAGTTTCGCTGCGCACAAGTGAGTGGGTCGCGCGGTTATAGCTGACAGAGAAGGAGAATCCAGGTGCACGGGCCAGCTCGCCGCGCGCGGCCTCTATGTCGGCCAAGGCAGGTCGGGGCAGCCTGACGGTGCTGAATGCGGACCGCAGCGCTGGCCACCGCCGAGGCAGCAAAGTGACGAGCGCGAGCGCGCTGGTCTCGATAACGACGTCGCCGCCGAGGGCCTGCTTAGCGACTTCGATCTCGTCCTTCAGCGCGTCGTTGTCCGGGTTGACGGCGTACTGAGCGCCTGTCGATTGCTCGAGGAGCATGGCTGCGTAGGGACGGGACGCTGCTGCCGCCAGTGCGCCGAGAGGCAGTTTCCCGGCGCGGACCAGGTCCGCGGTGCCGTTGAGCTGGCTGGCGTGGGGCAGCAGCTGCGCCCGGATCACCGTGGTCACGTCGACGTCCGTAAGGTCGATCATGGCAATCGGGCCGTCGGGATAGCGGAGCGCGTACGCGCCCCGCTCGGCCCGGAAGCGAGCAAGGGCGTCCGGGCTGAGTTCGGGGAGCACGGGGGTTCCGTCGGGGAGTTCCTGGCTTCCGAGGTCGAGGAAGGCGGTGAAGATCGTTGCGCCAGCACGCGGGTCGTTAGCCCAGCGGTCGACAAGGTCGAGCGCCGTCATGATGTCAGCCTCGTCGAAGCCGGCGCGTGCATGCAGGCGCATCCATAGCGGGATGAACTCTGGAGCTGTCAGAGGCGGAGTTAGTTGCCTATAGGTCGTCCAGGCCTGGTCGAGATGGCCCTGATTAGCTTGTGCCGTTACCAGTCCCCAGGCGAACTCTGGGTCGTCCGGGTTTTCAGCGAGAGCCTCACGACAGATCTTCTCAGCGCCACGCCAGTCTCCGCGGTTGGCTCGGTTCGTGGCCAGTCGCTGCCTCAGCGTGATCCGTTGTTCAGGTGCCAGGTCTGACCCGGCAAGCAAGCTGGTCGCGAATGTGTCGGCATCGTCAAGCCGTCCGGCCCGTGCCAGGATGTTCAGTTTGTCGTGGGCGGTCTTGCCAGCGCCGAACCGGCTGATAGCGCGTTCACATTCGGCCAGTGCATCATCAGTTCGTCCTGCCTCGGCGAGCACTTCGATCAGCATCTCGGCGGCGGCGGAGTTGGACTCGGCGTGCTGGCGGAGGCTGATTACCGCCTGGTTGATGCGGCCGAGCGCAGCGTCGTTGCGAGCCGACAGGATCTGTGCTTGATCCTTGCCGATGGCCTGGCTTGCCTGGCCGGCCGCCAGGTCATCAGGTTGCAGTTCACCGAGGGCAGCGAGTTGATAGAGCGCACGCCTTTGCTGTTCCATTGCCTCGGCGCTTGCCAGCGCGGCACGCCAAGCAGTTGCCTGTTCGGCGGCGGGAGCTGACGAGTCGATCGCCAAAGCCCCTATGAATGTCTCCGCCCTGGTGCCGGTGACTAGCTGGCCGAAGCTGGCTGCGCGGACGCGGTCGCGCATGGCCATGGCTGCCTCCGCGCCGTAGACGGCCACCTCCCCGAAGGACGCCTCCCGGTCCAGCGCCACGCCGCCGAGCGACTGCGGGGTCGCGAGCCGGATGGTCTCCTGAAATGCGCCGATCATAATCTGCGCCTTCAGCAATACGGCGAGTGCTTTCTCGCTCGGGCCTGACCAAAGGCGCGTCTCGTCCCGTATTTCCCGCGACAGCGCCTGCGCTCGCACGCGGTCGCTCACCGCAACCGCCGACCCCCCAGCCGCTGCTCGGGCGATTAGCGCCTGGGCGAGTTGTAGCCGCGCGACGGCTAGCGGCGGGCTGCCCGTCGATGCTGCCTCAAACAACCGGATCGCCTCGGCGAGGTCACCACGGCGGGCTGCGAACTCGCCTAGCAGGACCACGAGAGTCGGCTCAGCGGCCAGTTCCTCCCGCGATGCCTCCGAGAGAACTCCGGCGACTCGCGGTGATTCAGCCTCGTCTCCGCTGTCGTGATCGGCGAGTGCTGCATGCGCAACCGACAGGAAAAGTCCTCCGGACATGAGCTCGCTCCCACGGCGCAGAAGGTCGCGGGCTCGGGCTGCATCGCATTGGCCAAGCGCCAGTAAGGCCGCCACACTGTACAGGCGGCCGGCTTCACCTGACTCGTACTCGGCCGCTCGCTCGAATGCCAGCAGCGCCAGGTCCTGATGGCCATGCTCGTTGGCGTAAGCGCCGATGGCGGCCTCGAAACTGCCGTTGCCGGCGGCTAGCCAGCTAGGTCGCGCAGCCAGGATCGTCTCCGCCGTGAGCCGGGACTGGTCCCGGCCTTGCGCCAGCAACCGCGCGAGCCGCATTGTCCCGTCGGGTGCTGACGCCTGGGCACTGCGCAGGACTGCTGCGGCGGTGGCTGGCAGGAACGGCAGCGAGCTAGCGACCGGGTCCTCGCTGGCGCCAGGCGCCGCTTCAGAAAGCGATCGAAGCTGGTCGGCCGCATCTGCGGCGAGCACCTGATGGCGTGGTATCAAGATTTTCCACGCATCGTCGGAGTAGACCACGAGGTCCTCTGTCTCATGCTGCCAGTACATAGTCCTGGACACAGGGTCGTAAAGGACGATAAGGACAGGCAGCACATGACCAAGCCAGTAGCGCAAATGCCGGTTCTTGCCGCGGTACCACCAGCCGCCGTCAGTTTCTTCGCCGAAGTAAGACTCCCCGGACTTAATCTGCAGGGCTAGGAGCCGCCCCGTCGGGCTGCTCGGCCCGTTAAACGGCTCGACATGCGCGTCGATGCCGTAATCCTCGACTTCCTGGCTCCGGAACGCCCAGCCCCACGAGCTGAACTCCAGGTTGGCCGCAGCGACACCCATGCGCTCAGCGTTTTGTGGCACAGCCTCGCCTCCTGCCATCCACATCTCCCTGGGCGACCAGCCACGTTATCCCGATGGTGGCCCAGTATGTCGCTGATCTCTGGCTAACTGCTCAGCTCGGCTTCAACGAGCCGTTGCGGATGGCTCACAAGGGAATGGCCTATCGATCGGCCGGTTGAAGTCGTCCGGACCGGTCTTACCGCCGGGTCTGTCCGGTGAGGGTAGTGTGCCGCGAGGACATGAGGCCAACCGGCAAAGGTCCGATCGGTCGGCTTCTGATCTCACAACTCGAGTCTTGACTAGGCCGCGACGAGCCGCAACAACCCGAGCGCGAATAGATGGGGCCCGGCGCTCTAAGCAGTAGCAGCCCGCGGCCGACGAGTGCGCGATGATAGGCGGCTATGGGTGCCTGTCTGTTCTGCGGCCGCGAGCGGAGGATGAGTAAGGAGCACGTGCTGCCGCAGTGGATCAACGAGACGCCTATGGGCGAAGGTCCGGTGTCGATCCGGCGGGTAGCACGAAGAATCCCGCCATCCCGACCAAAGGTGCAGGTCGTGGGCTTGCTGTCGACTGTCGTCATGGCGCCTAAGATCGTTTGACCGTCATCTGACCGTGGAGTTGAACGCCAACCGGCGGTAGCGGCTGCCACGGACTGGACCTAGAGGACAGGGCTGGTGGATGTGGCCGTGGCTCGTATTGAACACATTCCTTGTTCTCACTCAGTCGGCATGAAGCCCGGCCCGGGATGAGCGCGGTGACTGGATGCCGCTCTCTCAAGGCGGCGGCAGGCCGTGCTTTCAGAGCGTGATCAGCCTGAGAGCATTGTCGAGCTGACGCAGGTCACCGGGATCAGAAGTAACGACGGGCTGGTTTGCGCGATGGGCGCAGACCACCACATGAGCATCGGCGATGTCAGTTGTGCCGCTGGCGGCCAGCAGCCTGCCGACATTTGTCGCGTCGACGCGGTCCAGGCTGATGACGTCGGTGGTCGGCTGGCGAATCAGTCGTGATAGGCGGACTTGACGGTCAGGTCGCCGGATTGCCTGGGCTAGTGCCGAAGCCGGCACGGTGACGCGGGCGCCTGTTTCGCGGGCACGGGCCAGTAGCACGACGACTCGGCGGTCGTCGCGGTCTAGGGCTATCAGGCCCCCGGCATCGAGAGTGACTCCTGGCATCAGGCTGCTGGACGGGAGTTGGCGCCGAGCACGTCATCGGCCCAGGCACGCTCATCATCGGAGAGCGCGCCACCGGTCCGGCGCAGTGCTTCAGCGAGCATCGCGCCCCACCCCGCGACGTCGTCTAGTGCGACTGACACCGCGTGCTGCACGAAACCGGACACGCTCGGTGCGGTTCGGGCTTGTACCAGCGACCGGATCTGGTCGAGCTGGGCCTCGTCGAGCGTGATCGTGACCTTGCGGGTTGCCATACCAACCACCATACCACCGACACGGTGCTCCTGGGCTTGAGTGCGACACCTATAGAGTCCTGGATCTCCCTGCTGCAGCCGCGGTGCTGTGGGAGCAAGGGTGGGAACCAACGTGCACAGACACGGAGCGGTGTCAGGCTACGTCTAGCCAGGATTACTGCAGGTTGACGCCACGTCGGACCACATCTGGCTATGTTCAGCGTCCGGACGGAGCTGATATGGGAGCAGGAGGCCGCGGGTTCGAATCCCGCCATCCCGACCAAAGGTGCAGGTCGCTAGCCCTGTGCTCGCTTCCCACCGGGCCGGTAGTCGCTGGCCACTGGCAATGGGATCACTACTCCGCCCTGGGACCGTGCTTCCTGGTCGGCGGCTTCCTCGTTCCGGGGCAGTTCGCCGCAGGCCGGCATCCGACAGCTGAAAAGCGCGTGGATCAGGCCGAAAACCCCCAGCTCAAGCTCCTCCAGCGGGGGCTCGTCGCCGAGGTGTGGGGGATCATGCCGCAACAGTGAGCTCATCGCGTTCCAGGTCGCGTCGCAGATCCTGACCGCCATTCCCGATGAGCTGCTCTGCCATGCGCGGGAGGCAGCAGCGAACGTATCCGGGCTCGCCGCCGTGGCTATTGCCGAGGAGCTCGACCGGCGCGCCAAGCTGGCGGCAGGCTCGCCGAGCTGCGCTGCCGCGGGGCCTGGCCTGCTCAGGTCCCCGCTATCACGCTCGCCGAGGCGCTGACCGGAGACCATCGCCGCGATTTCCACGCCAACCGGCTGCTGCGGGCGTGCCAGGTCCGTGACGTGACCGAGGTGCGCGCGCGCGAGGCTGCCCGGCTGCGGACCAGGACCGGCCGCGCAGCGGCGATCTCTGCCGCGGACGCGATTGTGGTGGCTTTTGCCAGCATCTGGCCGGACCCGGTCGTGCTCACCAGCGACCCGGGTAACATCAGGGCGCTCAGCGAGCATGCCGGCAAGCCCGCCACTGTCGCAGCCGCCCGCTGAATACCCGGCTGCCGGACTGGGGCCAGCTTGTCACGTTCGCGGGCTCGCCAGCTACGCACGGTCTGCGATGTGCCGCGCTGTCGGCAGAGAAAGCGCACTGCACGTCGCGATCAGCATCGGCGCGTCCCGGCGCGCGCGGTCGGGTCTGGCCGCCCGCGAGGGAAACGACGCCGCCCCGCCGGCTCAGCGGGACGATTGCGGGCTGTGCCTGCTGAGTTGGCGGTGGTCTGTTCGAACAGCGGCTGTCATAAGGCTGAAGGGGGGCGCCACTTAGGGGAGCCAGTGGCCGTAGAGTCTGCGGGAGCCTGGACCGGTCCTGGAATTGTCTGCCCAGCTCAGCGGCAGCTCAGGACCACGAAGCTGCGCAAGATCCGGACAGCCGCAGGATGATCGGCTCGCGGAGCGGGTGCGACCTGGACCGTCTCGGCTCGTGGGATGCTGGCTCCCATGGATGGGAGCACCATCGGTGACAGCGACGATCCCCGCGCCACTCCCGATGTGTACCGAGGTACAGCGGGACGGCCAGGGCCGGTGTTGTTCATCCTCGACGTCGATGACGAACGGTTCGCCGTCCGCGAATCTGGAGACGGCGGCACCGCCTACGACTGGCTGAGCGGGCCTAACAAGGACTACGGATTCGTGTCGAGCGGGACACCGAATCGGCCGGTAGCGGAGCACCTGGAGAGCATCCGGGTGTTCCTTGCCATGATCGATCCCAATACGGGTTACATCGGAGACGACTGAGCCGCGCTCGGGTCGGCGCGCGCTCAGTAGCCGCGAACCGCGCGGTCCTCGCTCGGCTGGATTTGGGTCCGCGCAGGCCGGGGTTCGCTGCCGGGCGCCTGCGCCGGACGGGTCGAAATTGCGCCGAAGGACGCGTACGCCCGAGCCGCTCGAAAACCGGCTTGGCGAGTGCCTCTACCGCGGCGGCGAACTGTGCCGACACCGCGTCTTCGACGGACATATGCGAGCCATCGCTGCCGGTCGCGCAGCCCCTGGCGCGCTAAGAGCGCTTCGGCCGTCATCCGGTAGGCATCGGATGCCGCCGCATACGCACCATCGACGTCGCCGTTTTCGAGGGCCGCGACGGCGGTGGCATTGAGACGGAGTGTCGCCCGGTGAACCTGGGCAGTGACGAGCCCCGTCAGGTCGCTGCTCACGAATGCCCCCCAGCCGACCACGGTCCACCAGGAACTGCACAGTTCGCACACCGTTGGGCCAGCGCGCCACGAACCCCCCTCCTTACGTCCAGATCACGAACGGCGAGCAACTCCCTGCGCTTCAGCCGTTGACAGCATGTGGATCGTAACCAGCGAGCAGGCAGCCGGGCCGCGGGCACCGGAACGGTGGCCGCTGTGCTCTTGCAACAGCCCGGCTGACGACGGCGGCAGTGCGTGGTCACGCCTGGGTATGTTGAATCTATGAACAGGTCATTGTCCCTGCTCAACGCCACGGACGACGATCTTCCCAGGGCCGAGGTACTGCGGCTCGCCCTGCAGGAGGCGGTGGCTGAGGTTGGCGGGCTGGGCGGGCTGGTGCACCTTCGCGGGCCGGTGACGACTCCGGGGCTGCACCTGGCGGCCTCAACGGGCCTCCAGCGGGATTTCACCCGCGGCTGGCAGGAGATTGCCGACGACGCGACGGTGCCTCCCGCGGCGGCCGCGCGACTGCGCCGGCCGGAGTGGTTTCCGATGCCTGAAGGGCCGGGTACCGGCATGGCTTCCGTGCCCCTGCAAGCGGCCTATGGCGAGCCGTTCGGGGTGCTCACCGTGGTGACGGCGACGGCGGGTGAGCCGACGGCCGGGCAACGAGACGCTCTGCGAGCCGTGGCCGGGTGGGCCGCCGAGCGGCTGCGGCCTGCCGAGCCGTCGCGGCGGCGGTCCGAGGCACCGCCGGATGTGGCGGGTGTGCCGGACGTGACGGGTGAGACCGATCTCCGGCAGGCGTTCGTGGTGACCGGAGTCGGCGCCTGGGCCTGGTATATCGCTCCGCGGCTGCTCGATCTTGACGATGCCTCGATGGCACTGCTGGGCATGGACCGGGAGACGGATGACAGACATATTGAGACCTGGGCCCGTCTGGTGCATCCCGACGACATATCGTGGGTGACCGCCGAGGTGGACAAGGCGATCAGCACGTCCGGGCCTTACGACGTCGAGTACCGGGTCTGCCGGCCAGACGGGACTACCCGCTGGATCCAGGTCCGTGGCCGGGTGGAACCTGACGCCGACGGAAACCCGTACCGGATGCTAGGCACCGCCTGGGACACCACAGAATCGCGGCTCGTCCGTGACGGGGTCCGGAACGCCCTGCGCTACATGAGCGACGGGTTCCTGTCCCTCGACAAGGCCTGGCGGATAACGTTCGCGAACGTCGAGGCGGAGCGCCTGCTGGGCTCGCCGCCGAAGCTAACCGGGCGGGTCCTGTGGGACCTGATCGTGATCCGTAGGGTGCCTGGCCTGGAGTCCCGCTGCCGTGAGGCGGCAGCCGGGATGAAACCGACTGGCTTCGATGCCAAGTGGCCGGACACCGGGCGCTGGTACCGCATCCGGTTCGTCCCCATACCGGATGGCCTGGCCTGGTACTTCACCGATATCACGAAGTCACGCCAGCGCCGGGCCCGGCAGGCGGCGGCGGAACGGGCCGCAGCCGAACGCGCGGCCCGGATCCAGGAGCTGACCATGGCTCTGGCCGAGGCGGTGACGTCGCAGGATGTGCTGAAGGCCGTCGCGGAGCGGGTACTGCCGCCGTTCGGGGCGTCGGGGCTGACCATGCAGGTCGTCGAGGGCGACCGGATGCGGGTGCTCGGCGCTGTCGGCTACCCCCAGCCGTTCGTCGACCTGATCAGCGGCCCGCTGCGGGTTGTCACCCCTGCAGCCCAGGCACTGCGCGATCACCAGCCCTGGTTCATCTCCTCGCCGAAGGAGTATGCGAAGCGCTACCCGGAATTCGTGCAGCAGCTGCAGTACATTCCGCGCGGCAAGCAATCCTGGGCGTTCATGCCCCTCGTCGTCTCGGGGCGGGTGGTCGGCCTGTGCGTGGTCTCCTTCGACCAGCCACGCCGTCTCACCGGTGCCGAACGGGCCCTGCTCATAGCGCTCAGCGGCCTGATCGCGCAGGCTCTGGAGCGGGCCCGGCTGTTCGATATCGAGCACGCCCGGGCGCAGGCGCTTCAGCGCGCCCTGCTGCCGCGGGTGCTGCCCTCGCTGCCTGCCGCGACCACGGCCGCGCGTTACCTGCCCGCCGGGGAGGGCGCGGCCGTCGGCGGGGACTGGTACGACGTCATCCCGCTCTCAGCCGACCGGGTAGCCCTGGTGATCGGCGACGTCATGGGGCACGGCCTGGCAGAAGCGGTCATCATGGGACGGCTGCGCACCGCCGTGCAGACCCTCTCTGACCTCGAGCTGCCGCCCGATGAGGTCCTGAGCCACCTCAACGACCTGGTCGGCGGCCTCGGTGAGGACTCGTTCGCTACCTGCCTGTACGCGATCTACGATCCCGTCACGCGCATCTGCGCCTTCGCACGGGCCGGTCATCCGCCGCCTGCCCTGGTCTGGCCAGACGGCGGCGTGTCCTTCGCGGAGAGTCCCATCGACCCCCCGCTCGGCGTGGCCGAGCCGCCCTTCGAGGTCGTGGAGCTATCCGTTCCCGAGGGCTGCATGCTGGTCCTCTACACCGACGGCTTGATCGAATCTGCCAAGGTTGACATCGATACCGGCATGACCCGGCTCGCCGAGCTGCTGCGGGCCCATCACGGCGAGAGCCCGGACCAGCTCTGCGAGAATCTCACCAGGGGTCTGCTGCCTGCCGACCAGCAGAGCACCGACGACACTGCCCTGCTCGCCGCGCGGCTTCATGCCACGCCCCCGGACGCGATCGCCACCTGGTCGCTGCCGGAGGCCCCGCAGGCGGCCGGGGCGGCGCGCCGGCACGTGCGCGATCAGCTCACCATCTGGCACCTGGAAGAACTGGCGGTCAACACCGAGATACTCGCCAGTGAGCTGGTCGCCAACGTGATCCGGCACGCCATCGGGCCCATCCGGCTGCGCCTGCTGCGCAGTCGGACCCTCGTCTGCGAGGTCTACGACGGCAGCCTGACTACGCCCCGCATCCGCCGGGCGTCCTGGACCGATGAGGGCGGCCGGGGCCTGCAGCTGATCGCCGCGCTCTGCGATCGCTGGGGGACTCGGTACGTGACCGGCGGAAAGTGCATCTGGACCGAGCAGTCCCTGCCTGCATGCCGATAACGGCCAGAGTCCCCCGATGAAGCAGGGGATGCGACGGACTGGATTGCGTGACAGGCGCAGACCACCACATGGGCATCGGCGATGCCTGAGTGTCGGAGTCCTGCCGGGAACGCGCGGTGCGCTGCTGGCTCGTGGGCTCCGGCAACCGGGCATCGCGGCGTGCGGAACGACGCGCCGGACGCCGTTCTCAGCGGCACGCGCACATCTGCCGAGTTGCGGACGCTCGCGGGGGAGCCGTGCCTCGTCGCTTGAGCGAGTCAGGACAACGAAAGGAGGGCGTGACAGGCCTCGATGTTGTGGAGCTGGATGTCGTTTCTGCGTCGCCGTTCCCAGTTGTCTCTGGTGAGTCGCCACCGGTTGAGCAGGGCGGGCTGGCCTTGCCGCGTCGCCCAGGCGGACCCGTTGGGGTCGTATCCGAGGCCTTGCGAGATCGCGTTGGAGCCGTGGTTGTCGACGAAGGCGTCGCTGGCTGCCTCCTTCGCACCGAGGCCGTCGAACGCCAGGTGCAGGATCGCCGCCCGCATCTCGCGCCCGAGCCCGCGGCCGCGTTCATCGGCAGACAGCCACGAGAAGGTAGTGACCGTTCCCAGGGCGGAGAAATTCACTCCGGTCAGCGTCTGCTCCCCGACGGGCCGGCCGTCGGCCATGACCACGAAGTAGAGCCGCCAGGCAGCAGGCTCGACCTGGCCGCGCCCCCGCCAGATCGCCCGGAGCCACTTGGCGACCCGCACGTCAGGATCGGGCTCGTAGAACGACATCGGGTCGTCGTACGGCACCGGGTCGGCATGGGTCGGAACTGACCCGCGACCCGGCATCGCGGGGGAGGCCCTCGGCCGGGTAGGAAACCCGCTGAAGTTACAGTGTCGTTGATGAGCCAACGGGGCGCGCCGGCTCGCAGCCGTCTCGGCAGTCGCCGGGCCGGCTGGATCGCCGTATCGCTCGTCCTTGTCCTCGCGGGCCTGGCCGGCTGCTCTTCTACCGCCGGGCAGCCCTACTTCGCCACCCTGCCGCCCGGCGCGGCGCTGCCCAGCGGCGCGTACTGCGCCAATATCGTCAACTCCTCGCCGCTGCCCGAGAACAGGCCCGCCAACAAGCCGTTCAACAGCAGAGAAGGCCGCCACGTCGGCGCGAGGTTCCTCGCCACCGACAGCCCGGCGGCGCAGAACCTGGCCAGCCGGGTCAACGGCGACTTCACAGGCACCACGATCGACATACTCCGCTGGGCGGCCTGCAAATGGGGCATCGACCAGGACATCGTGTTCGCCCAGGCGGCCGCGGAGAGCTGGTGGCAGCAGGACACGCTCGGTGGCTGGACAACGGACGCGGCCGACTGCCCGCCGGGTAACAAGCCCGGCCAGGACGGCAAGCCAGGCCAGTGCCCGGTGACCTATGGGATCTTGCAGAACACCTACGGGAACGGCGGCTGGCCTGCCATCGCCCGTTCCACTGCAATGAATGCCGACGCCGCCTACGCGATCTGGCGCGCATGCTATGACGGCTACGAGACCTGGCTCAACACCATGCCCAGAGGCGGCCAGTACCACAAGGGCGACGTCTGGGGCTGCCTTGGCGCCTGGTTCGCTGGCCAATGGCTCAACCCGCCAGCGCTCGGCTACATCGCGCAGGTGAAGGAGTACCTGCGCGAGAAGATCTGGCTCAAGCCGGACTTCCGCTGGTGAGCGAACGGCGTCAGGTACGGGAGCGCGCGTGACGCCCGCCAGGCCATCTAGGCTGGCGTCGTGCTAGGAGAGCGGCAGAAGGAAGCGGCGGCAGAGCTCGAGCGCTGGTGGGACGGGATCCGGCGTGGTGGCGTCGGCTCGCACGCGGTCCTGCTCGTCGGCCCGGAAGGCTGGGGGCGGTCCACAGTCCTTGACCTGCTGCCGGACATCATCGGCAGGGCGGATGCCCCGGCCTGCGTACTGGCGCGCATCGATGGCCGGTCGCTGCCGGGCGACCACGGCACGCAGGCTCTGGCTGTGCGGGACGGCCTGCTCGGAGAGCAGGTGCGGCGGCAGGCGGCCGCGCTGCTGTGCCGCAGCCGGCTGCGCGGCACCCCTCGGCTGGGAATCGGCAGCCTGCTGTTGTCCGGGATCGCCGGGACGATCTCGCTGCTGCTGGCAGGCCTGGCCGCCGCTGCCCAGGGCAGTCTGGCGGATGACCTCCCAGCCGACGCGAACAGCGCTGCCGCCCGCGCTGCCCAGGTCGTGGCAGCAGTTTCTGCGTCGGCGCCGGCCATGGTGGTCATCGACGACGCTGATTACCTGGAGCCAAGCCTGGCTCTCACGGTGATCGAGAACCTGATCGATCAGCCCGACAGCCAGGTCCTCGTGGTTGCCGCGGTCGACCTGGGCAGTGACGTCGCGGCAGCCCTTACCTCTCGTGCCCGGTACGGGCCGACGGCCGGCCGGGTGCACCGGGCAGACGCCGATCCGCGGATGGGATACCAGTCCCGCGCTGACCTCGCCGGGGAGCTGAATCCGCACCTGACGACGGCGCAAGCCCAGCGGCTCGCTCGGCAAACCCGAACATTCGCCGAGATCTTCGCAGCTGGCCGTTCGCAGCCGCAGCCGTAGCGCCGCTGACCCCGGCCCCTGCTAACCCCCGAAGGGCCGCTTTGGAACGGTAGTTGCCGGCCCGTCTCCAGCAGCGTCTTCAGCCCGGTGTAATTGCCGATCCATATGGTTACGTATCAAGCGGCTTGATGAGCCTGCCGTTCCTCGACAGATCCGGGTCGGTGCATGCGGAGAGATTGAAACAGCAGGGCCGCCGCTTCCCGCCGGTCATCTTCGCGATGCTGACCTCGACCCGTCGTCTGCGGGTGTCGGGGCTCCTGGTGGCGTTGACCCAGCGCACCCATTCCCAGCGCGCCATCGGGGTGATCTCGCTCCACAGGTTCTGGATCTTCTGCGGGGCAGCCTCCAGCGCCGTGGCAAGATCCTCGGGCACGCTCGGTTCCGGCCAGTCCTTGGTCACCACGATGTCGAGTGCCGCAGAGTCACCCGCGCTGATGCCAGCAGCGCGCCGCAGCGTGTCATCGACCTTCATCCAGTGGCCGGAGCTTCCGTCTGGCTCGAGCACCGTCTGGAACGCGACGCCGTTGATGGTCCCACGGACGGCTACCTGTCCGCGCGAGGGCAGGTCCTTGCTTGCCGTTTCAGGCAACCGCACCACAGTCGAGCTGCCGATCGCCGATAGCGTGGCGTCGAATCGGATAGCCGCTCCCTCAGCGCGCTGAGTCACCGCCGTCCCTCATCTTCTCCGGTCCAGGCACCGCACCCGGGCGTGACGCCGTCATCGAATGCGTCATCCCGGCGCTGCGGCAATCGTCGCAGAATAACCCTTGCGCAACAGTTGCCACGAACCGTTGACCGTAAAGGACGTACAGCGTACCGTCTGCCACATCCCAGGGGGATTGACCGGCAAAGGCAGAAGGAGGCCGGAATGTCGGATCCCAAGGCATACGCTTTACGGAAACTCGGTTCGAGGAAGACCATCGCATCGGCTGCGGCGGCAGCCGCGCTGTCGCTCCTGCTAGGAGCGTGCTCGTCGGCGTCAGCACCGTCGTCCACGGGAACTAGCAAGGTCGGCGGAGTCCTCACCGTCGCGCTAGCGGACGCGCCAGACGCCCTCGATCCCACCACGGACACCACCTACGTCGCGCGGATCGTCTTCGCGAACATGTGCCTGGGCTTGTACGGCATCAACGCGCAGGAACAAGTGTCGCCGGTGCTCGCCACCTCGCTGCCGACGGTCACCGACGGCGGCCTGCTGTACACCATTCACCTGCGCACCGGCGTCAAGTTCAACGACGGCACGCCATTCAACGCTCAGGCCGTGAAGACGTCGCTCGAGCGGGACAAGACCCTGGCGACGTCGGCTCGCGCGGTGGCGCTGAAGGCGGTCCAGAGCATCGACGTCGTGAACAGCTCCACGATCCAGCTGCACCTGTCGCAGCCCTACTCTCCCCTCGGCACCGTCCTGGCCGGGCGGTCGGGAATCGTGATGTCACCGACGGCCCTCGCACACGAAGGCGCCAACTTCTCCCGCGATCCGATCTGCGTCGGTCCCTATGCCTTCCAGTCCCGCCCGTCGCTCAACCAGATCAACCTCGTGCCATCCAAGTACTTCTATGGCGGGAAACCCAAGCCCAGCAAGCTTGTGTTCACGGTCATCACCGATCCGGCGACCTGTTACGCCGACTTGCTGTCCGGCGCGATCAGCGTGGCAACGCCGGGCTGCCTGGCACCGAACGACTTCGAGCTGCTGACCAAGAACCCCTCGTACGTGGCGAAGAGCCTCGTCTCGCCTGGCTATGAGGGACTCGACATCAACGTCTCCAACGGAGCGGGATACTCAAAGCCGGCGAAGCCAGCAAACAACCCGCTGGCGACGCATCCCACGTTGCGGGAGGCCCTCGCGCTCACCATCAACCGGGCTACCCTGAACCGGGTCGTCTTCGATGGCATCAACCAGCCCGGCTGCGGCCCGATCAGCCCGCTGAGCCCTTACTACACCAAGCTGAGCTGCGCCGGCCCCAACATCGCGCAGGCCAAGGCGCTCGTGAAGGCATCCGGCGTACCCACCCCGATCAACCTCACGCTGATGGTCCCGACCGGGTCACTCAACGTCGAGCAGGGTGAGCTCATCGCCGCTGAGGCCAAGCCGGCCGGCTTCAACATCACCGTTCAGCCGACCGAGTTCACTACCGCACTATCCAACGCCGAGGCCGGCAACTACCAGCTCTTCGACATCGGGTGGTCCGGGCGCGTGGATCCCGACCAGGACACGACCAGCTTCTACACGCAGGGAAGCCCGCTCGACGACAGTGGCCAGGGGCCGTCCTCGATCATGACGCCGCTGGCGCAGGCAGATCAGACGACGGTTATAGCCCAGCGCAAGGCGCTCTACTACCAGGCCGAGAAGGCCATGATCCAGTGGGGCGGCATCATCTATCTCTTCCACACCACCGACCAGGCCGCTTACGCCAAGAACGTAACCGGCGTGTCGTTCACTCCCGATGGCCTGCTGCACTTCGCCTCGGCTGCGGTCGGTTAACCGCTAGGACTGCCAGCACTGGCGTCGACGACGGACGAGGAACCCGCTGATGAAGGTGTATGTGATACGCCGGCTCGGCGTGTCCGTCTTCACGCTCGTCGTCGCGTCAGTGCTGGTCTTCCTGGGGATCCGGGCCGTCCCCGGCAACCCGGCTATCGCGCTCACCGGCAACGCGAACCTCTCCCCGGCGGCGATCGCCGCGATCGAGGGACAGTACGGCCTGAACAAGCCGCTGCCGGTGCAGTACGCGGACTGGCTGCGCCAGATCCTGACCGGCCACCTGGGCTCGTCTCCGGTCACCGGCATGCCCATTACCACCGAGCTGAGCAGCGCCTTTCCGATCACCGTAGAGCTAACCATCCTGGCGATGCTGATCGGCATTGTCATCGGCATTCCAGCCGGCATCATCGCCGCCGTCCGGAGGGGCAAGGCGATTGACTATGCAGGCAACGCGATCGCGCTGTTCGGCCTGTCAATTCCCAGCTTCTGGTTCGGCATCCTGCTCATCCTCATCTTCGCCGTGCTCCTGCGCGTGCTGCCTGCTTCGGGTTACGTGTCGTTCCTGTCCTCGCCCGGCTCGAACCTCAGCCACATGGTGATGCCGGCCTTCGTGCTCGGCACCGGCGTAGCCGCGGTGCTGATGCGCCAGATGCGGTCGGGGATGCTCGAGGCACTGCGGGCCGACTATGTTCGCACGGCGCGCGCGAAGGGGCTTCCCGAGCCTTCGGTCGTGCTCAAGCATGCGCTTCGCAACAGCCTCGTCACCGTGGCCACCGTCATCGGACTGCAGCTCGGAGTTTTGCTCTCCGGGGTCGCCGTCACCGAGGAAGTGTTCGGCCTGCCTGGCGTCGGAGACCTGACGATCAACGCGGTCTTCCAGCGCGACTACCCGACGATCCAGGCAGTGGCACTGATCACGGCGGCCGCCATCATCGTGATCAACTTCGCGCTGGACTTCGTGTACGCATTCCTGAGCCCTCGCGTCCGGGTGGAGGGTGCCCAGTGAGCCTGACCATCGCGCCCGACCCCGCGGCCATGCTCGAGGCGGCCGGGCAATCCGGCCGGCACTGGCTGCGGCGTCTCGTCGAGCGGCCGCCGGCGGTGATCGGCCTGGCGGGGGTGATTGTGGTGGTGGTCGTCGCAGTCTTCGCCCCGCTGCTAGCGCCCTACTCGCCGGTGGCCAGCAGCTTCCAGGCTGTTCTCGCCCGGCCCTTCACCGCCGGTCATCTGCTCGGCACCGACGAACTCGGCCGTGATGTGCTCTCGAGGATGATTTACGGCGCTCAGCCAACCCTCGAGGTCGGGGTGCTTGCGACCGGGCTCGCGCTGGTGGTTGGCGTGCCCATCGGGCTGGTGTCGGGATATTACCGCGGCGCCGCTGACATGCTCGCGATGCGGATCACCGACGTGGTGCTGGCCTTCCCGTTCCTGCTCGTGGCGATTGGCCTCGCGGCTATCTTCGGCCCTTCCCTGCGAAACGTCGTCCTGGCACTCGGGATCGCCTCGCTACCCGGATTCGTCCGCATCGCCCGGGCCGAGGCGATGGCGCTGCGGGAGCAGGACTTCGTCCAGGCGGCGATCGTTACCGGCGTGCGCGATCGGGTGATCCTCTTCCGGCATCTGCTGCCGAATATGGCCGGGCCGATCCTCGTGCAGGCCACGCTGACAATCCCGGGAGCGATCCTGGGTTCGGCCCTGCTCTCCTACCTCGGCCTCGGCGTGCAGCCGCCGACCGCATCCTGGGGCAACATGCTAGCGACCGCACAGGAGTATCTCTTCAACGATCCGTGGCTGGCAGTCTTCCCCGGTGTCGCGATCTTCCTCGCGACGCTGTGCTTCAACCTCCTCGGAGATGGCCTCAGGGATCTCTTCGACCCGGCCATGCGCTGACATGCCAGCCGTGCTGGAAGTCGATGACCTGCAGGTCCGGCTCTTCGACCGGACTGGTCCGGTGCTCGCCGTTCGGGGAATCAGCCTCTCGGTCAGGCGCGGCGAGGTCGTTGCGCTCGTCGGCGAGTCAGGCTGCGGCAAGTCGGTGACCGCGCTGTCGCTGCTGCGCCTGTTGCCCGGCGACGCACAGGTCACTGGCTCGGTCCGGGTTGACGGACGTGAGGTACTCGAACTCAGTCCCGCACAGCTGCGGACGATCCGCGGCGGAGAAGTGGCGATGGTCTTCCAGGAGCCCATGACCTCCCTGAATCCGGCGTTCAGCGTCGGAAACCAGATAGCCGAGGTGCTGCGGCTGCACCAGGGCCTGCGGGGAGCCCAGGCCCGCGCACGTGCCCTGGAACTGCTGCGCATGGTCGGGATCGGTGACCCGGAAAAGCGGCTCAGGTCGTTTCCGCACGAGCTCTCCGGCGGCATGCGCCAGCGGGTCATGATCGCGATGGCGCTGGCGGGGGAGCCGAAGCTGCTCGTGCTGGATGAGCCGACCACTGCCCTGGATGTGACCACTCAGGCGCAGATCCTGGACATCGTGCGCGATCTGCGCTCTCGTACCGGCATGGCGATCCTGCTCATCACGCACGATCTCGGCGTGGTCGCCGACATCGCGGACCGGATCGTGGTGATGTACGCCGGCGCCAAGGTGGAGGAAGCCGACGTATACGACCTGTTCCGGGCTCCCCGGCATCCGTACGCCGCGGGCCTGCTGGGGGCGCTCCCCGGCTCAGCCGTCGCCCGCCGCGAAGCGGGCCGGTTGCGTCTCGCCGAGATCCCGGGGATGGTCCCGGTGCTGCGCGCGCCACTAGAGAGCTGCGCGTTCGCGCCGCGGTGCCAGCGAGCGACCGATCAGTGCCGCGAGCAGCCGCCGCTGCTCACGCCCTGTGGCCCGGCGGACGATCACGCGGTGGCCTGCTTCCACCCGGAGCCGGTTGCGACGGTTCCGGCATGACCGGCGCGCTGCTCGAGGTGGAACGCCTGACGATGGAGTTCCGTGCGCACCGCGGAACCGGCGGGGGCCGGGTTCAGGCGGTGCGTGGCGTGAGTTTCACCATCGGCAAGGGAGAGATACTCGGGCTGGTCGGAGAAACTGGCTCGGGCAAGACCACGGTGGGCAAGTGCGTCGTCCGCCTGCTCAACCCGAGCGCCGGCACGGTGAGGTTCGACGGCCAGGACATCACGCGCGTGCCCCGCGGCAAGCTCCGTCAGCTTCGGGCGCGCTTCCAGATGGTGTTCCAGGATCCCTATTCATCGCTGGACCCGCGGATGACAGTGGCGCGGATCGTCGCTGAGCCGGTGCGAGCCCACACCACTGACTCGGCCACCGAGGTCCGCGCCAAGGCTGCCAGGGCGATCGAGCGGGTCGGTCTGCCGTCTGGCGTACTTCAGCGACTCCCGCACGAGCTATCGGGCGGCCAGCGTCAGCGGGTGGGCCTCGCCAGGGCACTGGTACTGGAACCTCAACTGCTCATCGCGGATGAGCCCGTTTCCGCCCTCGACGTGTCCGTCCGAGCCGGCATCCTCAACCTTCTCGCCGACCTGCAGCGGTCGATGGGGTTCTCGTGCCTGTTCATCACCCATGACCTGTCGGTGGCCGAGTTTCTCTGCGACCGGGTGGCAGTGATGTATCTGGGCGAGATCGTCGAGGTAGGTACGCGGGACGAACTGTTCGCTGATCCCCGCCACCCCTACACTCAGTCGCTGCTGGCGGCCGCGCCGCTACCGGATCCGGTTCGGCAGCGCGGGCGTGCCGGCGCGCGCCTGGCTGGTGAGCCAGCCAGCAACGTCACGCCCCCGCCAGGCTGTGGCCTGAACCCCCGCTGCCCGCTGGCAGACGACCGCTGCATTGCCGAGGCGCCTGCTTTCACGGTCGTGTCGGCCCTCGGGCACATGACCAGATGTCACCGCGTGGAAGAGCGGCAGTCGGCGCAGTAGCTAGCCGGAACCGGGCGGCACGATGGCTGCCATACTGACCGTCATGGATGCTGACGGCGGTCACCCAGCACACGTTCGACGCCATGGTCGTCGGCGCGGGTAACGGCATCGTCGTCACGTTGATCGCGTTCGAAGGCGGCTGATCAGGCGTGTCACCGGCCGGCGGGTTCGAGTTCTCCGGTTCAGAGATGCGACGGCGCCGGGCGGAGTTCGGCCGGGAAATGGATCGCAGCGGGGTGTCGTATGCCCTGGCGTACGGTGCGAACCGGTCCGGCAGTGCCGTCTCCTGGCTGGCTGGATGGCCGGTGACCCGAGAGGCGCTCCTGCTCGTCGGGCCGGCGCCGGAGGACGACGTGCTCCTCGTCTCCTACTTCAACCACGTGCCGCAGGCGCGCCGCGTTTCCGTGGTTCCCGCGGCATGGACGGGTGCGAGCGCCGTCGCGACGGCGCTGGACACGATAGCCAGCCGGGGCCGTGTGCCGGACCGGATCGGGCTGGTCGGGGCACTGCCGTTCGATCAGTACCGGCTGCTGGCCGAGCAGGTTCGCGCGGTAGCGGACCTGAACCCCGCCTACACACGGCTGCGCCTGGTGAAATCGGCCGAGGAACTAGCGGCCTTGCAGCGCGGGGCCGAGCTCACCGACGTCGCCATCGGCGCGCTCGCGGAGGCGCTGCGGCCGGGCGCGACCGATCACGAGGTGCTGGCCGGCACCGAGCACGCCTACGTCAGCCGCGGCGGCCTGCACCAGATCCACTACCTCGGCATCAGCGCGATGGACGACCCGGTCGTGAGCGTGCCGGCCCAGTGGCCGACCGGGTGCGTGATCCGGCACCGCGACATCGTCACCTGTGAGATTAGCGTCGGGGCAGCTCCGGACTACGCCGGGCAGGTACTTCGCACCTTCACCGTGGGGGCGCCCGCCACTTCCTTGTTCGCCGACCTGCACACCGTCGCCGCCGCCGCCTTCGACGCCGTCGCCGCGAGGCTGACGCCCGGTACTCTCGCCCGGGACCTGGCCGATGCCGCGGCCGCAGTCATCGAGCCCGCAGGATTCACCACGATCGACGACGCGGTGCACGGTTACGGCGGCGGCTACCTGCCGCCGGTGGTGCCCGCGCCTGGCCGTCCGCTAGCGGCTCCCGACCTGGTCCTCTCGGCAGGCATGACGCTGGTCGTCCAGCCGAACGTCGTCACCCGCGATGGCCGGGCCGGCGTGCAGACCGGCGAACTGCTCCTGGTGACCGAGCACGGACCACAGCGCCTGCACGCCTTCCCGCACGGCTTGCAGCAGGCCGGATGAATCACGCCATGGCCGCACTGCGCCGGCTGGCCGCACCCGGCGCTGGCCCCACTGCGCCGGCTGGCCGCACCCGGCGCTGGCGTCCGCCGGGTCAGTGGCGCTACGACGGCCAGGCCGCCAGCCCGGACTCAGCGCTGAAGACGGCCGGTATGCCGCCGGTGTGCCAGAACACCAGCGGGCCGGCGACCTGCTCCTCGCACACCGCGTGCAACGCCTTGGCGCTGTAGACGGGGTCGGTGATGATCCCCTCGGTGGCGGCGAGCAGCCGCAGCGCGCGGTTCCCGCCGGCCGACGGAATCGAGTATCCCGCGCCCATGTACCCGTCGAGGACCTGGGGCGGGGTGGTTGGCTCGCTGACTCTCAGCAGCCGGGCTGTCTGTGCGGCTAGCCGGCCGACCTCGCCGGCCAGCGAGCCGGTTATCTTCGCGACATCGATTCCGATGATCGTGACGTCGGCGTCCGCGTGCATCTTGCGACCGATTTCCAGGCCGGCCTGGGTGCCCGCGGAGGCCGATGCGTGCACGATCGCGGCGGGCCGCAATCCTTCCGCCCGGCACTGCTCGCGCAGTTCGGCATAGGCCGCCGCGAACGCGGCAGCCCCCAGCGGCACACTGCCGCCGGTCGGCATCAGATACGGATGAGCGCCGCGGCTGGCAGCCTCGGCGGCGACGTCGCCGGCCGCCCGCTCGAGCTCGGCCCACTCGGTCGTGCCCGCGAAATGCAGCCGTGCGCCGAAGATGAGGTCGAGCACCAGGCTGCCCTCCGGCTCGGCAGGGCGCGGGCCGCCAAGGATGAGGTCGCAGTCCATCCCGAGCATGGCCGCGACGGCGGCGACCGTCCGGGCGTGGTTCGATTGCGGGGCGCCGACGGTGACCAGCGTGTCTGCGCCATGACGGCGGGCGTCGGCGGCCAGCAGCTCGAGCTTACGGAGCTTGTTGCCGCCCAGCGCCACGCCGTTCAGGTCATCGCGCTTCAGCCAGACTTCCGTGCCGATCGCGGCGGACAGTCGCGGCGCCCGGTGCAGTGGCGTTGGCAGGATGGCGAGCTTCTCACGGCTATCCATTAGCTGACCGAGAATGCCTGCGTCCCCGCCCAGCGGGCCAGCGTACCGGTGCGACCAGTTCACTAGCAGCATCCTTTCGGTCGGCCCGGCGGCTTCCGCGCGCGGACGCACGGGCCGCCCGCTGCTGGCTGGCGGCGTGAGTGTCAGGATGCGATGCTAGCCCTTCGGATGCCCGTCATCGACACCGCGCAGAGCACGGTGAGCGCGATGGCGCAGGCCAGGACGGACCGGAAGTCCCCTACGTACTCGGACGCGATGCCGACCCCGATCACCGGGATCGTCAGCCCGATGTAGCAGAACACGAAGTAAGTGGACACGGCCTTGCCGCGGATCTGCGGCGGCGCCAGCCGGTTCGCGGTCGACAGGCTGCCGATCATCACCGCGCCGATGGCCAGCCCGGCGACCAGAGTCCCGGCCAGGAACAGGGCCATCGATGCTTGCGATAGCCCGGCCACGATCAGCGCCAGGGCCACTGCGAACAGCGAGAGCCCGAGCGTCATGACCGGCCGGCTGGGGAACCGGCCGAGGAACAACTGGCTGGCGGCAGCGATGCCGAACACAGCGAACACGACGGCACCGCCGACCGAGTGGCTGTGCTGGTGCAAGACCCCGGACAGGAAGCTCGGCGCCAGTGCGGAGAACAGCCCGAGCAGGGAGAAGGCCGCGAACCCGGCCACGCCGGCGGCAACGAATTCGCTCCGGCCAGCGTCCGGGATGCCGAGGCCGGAGAAGCGGAGGCTCAGTCGCTCGCTACTGGTGACAGTCTCCGGGACGATGGCCAGGCCGAGGACGGCCAGCGCCAGCAGGACCAGGTAGACCTCGAACACCAGCACGGTCGGAGCCGGCGCGTACTCGGCGAACAGGCCGGCGATCAGCGGGCCCAGGCCGAGGCCGCCCATGTTGGCAGCGGTAGCTACGATCGAGGCGCGCCGGGCGGACGCACTGGCCGCG
>JAJYUU010000092.1 GCA_021792405.1 Actinomycetes bacterium
CCGCGACTACGAGACCCTCCGCATCGGCATGCAGACCCTCTTCGGCCACCTGGGGATCACAACTCGCGCTTCCCTCGCACCAGCTGCATAGACAAGAAATTGTGGATGGGCCGACGCAAGCACCTAGGGGTTCCATCAAAGGCAAGTCTACGGACTTACCGGGGCGGCTCATGGCGACTGCCCCGTTAGGTGTACCCGTTCGGTGAAGGCGATCGCGCCGGTCGCCGGGCCAGCCGAGCCCGCGCGGCCTGCCGGCATGGACAGGTACTCCTCCGCCGTGCAGCCTGTCCCGCGGCGCGACGTTCAGCGCACCAGCCAGTAGCGGTATCAGCGCGCCGGGCAGCGGGACGATCAGCGACCGGCTGCCGACGGCCGCCCGGATAGCCTCGACGAACTGGCGGAAGGTCAGCGACTGTGGGCCGACTGCATCCACGACGACGTCGTCCGTGCGTGCCCCGAAGTCGGTGCACAGCGCCGCCAGATCGGCCACGTGGATAGGGCGCAGCCGGTACTCGCCATGTCCGCCGATGGCGAAGACCGGCAGTCGGCGCAGCAGCCAGGCCACGTTGTTGACCAGCACGCCTGCCCGGCCGACTAGCACGGCAGGCCGGACAACGTCGCCCTGGCGACGTATGTCGCCGACACGCTGGCCACCTTCGACGGCGTGCTCGGGCAAGGAGCGGTGGCTGTCGCAAGCCAGACTCAGCCGCTGGCACAATCGGCTGCGTCACGAGAGGACGGCGTCACGCCGTTCAGCGGCGGTGACGGCACATGGGATCCGAGTATCCGGGATTTCTTGCACGGACAGCTGGGAAGTTAAGAACTCCAGTGGAACGATCGAGGTGCTGAGCGCTGGCCGCTGCGGCCCGGGCGAAGAGACGGAAATCGGCAGCAACGGGACTGTCAACGGTGACGTGAGCGGGGAGCGTGACAAGTTGACGCAGCCTCGCACCATGATTTGTGCCGGCTGAAGGAGGGCCCTGCTTGCGGCGTGCAGTGCTGGTTATCCTCTTGCTCAGCGTTGTTTCCGCCTGCGCGGTTCAGGCGCCGCAGGCCGGACAGAGCAGGCCGCCCATTCGAACTATGGGTGATGTTCCGCCCGCACACGAGCACAGTGGTCGCGGCGAAGGCACTCGCTGATTGCCGTCACCAGCCAGGCGTCATACGGCTCGGCCAGCTTGTCACGTCCCATGGCGCGCTGAGAGGCACCATCTACACGAAGTACTTCGGAAAGTCGAACCGCACTAAGCCGCTCTTGAGCTGCCTGCAAGAGTCCAGGTCTGTGCGAGTGGCGGGATGGCCGAACTGAGGCCCGCACGCCTCGGATGCCGGACGCGAGCGTGGCAAGCGCATCGAACGATAGCGAGAGCGTTCGTGCCAACTTGTACAGTCATCGCATCCGAGTTGGCTTGTGCGAGCATTGTCAGGTTGAGGCAAACCGGTAATCACCAGCGCGGGAAACAGGTACTCACATGTGCGGGATACAGGTAACCTCGGACGGGTGAGCGATCTGTACGTGCCCAGGATCGTTGACGGGCTCCTCGACGAGCTCCTGGTGTCCTTCCCGGCCATCTCGCTGGTTGGACCGCGGGCAGCCGGGAAAACCACCACGGCCGTTCGTCGCGCCGGCACGGTCTTGCGCCTGGACCGGCCGGAGGTCCGGCAGTCGGTAGCGGCCTCGCCCGACGCAATGCTTGCGGGGCTGCGCACGCCGGTCATCTTGGACGAGTGGCAGGAGGTACCGGAGCTGCTCGGCGCGGTCAAGCGCTCGGTGGATGAGGATCCCTCCCCGGGCCGCTACATCCTGACCGGTTCCGTCCGCGCGGAACTAGAGAACCGGGTCTGGCCGGGCACTGGCCGCCTCCTGCAGGTTCCGATGTACGGAATGTCGGTCCGCGAGGTCCACGGGCGCGCCAGCGCGGAGCCGTTGATCGACCGGGTCATTCACGGCGGGCCGGCTGCGGTCACCGCACCGGACGACGCGCTCAGCGTGCGCGACTACCTTGATCTGATGCTCGCCGGGAGCTTCCCCGAGCCCTCGCTGCGGATGCCGGCTACCGCGCGACGCCGGTGGTTCGCCGGCTATGTCGAGCAGATGATCACTCGCGACGTACCCGCAGTGGCGCCCCGCCGTGACCCGGAATTGCTGCGCCGCTACCTATCCGTCCTGGCGGTTAACACCGCCGGAATCGCGGCGGAGTCAACTCTCTGGTCGGCTGCCGGGATCAACGCCAAGACCGCCCAGGCCTACCAGGCGCTCTTCCAGCGGATGTTCGTCCTCGATCTGGTCCCCTCCTGGTTCTCCAACCGGATAAAGAGGCTCGTCAAGGCCCCCAAGCGCTACCTGGTCGACCCCGCACTCGTCGCGGCCGTGCTCGGGCTCGGCAGGGACGCTATCTTGTACGGCCCCGATATGCTGGGCCGCCTCCTCGACACCTTCGTCGCCTCGCAGCTGCGAGCGGAACTAGCCGCGAGTAGCAACGACCCGCGCCTGTACCACGTGCGCGAAGAGCAAGGTCGCAGGGAAGTGGACCTGCTTGTCGAGACATCCAGCGGGCAGCAGATCGGGATCGAGGTCAAGGCCGCCGCCACTGTCACGGCCTCCGACGCGCGCCACCTTGCCTGGCTGCGCGACCAGGCCGGTGACACATTCGCTGCCGGCATCGTGCTGCACACTGGCCCGCACGTCTTCCCCCTCAGCGACCGCATCGTCGCCGCGCCCATATCCGCTCTCTGGTCATAGCCGCAAGAACATCGGCGAGCGTCCGCTGGCGCCAGCCAGCCCAGGTCGCTCCGCCCTGCTCATAGGGCACCGTGTGATCCAGGTCCGCGCGCCGGGCGGGACGCCGACAGCCCGGGAACGAGCAGGTGCGCTGCCGGACGCGGATGAGAAGGGCCAGCCTCGGCGGCGGCCGGTAGGCCGTTGATCGCCAGGGCGTGACTGCACTGCCCGGTTTCCAGGCACACTGCACGCCGCTCAGTTTCACGCCCTGGCCCGGAGCACTGGCGCAATCGCGGCCGCCGCCGACGACGGCAACGACGCGCCTTCCTAGCGCACCTTCCGACAAGCTAGCAGCTCATTGCGACCAAGGCTCGCCAGCCAGGACCGGGCCGCGGCCGGCGAGGTAAACCTGATCACGTCCGGCCCGGACGGGTCCGCCGCCCACGCCCGCATCCGGGCGCGCTTGCGCGCGAAGGACTTGAAGTGCCAGACGACGATCGAGTCGCGGGAGAGCGTCTGGCGCAAGGACTCGGTGTTGCCGTTGCAGACTAGCTGGCGATCCAGGTTGCGCCGCAGCGTGCGCCAGGTCAGCCGGGAAAGTGACCGCCAGCGCGAGTAGTCCAGGGCGACGACGAGCTCGACGCGATCGAGCACGAGGTCGATCCAGCTTGAGTAGGCGGAGTCGAGGATCCACCGCCGCTGCTCGTCGGCTGGCACGCCGATCCACCCCGGTTCCCAGGTCAAATCGTCGACGGAATGCCAGGGCAGCCCGGTTCGCTCGGCGAGTTGCCGCGCCATGGTGGTCTTGCCGGATCCGGTCACTCCGTAGATCAGGACCCTGTCAGCCACAGGGCGATGGTACTCACCACCCGCGGCTCGCAGCCAGCGATAAACGGCCGGGCCGGCTAGCGATTTCCGGTCCGGCACGGCACCATCAGATCAGGCAGGGCCCGGCCAGATCAGCCACCATGCGCGAGAGGGGATCGGCATGCCCGTCGTCCAGGCGAACGGCATCGAGATGTATTACGAGGTCCAGGGCGAGGGCGAGCCGCTGGTGCTCATCCCCTACCTGGCGGCGGACCAGGCGTGCTACGCCTTCCAGGTCGCCGAGTACGCCAAGCACTTCACCTGTTTCACGGTTGACCTGCGCGGCGCCGGGCTGTCCGGAAAACCGGAGGGCAGCTATTCCACCGAGTTGCTGGCCGAAGACGTCGCCGCATTCATGCAAGCAGTCAACATCGGGAACGCGCACGTGTCCGGCTTGTCGCTGGGCGCCGCGACTGGCATGCAGCTCGCCGCCAGGCATCCCGAGCGAGTGAAGTCGCTGTCGCTGCACAGCGCCTGGCCGGCCAGCGATCCGTTCCTGCGCACGGTCGTGGACGGCTGGCGAATCATGGCCAGGGGCCTGGACAGCGTGACCGACATGGTGATTACCGGGATCTTTCCCTGGTGCTTCACGCCGGAGCTCTACGAAGCGCGCCCGGAGTACGTCGAGTCGCTGGCCGACTTCGTGCGCAGCCGCCCGATGCCCGGAGTCGATGCCTTCCTGCGTCAATCCGACGCGGTACTCGGCCACGACGCGAGCGCGGCGCTCGGATCGATCACCGCGCCAACGCTGATTACCTTCGGCGAGCACGACATGGTCACCTCGACCCGGTTCGCGGCACCGCTGTCCGCTGCGATCAGCGGCGCGGAGGTCGTCGTCTTCAGCGGCTGCGCGCACGCGCCTATCTACGAGATCACTGAGGAGTTCAACCAGCGGACGCTCGACTTCCTGCGGGCGGACTCCGGCTAACCCCGGCCGGAATGCCGAGTTTCACGGATCTCGCGCGCGTCTCGTGCAGGCAGTTCCAACCACGCGGCTGCTAGGAGCCGCGCAGCGCCCGCAGTGACTCGCGCAGCGACGCCGTCGTGGCCAGCACCGCCGACGGCTCGTAGCCGCAGTGCGCCATGCAGTTCGAGCACCGCGGGTCCTTGCCGCGCCCGTAGGCGTCCCAGTCGGTGGTCTCGATGAGCTCCTTGTAGGTCTGCACGTAGCCGTCGGACATCAGGTAGCAGGGCTTCTGCCAGCCGAGCAGCGAGTAGGACGGGATGCCCCAGGCGGTGCAGGCGAAGTCCTTCTTGCCCTCCAGGAAGTCCAGGAACAGCGGCGTGTGGTTCAGCCGCCACCGCTTCCGGTTGCCGTCGCCGAACGCCTTGCGGAATAGCTCCCTGGTCTCGGTCACGCCGAGGAAGTGGTCCTGATCCGGCGCCTTCTCGTAGGCATAGGCCGGCGAGATCTGCATGTCGTTGACCTTCAGGTCGTCGTTCAGGAAGTTGAGCACGTCGATGATCGTCTGCGGTGTGTCGGTGTTGAAGAAGGTCGTGTTGGTGTTCACCCTGAAGCCGCGCCGCTGGCATTCCCTGATCGCCGCGACTGCGTCGTCGAACACGCCCTCCTTGCAGACCGAATCGTCGTGCCGCTCGCGCAGCCCGTCGATGTGGACTACCCAGGCGAAGTACGGCGACGGCTCGAACTTGTCGAGCTTCTTCGGGATCAGCAGCGCGTTCGTGCACAGGAACACGAACTTCTTCCGCTTGATCAGCTCCTTGACGAGCACGTCGATCTGCGGGTGCATCAGCGGCTCGCCGCCGGCGATCGACACCATCGGAGCGCCGCACTCCTCGATCGCGGCCAGCGCCTGCTCGACCGGCATCCGCTGCTTGAGCAGGCTGGCGGGCTGCTGGATCTTCCCGCAGCCCGCGCACTTGAGGTTGCAGGCGAACAGCGGCTCTAGCTCCACGAGCAGCGGGAACTTGTCCTTGCCGGTGAGCTTCTGGCGCATCAGGTACGACCCGACCCGCAGGCTCTGGCGCAATGGCATGCTCACGATGGCACCGTCTCTCTCATCAGCAACCCCGCCAGACGGCGGAGTACCGCGTTAGTTATCGAACTGCGTGTTGCCGGGCAGCTTCAGTTGCCGACGACCGCCGGCCACCTCAGCCGCCAGGCTGCCCGCCCGGACCCTGCCCGGCCGGGCGCTGCCGTAGCTCCTTGGGAAGGCCGAACTGCACCAACTCCGTCGCCACGACCACGTCCTTGGTCTGGACGTCGCCGAGCCCGCCCAGGGCGGCCACGATCTGACCGACGATGGCCGGAGGCGCCGACGCCCCGGCCGCGATCCCGACCGTCGAGACCCCGGCTAGCCAGCCAAGCTGAATGTCCTCCGGGCCGTCCACGAGGTATGCCCTCGTGCCAGCCCGCTGCGCCGTCTCCACCAGCCGCTGTGAGTTGGACGAGTTGGCCGATCCGGCGACCAGCACCAGATCCGATTCGGCCGCGATGGCGCGGACCGCGCTCTGCCGGTTGGTGGTCGCGTAGCAGATGTCGTCGCTGCCGGGCCCGGTGGCGGCCGGGAACCGGTCCCTGATCGCGTCCACGATGCTGCTGGCCTCATCGGCGGCCAGCGTCGTCTGCATCAGGTAGGCGACCTTACCGGCGTCGTCAGGGCGCAGCTTGCCCACGTCGGCGAGGCTCTCGACCAGCGCCATCGATGCCGGGGCCTCGCCCAGCGTGCCCTCGACTTCCTCATGCCCGGCGTGGCCGATGAGCGCCACCAGATAGCCGTCGGAGGCGAACCTGCGTGCCTCCGCGTGCACCTTCGCCACCAGTGGGCAGGTCGCGTCGACCGCGGCCAGGTTGCGGCGGGCCGCTTCTGCCCGCACTTCCGGCGAGACGCCGTGCGCGGAGAACACCACGTTGGCGCCGTCCGGTACCTCGCTGAGCTCGTCCACGAAGATCGCCCCGGCCCGCTCGAGATCGGCGACAACGGTCGCGTTGTGCACGATCTGCTTGCGCACGTAGACCGGTGCGCCATGCTGCTCGAGCGCCAGCTCGACGATCTCGATGGCGCGCTCCACGCCGGCGCAGAACGACCGCGGGCTGGCCAGCAGCACCCGCCGCGGCCCGACGGCGGCCGCCCAGCGCGCCAGTGCCGGAGCGGCCTGCCGGAGCGAGCGCAACGCAGCGATCCCGCCACTAACCGTCCGCGGGCTGACTACCGGACGATCCGGGGTGTCCGAGATCGCCCGCACGACTACGGCCGGCCGGCCGGCGGCAGCGGCCAGCAACGGCGCCGACTCCATGTCCGCGGCGATCGCACCGGTCGCCGCCAGCGCGGCGCGCTCGCCGTCCCGCACAAGCCTGGCCACGGTCACGACCGGGCCGGTCCTGACTCGCAGCCCTGCCCGGCGCAGCTCACCGGCAAGCAGCGGCGCGGACGGGCACTCGACCGTGATCGTGCCGTCCGACACCTCCGACGCGACGACGACATCACCCACCCGCAGATCCGCCGCCAGGGCGGCGGCCACACCGCCCACGGCGAGCATGCCCGGCGCCGCCTCAGCCAGCCCAGGCGGCACTGGCTGCGAGCCGGCCGGACCGGGCTCCGAGCCCGCCAGCTCAGGCGGACGGCTAGCCGATGCCGCGATGGTCGCGGCAGAGGCAGCCGCCCGCGCCGGGCCGTAACCGGTTCTGACCACCCGGACCTGGCTGTCGGCGACGCCCGCCGCTCGAAGGCCCCGGCGCAGCGCGCGGGCTTCTACCCGCAGCGGCGCGCACACGGTCAGCGGTTCCATCACGTGCCCTCCGGTTGCACCGCGTCCAGGTAGCGGCCGAGCGCGCTCACCGGGAACACCAGCCGGTACAGGTGATAGTTGATGTAGAAGTCGCCGGGGAAGCCGGTTCCGGTGAACTGCGGCTCGTCCCACGTCCCGTCCGGGCGCTGCGTGCTGACGAGCCACGCCACGCCGCGCTCGGCACTGCGCATCGCGTCGTCGCCCCCTGCGGCGAGCAGCGCGAGCAACGCCCAGGCGGTCTGCGATGCCGTCGAGATGCCGCGTCCCGCCCAGCTCGGATCGCTGTAGGAACGCAGATCCTCGCCCCAGCCCCCGTCCGGATTCTGGTGCGAGATAAGCCAGTCGACGGCGCGCCTGATGCACGGCTTCCCCGGTAGCACGCCCGCGGCGATAAGGGCGGGAACGACGGCTCCGGTGCCATACACGTAGTTCGCCCCCCAGCGGCCGAACCACGAGCCGTCCGGTTCCTGCGCGCGCAGCAGCCATGCCACGCCGCGGCGTACGGCCTTGCTGGCACCTAGGCCCGCGGCCGCCAGCGCCTCTACGGTGTGTGCGGTGACATCGGCCGACGGCGGGTCGACAACCTCGCCGAAGTCGCAAAATGGCAGCTTGTTGACCAGCCGGGAGGTGTTGTCCGCGTCGAAGGCGGCCCAGCCGCCGTCGCGCGACTGCATGCCAACCAGCCAGTCGAGCGCACGGGCCGCCGCCGCCCCGGCCTGTCTGGCGGTGGCGTCGTCGGGCTGCTCGACCCGGCCGAGCGCAAGGAGCACCTCGGCGGTGTCGTCGACATCCGGATAGCCATCATTGTCGAACTCGAACGCCCAGCCGGCCGGGGCCAGGCCCGGTCGCTGCACCTGCCAGTCGCCGGGCCCCCGGATCTCTTCCGCGAGGACCCAGCGAGCGGCCGACTGCAGCGCCGGATGATCCGCGGGCAGGCCGGCATCGCCGAGCGCGATCATCGCCAGCACGGTGTCCCAGACCGGGGACTGGCAGGCCTCCAGCCGCCGGAGCTTGCCGTCGGCTGTGCCCTCCCAGACCGTGAACCGGTCAAGTCCGGCCAGCCCGCGCTGGATGACCGGATGCTCCAGGCCGTATCCGAGCAGGTGCAGCGCCATCAGCGAGTACACCCACGGCGGCTGGATGCCGCCCCAGCAGCCATCTCGCTCCTGGCGGGCGATAATCCACTCGGCACAGCGCCTGAAGGCGGCAGTCCGGAGCGCCGTTGCCGGCTTGCGCCGCCCGGCGTGCCGCTCGTAGGCATGCAAGGCCCTGTCCAGCCCGTTGAAGACCCGGCCCCAGCCATCTGCCGACCCGCGTCGCCCGACCCCGGTCGCGCGCCCGTTCGCCGCACGCGGCACGCGCACGCCCGCGGAGTCGAGCTCGGCCAGCCCGAAGTCGAGTGGCCGGACTGGGCGGATGGAGCACACGACGGTCAGCGGCACAATTGTCTGGCGTGCCCAGCACGCCCAGTCGTACACGTTGAGCGGCATCCAGCGCGGCAAGTAGATGAGCTCTGGCGGCATGACGGGCAAGTCGTCCCAGGGCCACTCGCCGAACAGCGCCAGCCAGATGCGGGTAAAGACTCGGGTCCGCGCGATACCACCGCGTTCCCTGATGAAACTCGCCGCGCGGGCCATGTGCGCCGCCTCCGGGGCGTCACCGGCTAGGCGCAGTGCTACGTAAGCCTCAACGGTCGTGGACAGGTCGGGGTCGCCGCCGAGAAAGTTTGCCCAGGTTCCGTCGGCCCGCTGGGAACGCCGGATCCAGCGGGCGGCAGCCTGCGTCTCCTCATCGGTCCGGATGCCGAGGAACTCGCGGAGCAGCAAGTCCTCGGCGTCCATCGTGACGTTGGTCTCCAACTCGCCCTGCCACCAGCCGGCCGAATCCTGCAGGCCGGTCAGGTGCCTGACGGCACGGTCCAGCGCGGCCCTGGCCGGGGACGGCGGGTTGACCGGCCGTGAGCGCTCATCGCGACCGGAGCTGACCACACGCTGAGTCACCATTGCCGCATCACCATTGCCGGGCCGTGATGAACTCCGCGATGGTGGCGAACTCGGCCCGCACGTCCGCCGGCATGTCTGCGGCCTGCAGGCAGCTCAGCGCCGAAGCGAGCTCGGCGTCCGCGAGCGACTCGGTGCGCTGTCTGCCGCCTGCCGTCTCGACCAGCGTGGTGGCGTGCCGCACCTCGTCCTCGGTCAGCGGCTCGGGCTTGGCCAGCAGGGTGCGCAGGTCGCTGCCTGCATCGGTGCCGCTGGTCAGGGCTGCGACCACCGGAACGGACTTCTTGCGCGCACGCAGGTCCGAACCTACTGGCTTGCCGGTGACCTCGGGGGCACCCCAGATGCCCAGCAGATCGTCGGTGAGCTGGAATGCCAGGCCAGCGTGGGCGCCGAAGCCGGACAAGCTCATCGCCAGGCTGGCCGGAGCGCCGAGGTAGATGACGCCGATACTGCAGGCACATGCCATCAGGGCTGCGGTCTTGTCCCCCGCCATCTCCAGGCACTCCTCGACCTCAACGTCGTCGCGGCGCTCGAAGGCGAGGTCGGAGCCCTGGCCGGCGATCAGCCGCTGGACCGCCGCGGACAGGCAGCGCGCTGCCCACACGCCATAGGGCGGCGTCTCCAGCAGGATGTCCTGGGCCAGCGCGAGCAGCGCGTCGCCAGCCAGGATCGCCGGCCCGACACCGAACACGGTCCAGGCAGTCGGGCGGTGCCGCCGCTCGACGTCGCCATCCATGATGTCGTCATGCAGCAGCGAGAAGTTGTGCACCAGCTCGACAGCCACGGCGGCGGGCGCCGCGCGCTCAGCGCTGGCGCCAGCCGACCGCGCCGAGAGCAGGGCAAGCGCCGGGCGAAGTGCCTTGCCGGCGCTGCCGCCGGGGCCGGCCAGCTTGCCGTCGGCATCGGCGAGTCCGAGGTGGTAAGCCGCCACTGTCCGGACGGCCGGGCTCAGCCGGTTCACCGCTTCCGCGATCGCCGGTCCGACCAGGTCGCGAGCTGTCTGGACGCCGGCCGGCGTGGTCACCGTCATGACGCACCTGACCATGCGCGGTCCAGGCCGCCACGGCTGGCAGCGCCTAGCGCCGACGGCAACGATCTCAGCTTGGCTGTTAGTTCCCGCGCAGCGTTATGTCCGCTTCGCACGGCACCCTCCATAGTGTCCGGCCAGCCGGTATCGGTCCACGCACCGGCGAGTGTTAGTCCCGGTACCGAGGTCGCGGCTCCGGGTCGCAGCGCACCAGAACCTGGCGCCTGCCGGAACGTCGCCCGACGTTCCCTGGTGACAAAAAAGTCCGTGATGCGGGCCCCGGCAGCCGCCGGGAAGAGCTTCTCAAGCGCCGGGAGGAACAGCCGCCGCAGCGCCGCGGTCGGCATATCCACGTAATCGTCAGCAGCCGACAGCGACACCGCCAGGTACTGCCCGGACTGCAGGCCAGATTGCCTGGTCTTGTCGAATACCCACTGCACCGGTGAATCCACGGCGGCCACGAACGGCAGCTTCATCACCTGACGGTCGTAGATCACGTGCACGTTCACGATCGGCGAGTAGCCGAGTTGCTCGAAGCGAGCAGCGGTCGTCACTCCGGCACTGGCCGCCAGGCGGGCCGCCTGGCCGGCCGGGACAGCCAGCACCACGCCGTCCGCCAGAATCGACAGGCCGCCAGGCCCGGCGCCAGCATCCACCGTACTGGCCTCCACCGTGCCGACCTCATCGGGGGCAGTGGCGCCAGCGCGGCTGAGGCTGATCCTGAAGCCGCCGCCCGCCAGCCGCTCGATGGCCCCGGCCCGAGCCCCGAGCCGGACCTCGGCACCGAGCCTGCCGAGCAGGTCCGCGGTTGCGCCGCCGTGCAGGCGGCCAAGCGGCACCGTCGCCATCCCGATGTCGGCGGCGCCACGGTGGCCGAGCAGCGCCGTCTTGATCACGGTGGCCGCCAGGCCGACGTTCGCATCGTCGCCGCCGATGTTCAGCGCGGAGATGATGAACAAGTCCCACAGCCGCCGCCTGGCGCGCTCATCCTGGCCACGCGCGGCCAGCCAGTCCCCCAGCGGCTGCCGGTCCAGGGCAGCGCTGGCAGGGTCGGCGAACCGGAACGCCAGTGCTGCCCGGCCCACTCGCGCCCGCTCCGCCAGGGACAGCAGCGGATACCCGGCCAGCGCCCCGGCCAGGTGCAGCGGGCTTGGCAGCCCGGTGCGCCGCAGCCGGGCGGGCCGGTCGCCGGCGCCGGACAGCACGGTGACGTCGAACCGGTCCTGGATCGCTACCTGTCCGGTGACTTCCAGCCTGGCCAGCAACTCCTGGTAGCTGGTGCAACAGCGCAGGAACACGTGCTGGCCGTTGTCGATCATCAGGCCGGCCCTGGCGTAGGACGACGCCGCGCCGCCGAGCCGGGGCCTGGACTCGAGCAAGGTGACAGCGACTCCGGCATCACGCAGCCCGATTGCCGCGGTGATGCCAGCCAGCCCGCCGCCGATGACAACAACCCGGCGCTCGCTCATGACCGGTCCCCCGAAGCGGGCCGGCCGCGGCGGCGGCCGATGCCGCTCAGCGCGGTCACCGCGATCAGCGCCTTCTCCCGGCCGGGCAGCGACATCCGGGCTGCCAGCGCGTCCTGCGGGCGCGCCGAGATGTGCTCGAGCAGCCGCCGGTAAATGCCCGCCATCGCCCCCGTGCAGGCAGCGCTGCGACGGTCGAGCAGCGGGATTAGCTGCAGCCCGGTCTCGTACCACTGGCGCGCCCGGTCCGCCTCGAACCGGATCAGATCGGGCATCGGGCCGCTGATCTCACCGCCGCCGCCCGCGCTCCCCGCGTCGCCGACCCCGTGCTGACCGCCGGCGCCGTCAGGCACTGGCGAAGTCAGCCTGCAGCCGAACCTGGCCAGGTCCTCAGCGGGCAGGTAGACCCGGCCGTTCCCCAGGTCCTCCCGGATGTCGCGCAGGATGTTCGTCAGCTGGAGCGCAACCCCGAGCGAATCGGCCAGCGGCGAGGCTACCTTCGGGTCAGCGCAGCCGAACACGCCGAGCGACAGCCGGCCGATCGATCCGGCTACGCACCGGCAATAATGCTCAAGGGCGTGGAAGTCGTCATAGCTGACGCCCCGGACATCGGCCTCACAACCGTCAATGAGCTCACCAAACGCCATCAGCGGGAGCGGGAACTTGTCGGCCGCGTCGCGCAGCGCGACGAGCACGAGGTCACCGGTTGCCGCCGCGTCCGCTGCCGTCCCCGCCGCCAGCGCGGTTACCGACTCCCGTGCCGCGGCGAGCTTGGCGACCTTCTCCGGCACCGGCAGCGTCCCGTCGCCGATGTCATCGATGCGCCGCGCGAAGGCGTAAACGGCCGACAGGGCACGGCGCTTATCGCCGGGCAGCAGCGCGATGCCGTAGGCGAAGTTCTTGGCCTGCTGCCTGGTTATCGTCTCGCACTCACGGTAGGCGGCCGCGACATCGACAGCCTGTGGCGCTCCCACGGTCATGGGCTCACCGTCCCCGCAGCATGGCGCTGGCCAGTTCGCGGACCGTCCGGCCGTGCGCAGGTCTCGGCGTGGCCGCCAGCACGTCATAGTCGGCCGCTGCGATCGCCACCAGCGCCGCCCGGCCGCCTGCCACGTAGCCTGCCACCGCGGCGCGGGCCGCACCGCGTAGCTGGCCAACCAAGGGCGCACCCGAACTGATCAGCGCGTCTGCCCTGGCGGCCTCGAACCGGATGAGCCGCCGCAGCTGGGGTGGCGCGGTACTGGCGGCCAGGTCCTGCTCCGTGCAGCCGTGCTCGCGCAGGTCGTCCGCCGGGAGGTAAACCCGGCCGGCCCGCAGGTCCTCGGCAACGTCCTGAAGATGCTCCACGATCTGCAGTCCGGTGCAGATCGAGTCGGATAGCCCGACCCGCTCCGGTGTGCTGCAGCCGAAGACCTGCAGCACGATGCGGCCGACGGGATTGGCCGAAAGCGTGCAGTAGCCGAGCAGCTCGCCGAAAGTCTGGTACCGGGTGACCAGCTGGTCCTGCTGATTCGCCGCGATGAGATCCCGAAAGGGCTGCATCGGGATCGAGCAGTCGGTCACCACGCCCGCCAGCCCGCGAACCGCCGGGTGGCGGGGCTGGCCGACACCGTCAGTTCCGCCGCTCAGGTTCGCCTGCAGCCGCTCCAGGTCTTGCTCCAGGTCGGCGAGCAACGCCAGCCGCTGCTCGGGCGCTCCCTCGTCGCCGATGTCGTCCACGGTCCGGGCATAGGCATAGACCGCCATCAGATGGCGCCGGTGCCGGCGGGGCAGCATCCGCAGCGCCACCGGGAAGTTCTCGGCGGCCGCCTTGCTGGCTATCACCGCCCCCGGCGGGCCTCCGGCTGCCGGGTCGGCCGGCTGCGCAGAGGGCGCCGACGGGTGCGCCGCAGTGACCTCGGTGCCGGCCCGGTCGCGAGTCATGATCTCTATTTGCGCACGGGCCGATGATTTGATGCAAACAATGACGTGCTCGTCACCTGATATAGATGTCAGCTTTAGCGCTGGACCGTTGCCGCTGAAGGGCTCCTGACCTGCGGCGTAGTTAGGATAGCGAAGTTTGTACGATAAGAGTGTAAGATATCTTACAGGAATTATGGGCGAAACGCGAGGTTGTCTGCCTAGTTGACGCCCCGGTGTGCCTAGCGAGCCCGGAAGCTACTAGTCTCCGAGCATGAGCCGGGAACCCCACCCGGAGCGGCCAGCCAGGTCGCACGCCTCCGTTTCTCGGAGCGGCACCCGGCAGACGGCCGCGCGCGGCAGCAGCAGGGCCGGCGACGGCACAGCATTACCGGCGGGGAATCCGGGTGAGCCGAGCACGGTTCAGGCAGGAGTGAGGGCAGGCCTGACAGAACTAGCAGACGAGTCGGCAAGCGGCAGCAGCGTGCCAGTGACGAGGCACCAGGCCCTGCCCGCGGCGGGTCGCGCGATGAGCGCGGCCCGGCGCAACGCTGACTCAACGACCGCACCAGCCGGGCGGGCCGCCGACCGGACGCAGGCCCCGCCGCGGCGCCCCGCCGAGCGAGGGCCGCAGATCCGGCCATCTATCGACGGCGGCGTTCCCGCCCTGCAGCGTGAGCTCGGGGCACACGGCCGGGAGACAGTGCGCAGGCTGCTGGAAGCTGGCCTGGCCGAATTTGACGAAGCCGGACTGCAGGCGGCGAGGGTAGAGGATATCGTCCGGCGAGCCAATACCTCGCACGGGACGTTCTATCTCTATTTCGCCAACAAGGACGACCTGTTCCGGACACTGCTCCGCGATGCGCTGGTCGACATGTCCAACATCGCGGACGACTTCCCGGTAGTCACCAGCAACGAGGCCGGGCGCACGGCACTGCGGCGCTGGGTGCACAGCTTCGCCGACACTTATGCCGCCCATGCCACCGTGATCCGCATCCTGAGTCAGGCCGACGTCGTCGGCGAGAACGTATTCGGTGACGGGCTGCTCCTGCTCTTCCGCGTCGCCGAGGCCATGACGCAAGGCATGACCGCGGCCGACGGCAGCCCGGCCGGCGATGGCCTGCACACCGAGCACGCCGAGCTGACCGCCGTCGCCTGCCTTATGATGCTCGAGCGGGTTAACTACCTGATGAGCGCCGCAGAGGTCCACCTGCCCAGGGAAGAGATGATCGATCGGATTACCGCGATCATCTACGCCGCGTTCCGGTCCTGACTGTGGTCGTCTTCGGCCGAGCGGGAGCAGCTGCTTGCGCCGCCGCACCGGGCCACCAGACCCGCTCTCCGATCGACAGGAAGGCAGCTGGCACGAGCACCGTGCGGACCAGCAGCGTGTCGAGCAGCACACCTAGATCTATACCTAGAGCGACTGCACTCCCGACCTCCGCGACGGGGACGTCAGGCAGCCGTGCTAGGTCGCCGAGAGTCCCGGCCAGCCCGGCAAGTCCGCGTTCCCTTGCTTAATCCCGGCGATTCTCCTGAGTCCGGGTCGTCCATTCCGAAGCGTGTCGGGAACTCGATAGCCGCGCTTCCCGGTGGCTGGTAGAAGTTCGGGCCATGCTGGGGACGATGGCGGATGCCTGGATGGCCACCTCGGCAATCGGGCAGACCACGGCCATCCTTCGCCTGGCGATCCGGCGGCCCGATCAGCGCGGGCTACACCAGGCGCACCCGGTACTCGGCGAGCCACAGGTTCACGTCGATCAGGAACGCCGCGGATGCCAGCGGACTCGGCTGCACCCCGGCCCGGCCCGGCAGGGACGGGTCAGCGGCGTACGCCTCGCTGAGCGCGCCATGATCGATCAGCTGGAACAGCGGCGCCCCCGGATCGGCCAGCAGAGACCGCATCTGGGCGTGCACTGCCGTCGCGTAGGCCGGGTCGGCGCTGGTGGGGTAGATGCTCTTGGGCCGGCGCAGGACCGGCTCCGGCAGCAGGTCGGCGACGGCCCGCCGGAGCAGGCCCTTCTCGATCCCGTCGATCTGCTTGATCTCCCACGGGACGTTCCAGACGTACTCGGCGAGGCGGTGGTCGCAGAACGGCACCCGCACCTCGAGCCCGACCACCATACTGAGGCGGTCCTTGCGGTCCAGCAGGAACGGCAGCCACCGGGTCAGGCCGTGATAGAGCACCTCCCGGATCCGGGCCTGCCGTGGATCCTCGCCGTCCAGCCTGGGCACCTCCGCCTGCGCGTCGGAGTACCGGGCGGCGGCCCGCTCGTCGATCCTGGCCGCCTCGGCGACCTCCGGGCGAAGCAGCCCGGCCCACGACCCGGTGTCCCACGGGAAGGTCGGCAGCGCCAGCAGCCGGTCATTGTGGTACCAGGGATAGCCGCCGAACACCTCATCGGCGGATTCCCCGGACAACGCGACCGTAGAGTGCTCGCGCAGGCCGCGAAACAGCAGGTACATCGAGGTGTAGATGTCCCCGGCGGCGGGCAGGTCGTGGGCCCGCATCGGGACCCGCTGCGCGGCGACAAGCTCGGCGGCGTCCAGCACGATCGTCCGGTGCGCCGTGCCCAGGTGGGCCGCCGCCTGCCGGGCGAACGGCTCGTCGTGGCTCGGCCGCAGCAGGTCGGGGCGGAAGTCGCGCTCGCTGCCGGGGAAGTCGACCGAGAATGAGGCGAGCGTCCCGCGCCCGTCCCGGCGCAGCGAGCCGGCGGCCAGCGCGGCGAGCGCGCTGGAATCCAGGCCGCCGGAGAGCAGCGCGGCGACCGGCACGTCGGCGACAAGCTGACGGTCGACGATGTCGGCGAGCAGGTCGCGCACGGTCGCGACGGTGGTGGCCACGTCGTCCGCGTGCGGCCGGGCGGCCAGCCGCCAGTAGGCCCGCGAGCGGGCGCCGGACGCGGTCACCGTGACCAGCTGCCCCGGCCGCACTTCCCGCAGCCCCCGGTAGATGCCATGTCCCGGTGTGCGGGTGCCGAACTGCGCGAACAACTCGGCGATGCCGTCTGCGTCCAGTTCGGCGCCGAACTCTGGGTGCGCCAGCACAGCCTTCGGCTCGGAGCCGAACAGCACGCCGGAAGCGGTGACCGCGTAGCAGAGTGGCTTGATTCCGAACCGGTCCCTGGCGAGCACGACCTCGCGCCTGCCCGCGTCGTAAATGGCGAACGCGAACATGCCGTTAAGCCTGGTCACGCAGTCACTGCCCCAGTGCAGCCAGCTGCGGAGCAGCACCTCGGTATCGGAGTTGGTGCGGAAGACGTGCCCGAACCCGGTTAGCTCGCGCCGCAGTTCCCGGAAGTTGTAGATCTCCCCGCTGAAGGTCAGCACGACCGCGTCGTCGGTCATCGGCTGGACGCCGCCTGGGATGTCGACGACCGCGAGCCTGCGGTGCCCGATCAGGGCGTGCGGTGATTGCCAGATTCCGCCGGCGTCCGGGCCGCGGCAGGCCATTGTCGCCGTCATCGCCTCGATTACGGCGCGCTCGGTGGACAGGTCGCGGTCGAAATCGACCCAGCCCGCGATACCGCACATTCGCAAGTCCCCTCTGATGATTGGCCCGTGCGGTCATCATCGGGGAATCCTGGCCATTCCTCCTAACCGGCGGCCGGCCCGTGCGGCCGTCGGTGCCGTCCCCGCTACTTTCGTAGGGCCTTTTAGGCGCACTTTAGTCGGGGGTCGGGTCGGGACCTTTGGCGCTGTCCACAGGTCCCGATCTGGTTCATCCTCCCATTAACGCTCATCCGTGTGAGGAGGATCACAATGACGACTACCGGTCAGCACGCCCAGCACGCGGACCCGGCGGTCCCCGCCCCCGCGGCGCCTGCCGCCGCGCAGTGGGGAAACTCCGGTCCGCTCGCCCTCGCCGCCTTCGCGGTGACCACTTTTATGCTCAGCATGATTAACGCCGGCCTGGTCGATGGCGGAACCCTGCCGGTCGTGTTCGCGGTCGCGTTCATGTTCGGCGGCCTGGCCCAGCTCATCGCCGGCGTGATCCAGTTCCGCAACGGAAACACCTTCACCGGTGTGCTGTTCAGCACCTACGGCGCCTTCTGGCTGTCCCTGTTCGCGATTGGCCAGTACTTCCTGAAGGACATCCCGCCGGCGCAGGTGGGGCACGCGCTCGGACTGTACCTGTACGGGTTCGGCATCTACACCGTGTGGACCTTCCTGGCGTCCTTCCGCACCAATGTGATGGTGGTCCTGGCACTGGCGGTGCTTGCCATCACGTTCTTCCTGCTGGCCGCGGGCAACTACGGCGGCAGCACCGGCCTGGTGCACGCCGGCGGCTACTTCGGCTTGCTCGTTGCGGCGATGGCGGCCTACCTGTCCTGCGCCGAACTCTGCGAGGCTTCCTATCAGCGCTCGGTGCTGCCGGTCTGGCCGCTGGCCAGGCACTGAGGCAGAATCCGGACAAGCGAAGGAGGGCCGCCATGGGTCGCTACGAGCAGGAGTTCCGCCGCAGCCTCGCCGATCCCGAGGGGTTCTGGGGCGGGGCAGCCAAGGCGATCGACTGGTACACCGAGCCGTCGGTCGTGCTGGACTCCTCGAATCCGCCGTTCTACCGGTGGTTCCCCGACGGGACCATGAACACCTGCTTCAACGCGGTGGACCGGCATGTCAGGGATGGCCGGGGCAGCCAGGCCGCGCTGGTCTATGACAGCCCGGTGACCGGCACCGGCCGGGTCTACACCTACGCCGAACTGCTCGCCGAGGTGGCCGGCTTCGCCGGCGTGCTGCGCGGCCTCGGCGTCGCGGCCGGCGACCGGGTGATCATCTACATGCCGATGGTCCCGCAGGCGGTGGTGGCGATGCTGGCCTGCGCCCGGCTCGGCGCGGTGCACTCGGTGGTGTTCGGCGGTTTCGCCGCGCACGAACTCGCGGTCCGGATCGACGACGCGGCGCCCAAGGTGGTGGTCTCGGCGTCGTGCGGGATCGAGGTCAGCAGGGTGATCGAGTACAAGCCCATGCTGGACCGGGCGATCGAGATCTCCGAGCACAAGCCAGAGCACTGCGTGATCCTGCAGCGGCCGCAGGCGGCCGCGGCGATGGTCGAGGGCCGCGACGTGGACTGGGAGTCGGCGCTGGCGGGCGCCGAGCCCGCGGACTGCGTCCCGGTCGCGGCCACCGACCCGCTCTACATCCTGTACACCTCGGGCACGACCGCCCGGCCGAAGGGCGTGGTGCGGGACAACGGCGGGCACGCCGTCGCGCTGCGGTGGAGCATGGAGAACGTCTACGACACCGGCCCCGGCGAGGTGTTCTGGGCCGCCTCCGACGTCGGCTGGGTGGTCGGCCACTCCTACATCGTGTACGCGCCGCTGCTGGCGGGCTGCACGACCGTGCTGTACGAGGGCAAGCCGGTGGGCACCCCGGATGCCGGGGCGTTCTGGCGGGTGGTCGCCGAGCACGGCGTCAAGGCACTGTTCACCGCGCCGACCGCGTTCCGGGCGATCAAGAAGGAGGACCCGGGCGGTGAGCACGCGAGGAAGCACGACCTGTCCGGCCTGAGGTACCTGTTCCTCGCCGGCGAGCGGCTCGACCCGGAGACCTACCGGTGGGCTGGCGACCTGCTCGGCATCCCGGTCATCGACCACTGGTGGCAGACCGAGACCGGCTGGCCGATCGTGGCCGACCCGATGGGCCTGGAGCCGATGGCGACCAAGGCGGGGTCGCCCACCGTGCCGGTGCCCGGGTACGACGTGCGCGTGCTCGGCCCGGACGGTGCCGAGGCCGGGCCGGGGCAGACCGGCGAGATCGTGGCCCGGCTCCCGCTGCCGCCGGGCTGCCTGCCCAGCCTGTGGCGGGACGACGACCGGTTCGTCGCGTCCTACCTGTCCAGGCATCCCGGTTACTACATGACCGGCGACGGAGGCTACCGGGACGACGACGGCTACCTGTACGTAATGGGCCGGATCGACGACGTCATCAACGTGGCCGGGCACCGGCTGTCCACCGGCGAGATGGAGGAGGTGCTCGCCAGCCACCCGGCGGTCGCCGAATGCGCGGTCATCGGCGTGCGGGACGAACTGAAGGGCGAGGTCCCGCGCGGGTTCGTGGTGCTGAAGGCCGGCGTGACCGCGGCGCCGGAGGCGCTGTCGGCGGAGCTTGTCCAGCTGATCAGGGACCGGATCGGGGCAGTGGCCTCGTTGCGCCGGGTCGATGTCGTGACCGCGCTGCCCAAGACCCGGTCCGGCAAGATCCTGCGCAAGACCATGCGCGGCATCGCGAACGGCGCCGACGAGCCGGTGCCGTCCACGATCGAGGATCCGGCCACGCTGGACGCCCTCAGGCCGATCCTGGCGGCCGAGGGCTGACCGGGGCGCGGCGTGGCATCCCCGGCAGAGATCATCGCCCGCGCGGTGGGGTCGCAGCAGACTACGCCGCAGATCCTGGCCGCCGCCGCTGCCGTGACCCGGCAGGTTCTCGGCGTGGAAAGCGCGTTCGTCGCGGTCGCCGGCCCGGCCGCCGCGTACCCGATGTCGATCACCGACGGCATCCGGGATCCGCGCTTCCGCCAGATCGTCGTCCGCCCAGGGGCCGGCCTGGGCGGGCAAGTGCTGCTCCGGGACCGCCCCTACCAGGTCGCCGACTACCTGCACGATCCGACGATCAGCCGGGACTTCGTGCACGTGGTCTGCGATGTGGAGGGACTGCACGGGATGGCCTGCGTCCCGGTCGGCGGGCCCGACCGGGTCGAGGCGCTGCTGTACACCGGGACCCGGCTGGCCGGGCCGACGGCCGATGAGAGCCTGCGGACGCTCGAACTGGTTGCCGCCCACGCCGAGCTGTCGCTGCGGGCCGCGGCCGCCCGGCGGCAGGACCTCGAGCTGGTGCGGCTGCGGGACCGGCAGCGGCTGGCCACCGAGCTGCACGACTCGGTCGCGCAGATGCTGTTCACGATCGGGGTGGCCGCGCACTACGCGCGGCAGCAGGCCGATCCGGATGCCCTGGCCGCGGCTCTGGAGGAGATCGAGACCACGGCGGCGCAGGCCCGCAGCGAACTGCGGGAGTCGCTGCGCCGGCTGAATCAGCCGTCCGACGGACTCGCGTTCAGCACCCGGCTGGCGGGCGAGATCAGGCTGTTCGAGCGGACCTCCGGCTGCCAGGTCAGGCTGACCGGCCGGGGCGAGCGCAGGGAGCTGCCGCAGCCGGTCGAGGACCTGCTGATCGACACCGCCCTGGAAGGACTCCGCAACGCGGTCAAGTACGCCCGGGCAAGGGCCGCGATCGTGCACCTGGCCTACGACAGCAACGTGGTCACGCTGGTGCTGCAGGCCGAGGAAGGGGACGGCTTGGGCGGGCTCGGATCCGGCGCCAGCGCCGGCCCGGTTCGCGCGGGCGCCGGTACCGGCGCCGGGCTGGCGATGCTGCGCGAGCGCGCCGCCCAGCTGCGCGGCGCCCTAGAGCTGAGCACCGACGCGGCCGGGCAGACCGTGCTCCGGCTTGAGCTGCCGGCCCGCCCGCCATTGGACCCGGCCCAGTGCGCGTCCTGATCGTCGACGACCATCCGGTCGCCCGCCGCGGCCTGCGCATGGTCGTCTCGGAGGCCTTCCCTGATGCCGAGTGCGCCGACGCGTCGGACGCGGACGCGGCGCTGGCCCTGGCCGCGTCGGTGCGGCCTGGGCTGGTGCTGCTCGACATGCACATGCCGGGGGAGATCCCGGCGCCGGTGCTGTGCGGCCGGCTGAGGGAGTGCCTGCCAGGAGCGGCGATCGTGATCGTGACCGCGTTCGACTCCAGCGCGGAGATCCGGGCGTGCCTGCTGGCCGGCGCCGACGGCTGCCTGCTCAAGGACACCTCGGAGACGGACATGGCGCAGGCACTCAGGTCTGCCGTCGGCGGCGGGCCGACCATCGACTCGCGGGTGGCGTTCAAGCTGGCCAGGGACATGCTCGGGGAGCAGGCCACCGCGGCGGCCATCCCGCATCTGAGCGGGCGCGAGCGCGATGTGCTGCAACTGCTGGCGGAGGGCCGGTCGAACCGGGCCATCGCCGAGCGGCTTGACCTGTCCGAAGCAACCGTGAAGGGGCACGTCAGCCGGCTGCTCGACAAGCTGAACGCGTCGTCCCGGCTGGAGGCCGTGGTGCGGGCCTCGGATGCCGGGCTGATCTGACGGCGGCCGCGCCGGTCCACTGGTCGATGGCCTGCGCGGTGATCTGCCCAGCGTCGCCGATCCGAGCTGGTCAGGCGGAACTAGCGCC
>JAJYUU010000250.1 GCA_021792405.1 Actinomycetes bacterium
AGGTCCTCAGCGACGCGGATATCTTGGTCGATTCCCGTCTTACCGGACCTCCGTTTGCTATCCGGTCACGACACGCCGAGACAGGTCCTTGACCGAGGCGGCTGGCCCTTAACTCCCCGGCATTGCGACTAGGCTGGGGACGCCACCATCTTGCTGTCGTATGTCAAGCGCCGCACCTCCGCGGAGAGCCTGAACCTGCCCCGGCGGGCAGTGCGGCTGCTCGAGCAGTGGCTCAGCCATTCGGCGCTGCTGCGCAGTCACGCCGGCCCGGCCGACCGGGAACGGCTGTGGCTGGGCATCAGCCATCCCGGCGCGGACATGCTCATCAAGAAGGCCGACCGGGTCGGGATCCAGCGCTGGATACTGCGGCACGAGGTGACCAGCGACGACGGCGGGCCGCTGAAGATCCACCGGTCCCGCATCAGGACCACGCACCTGTCCCTGCGGGACAAGAGCGCCTGGGCAGGCCGGGGACGGGCGACGATCGACCCCAACCACTCCCGCAGGTCGAGGGCGACCACTACCTGACCGCCGCCACCCCGGCGCAGCAGCAGTCCATCGACGCCGTCGTTGCCGACGCCCAGCATGACCTGATCCGGCGGGCGAACCCGCCAGCCGTCCTGTCCGGGGAGGACGCCGCCGCCCTGGCACGCGAGTACCCGCAGCTGTCCGGCTCGCTCGGCCTGGACGACAGCGTGGTCGCCGAGCTCGTCCGCGGGGAACGGGACGTGTTCACCGCGGCCTTGCGCCGACCAGCTGTCCGGGCTGCACGGGCCGAAGGGCCAGCCGTGCCCGGCCAGGCCGTGGGTCTGCCTGCTCTGCCCGCTGGCGGTCTTCGCCCCGCGGCACGCGGGGAACCTGCTGCGGCTGAAGGCATTCTTCTCCCGGCAGTGGCAGCAGATGCCCGCCGCCCAGTTCATGGCCGTGTTCGGCCCCTACTCCCAGCGGGCCGGCCAGATCCTGGAGCGCTTCGACCCCGCCGTCACCGGCCAGGCAGCCCGTCACGTCGCCGGCGACGACAGCGAGCTTCCGCTGCGACCCGAGGAGCGCACCCGGTGACCGCCGCCGTCCTTCCCCTCCCGCACCCGGCCAGTTCGCCGTTCGCCGGCGCCGACATCTGCGCTCAGGCCGGGCTCACGCTGCCGCCCGGGGCGTCCCGGCCGAATTTCGACGACGACCTGTGGGACTTCTCCGACGTGGCCGGGCTTCCCGTCGTCTTGGGCCTGAACAAGCGCCGGTTCAGCTTCGCGCAGATCACCGACCCCAGATGGCGGCTGACCGCCAAAGAACTGATCTTCGCGATGCTGGTGCCCCGGCACGAGGCGGTCGCGGAACTGCCGAGGGCCTACCGGCTCCCCGCTCACATCGCCACTGCCAGCGGCCGTCTCGACGAGACCGCCCAGCTCCTGAACTGGCTAACAGGCCAGGGAGTCTCCAGCCTCGCCGCAGTCGGCGCCCACCACTGCGAGGCCTATCTCGCTCACCGTCGCTACCTCCCTGGCGAGCACGGCGCCGTGGCCGGCGAACGCAGCCCCAGCATCCGCCGTCGTGCTGCCCAGGCCATCATCGACCTGCTCAGCTACGGCGAGCTGTTCACCACCGACCGGCCCGATCCTGGCCTTCGGCCCTGGGGCGGGGCTACCGCCTCCGCGGTCGCGGAGATGCCCAGCAGGGGCATGAACAAGACCCCGCCTCTCAGCGACGACGTTCTGCGTCCGTTGCTCGCCGCGGCCATCTACCTCACTACCGTCATCGGGCCTCACGCCGTCACCCTGAACAAGCAGGTCAGGGAGTCAAGCCGCCAGCACGGCCGCAGCGGTGGCGACGGGGACCTCACCCACCGGTCGCGCGCGCCAGTCGCCGAGATCACCCGCCTGCTCGAGCACTACGTGCGCGAAAGCGAGCCGCTGCCCATGCTCCCCGGGCGCTGGGTCGCAGAGCGGCTCGCCGCGGGCTGGCAGCCCGATGATCCCCTGCTCCCGGTCGCGCTGAACGCGCTCGCCCGTCAGGCGGGCCTCGCCTACCGGCCCGGCGGCGTCCTGGCCGCCAAGGTCCAGCTCAAGCACGTCGCCGTGGCAACTACCGAAGGGTATCCCGCCCCGGCGGCGCCCAGGCCGAGCTGCTCGCCGAGGTGAACAAGCACGAGGCCGAACGGAACCTCGAACTGGCCTGGGCCGAGTACCGCAACTACCAGCAGGGCATCCTGCCCGCCGGCCCCGGCGGGCGCGAGCTCACAGAGTTCTTCGCCAGCATCGACGCCGGCCCCGGCACCGCCGGGACACCCAGGATCCAGCGCAGCGACCAGGAGATCCACGCCCTCCTCGCCAAGCGCACCGGCGTGCTGCACCTCGGCACCGCAAACTACTGCTGGTTCACCGACCCGTCCCGCGCCTTGTGCCTCCGCCTCGCCGGAACCCCGGACGGTGACAGGCCCCTCATCGGCATGTGCGACTCGGCACGCTGCCCGCAGGCCACCCACCACCCCTGCCACCGGCCGGTCTGGGCAGAGCACGCCGAGAACACCAAGACGTTCCTCGACCAGCTCGGCCGCACGCAGACGGCCGAGAAGAAACGCCTGCAAGCTGAGCACGACCGCGCCGCCGGCGTCCTGGCACGCATCGACAAGGCCGCAGAAAAAGCAGCGGGAGAACCGGAATGAGGCTCAGCAGGCAGCAGATCGCCGTCAACGAGGCGAACATCAAGGCGGCCATGGCCCGGCTCCTGAACGGCGACATCCCGCCCGGCGGGAAATGCGACATCACCACCCTCGCCTCCCAGGCCGGCGTGGACCGGACCGCGTTCTACGGCAGCCGTCCTTACGCCCGCCTGCGCGAAGAGTTCGAGCAGCGCCTCGGCGAGCTCCGAACTGCCGGCCAGCGGCCCGACCCCCGGGACGCGCAGGTCGCCCGGCTCAAAGACGAGATCACCCGGCTCAAACAACGCCTCGCCCGGGCACAGGCCACAGCCAGCGAACTCGACGGCTTCCGCGACAAGGCCATCGCCCGGCTCGCCGCCCAGCACGACGAGATCACCCGGCTGCGCCAGGAAGTCCACCAGGCCGCCAGCGTCCGCCGGCTGCCAGCGCCGGCCCCTTCCCCCGGGGAGCAGCACCAGTCGTGACCAGCACCCATACTCGCGAGCCCCTCGGCATGCCCTCTTCCCCCGATATCGCCGGACGCACTGCGGACTCCGGCAAGGAGCCACAATGACCTCTCCCGACATGCTCGCCGCCGGACTGCGCGCCCACGCTCAGAGCCTGTGCTGCCTCCAGGCCGCCGCCGATCTGCTCATCGCCCAGGACTGGCTGCGCCGGAACGACTTCACCAGCCGGTTCATCACCATCCACCCCGGCATCGGCAGCGGCCACCCAGTGGCAGTCATCGACTGGCCCGCCGCAATCGCCGCGCTGGGCTCAAGCCTTCCATGTTCGGGAGGCGAACAGCGGATGCTGAAGATCACCGCAAGCGTGGCCGACGGCATCCCCGTCGATCTCCGCGACACCCTAACCGGCCTCGACCAGCGCAACCTCGACCTGGTCGTGACAGCCGTCCGCCACGCCGCAGGCAGCAGCCCGCAAGACCGGACCGAACGGGACGCGATGCTATCGGTCTGCCTGCGCACCCCGGACGCCGAGGAGCTAGCCGACTTCCTGCGGTTCCTCAGCCAGTGGCTGACAGCCGACCCCGACCGCCTCGGCGACTCCCTCGACCAGTTCATGAGCGATCACCCATACAGCGCCGAAGAACTCCACAGTGACCTCGCCCGGTTCAGCGCCCTGCTCGGCACCGCAGACAGCGGCATCGACTTCTGAAACCTGGTGTCCGCCAGCCTCAGCGAAACTGGCTCGGGCCAGCCGCAGCCGCGGCCGTCATCGCCGAAACCCTCCGCGGGCCTGCCGGCGATATGACATGCGTCACACCCAGGCGCGGGAATCGCCACACCGCCGGACACCACCAGCGCGAAACTTCCGCACCCGGAACGGCCAGGCTGAATCGCTACACGGATCCTCCGCACACGCCGAGTGCGGACAGAAGGCATTCGCACGCGACAGCTTTGCTGCTGGCCGGGGTGCCGGTGCACGTGGTGTCCCGTCGGCTGGGTCATGCGGATGTGCAGACCACGCTGGAGACGTACGCGAAGGCTCAGGTATTGCATCGGGTGGGCGAGGTTTGCGTAGTTTGCCTGGCCCGGAGGGCAGCAAATCCTTCCTGCCCTGCATTTGGCGCGGCGCGCTGACCAGCAATGACGCAGCGTCGAGCCCGTCTGATGCAGGATCCGCTCATCAATCGCGAGCCCTGTCTGCTGGGCGGACGGCTTAAAGAAGCAGCGATGAGCAGGAAGTCTCCGGCAAGCGCACATGATCAACTGAGGGCACTGCGACAGTTGGAATACCTGAGTCCGCCAGTACAGGTCAGCCTCAAGCGCAAGCAGCAGGCCATCGCCTCGGTCAGCCCGCTGGCTACCGACGCCGCGGGCAACCCAGCCCCGTTCACCAGCCCGGCAGCCTACGAGCGGGCGTCGGTCGCAGTGCCGT
>JAJYUU010000251.1 GCA_021792405.1 Actinomycetes bacterium
CCGCCATCCGCGACGCCCTCGCCGGAAACCCCTGGATACCACCCATCCCGGCAGCCACCTGAACCACGCCCGGAACCGATCACACAGTGCAGTTCGCCGGTAACTCAAGCCCGGCCTGAATGTTTACTCGGGATAGTCACGCGGCCGATACGGCCTTGCGGGGATGACCGCGACGCCGTAGTGGGCGGCCATCTCGGCGAAGGTGGCGTTCGCGTCCGGCTCATACCGGTTTGGCCTTGTCACCGCCGAGCGCAGATTGTCGCACACCACGATGGCCGGGCAGCCGGCCATCGCCTCGAAGCAGTGCACGTGCCCGGTCACCCAGTACAGCAGTTCCTGCGACGGGAACGCCTCGGCATACAGCCAGCTGGAGGCGCCCAGCACCGCGACGAACAACTCGGCCCGCAGGCTGACCTCGCCGGTGCGCGCATCGTAAACGGGCACCGTGTCGCCGGGGAAGTCGGCGAACAGCTTCTCCCCGGCCTTATGCGCCTGGCGCATCGTCACATCGACCCGGCCGCGCCATTGCCGGTACAAGTTGGCGAACTGGGAGTAGCCGTAGCCGTCCGGGTGGGCTTCCCGGTACTCCAGCCACAGCAGCTGCAGCGTCACGTTCTTGCGCCGCAGTTCCTTATGCACCCGGTCCCAGTCCGGCAGCGGGCGCTGCGCCGCCGGCGGCCGGGCCGGCTGGCTATACAACATCCGGTCCAGCCTGGCGTCATCCACATCGCCGGGCAGCGGCCACGTCAGGCCCGCAGCCGCTGCCCGGCGCAGGTAATCGTTGACAGTGGTCAGCGGCACCCCGGACGCGGCGGCGACCTGACGGCGGCTGAGCTCCTCACCCAGGGCCAGCCGGAGAACTTCCCTGATCTTGCGCATGTCGATGCGGGGTCGCGGCATCGGGGCCATTTCCTCGGACTGGATAGCAATATCCGAGTAAGAATCTCAGCGCCCGTAACCTCCGCTGTGTTACGACACGCTAACGATGACCCATCGGAATCGATCGGAACAACCGCTCGGAATCCATCGGAACCGGCGCTCGGAATCCATCGGAATCCTCACTTCTGAACGTTCCGCGCCCCGTACGCCGGACAGTCCCCCGCGGCTGCACTTCCAGGATCTTCACCGCTTCCATGGCCTTCACCGTGATTACCGCGGCTCGGCACTGTCTTTTCCCCTAAACGACGCGGCAGGCTTCGCTTGATGCTACGGACCGCTCAGTTGCTCCCACCAAAGTGGCTTTCGACGCTGGGCTCCGACCCGGCCCGTTTCCAGGCCAAGCCGCCAGCCTGCTACCGGGCTTCCTGGCAACTACCCGGACCGGACTTACACCGGCAGGCGACGACGAGCTTCCGATCAGGTCATGACCTGGACAATCACCTCCTGATGCGCTGGGCGCGCGTGACTTCGGGGTTAAGGCTCATGCAGGCAGGCCAGGGTAGTTCGGCCGCACGCTTCCGCGATGACCGCCGCCAATTCGCTGACGCAGGACCGGAACGCATTGGCGGGCGGGCCGCCGTAGCCAACCACGACTGCGGGCTGATGGCCCGCGCCGGGTTTGTGCCAGTAGTCGGTCAGTGTGTGCAACTGGAGGTCGTGCCTCTTAGCGGCGGTGAGCAGTGCCCGGTCGCTGGTCTCGCCCGGCAGCGTCACCAGCGCTTGCAATCCGGCCGCGATCCCGGTTACAGTGGCCTGCGGCACGTCCTGGGCCAACGCCCGGACCAGGTAGTCCCGGCGCTTCCTGTACTCCCCGCGCGTCCGCCTTACGTGCCGGTCAAGGGCGCCTGAGCCGATGAACTCGGCTAGGACCAGTTGTTCGAACCCGGCGTTGCCTCTATCCAGCTGGTCCCTGATCTCGACGGCCAGCGCCTGGATCGCCGTCGGGAGGGCGATCCAGCCCAGCCGCAAGGCCGGCGCCAGGGTCTTACTGGCCGTGCCGACGTAAATGACCCGGTCGGCCGCCATTTGCTGGAGCGATCCGACCGGCCTTCGGTCAAACCTGAACTCGCCGTCGTAGTCGTCCTCGACGATGAGCGCGTTGCGCTGGCGGGCCCAGTCGGTGAGGGCGTTCCGCCGGGCTGCTGACAGCGTCACGCCGAGCGGATACTGGTGGGCTGGAGTCACGATCACTGCCTGCACGTCGAGCCCGTGCAACGCGGCGACCGCGATGCCCTGATCGTCGCACGGGACGCCTTCTATCCGCAGGCCCGAGCTGGTGACCATGTCGCGGTAACGGGGCGCGCACGGATCCTCCATGGCGACCGCTTCGGCGCCGCTGCGTCGCAGCACCTCGCAGATCAAACTAAGAGCCTGTGTGAACCCCGAACAGATCATGAGCCGGTTTGGACTGGTCAGGACGCCGCGCGCACGACCGAGATAGCCGGTCAGCGCCTGGCGGAGTTCGCTGGCTCCCTGGCTGCTGCCGTAGCCGAAGGCATCGAGCGGCAGCCGCTGGAACACTGCACGGGTGGTCCGCACCCACGCTTGCCGGGGGAAACCGGAACTGTCCGGCGATCCTGGCCGCAAGTCCCAGGTCGGTACCCGGTCGAGCTCGAAGTCCAATGGCGGATCTATAGCGGGCGGCACCCAGATCACTTCACTCACGGCCCCTGGCCGCAGCGTAATGTAGCCTTCCGCCGCTAGTTGCGCGTAAGCGCCCGAGACGGTGCCGCGGGCGACGCCGAGATCGTGAGCCAGCGCCCGGGTCGAGGGCAGCCTGGCGCCGACGGCGAGTCGGCCGTCACAGATTGCCTGCCGGAGGGCCGATTCGATGCCGCGGCCGAGTGAGCCCCGATTGCTCAGCTCAACGCAGAGATCTAGCGAACTGGACCAAACATCTGCCATTAATCTGGAGCATACATTAGACCTTCTGGGATCGTAGCATGTCCGTCATGACCGATACCACGTTGCTCATCGCCGGAAGCACTGTCATCACTACTTGGGGCCGGGACCAGATCCGGCAACTCAGCCGCCAGGCGAGACGCCGCGGGGTCAAGCTCATCGGGGCCGACTCTCCGCAGAACCTGGAACACGCCAGCCTCGAAGAGCTGGGCCAGGTCGACGAGATCCTGCCCCTGGACGTCAACGACCCGCAGGCAGCCCTGGACTGGGCCAAGACCTCCGCCCCGCGCGGGCTGAGCGCTGTCCTGACGATCCGTGAGCTCGCGGTTTACTCGACCGCGCTGATAGCCGAGCAGCTTGGCCTGGCCGGGAATTCACCAGAAGCCGTGCTGCGGATCAGGAACAAGGACCTGTGCAGGGCCCGGTTGCGAGACGCCGGCTTCACCCAGCCGGCCACGGCTCTGGGCCGGACGGCTGAGGATGCCCGCCTATTCATGAAGCAGCACGGTCCTGGCCCGTGGATCATTAAGCCAAGGGATGGCCTGGCTAGCCTCGGGGTTTCGCTGATCGAAGCGGAAAGTGACGTACAGCCGGCCCTGACCCGGCTTTCGATGACTCCGCCGGGCGCGTTCGGCTCCCTGTCCTCGTCCGCGCCGTTCCTGATCGAGACATTCGTTTCCGGCGAGGAGTACTCCGCCGAGGGAGTGATGGTCAGAGGCACTGCCCGTGTCCTGGCGCTGACACAAAAGGAAACGGGGACTGGATTCATCGAGACTGGACACCGGGTGCCGGCCTCGCTCAGCTCGGCCCACCAGCAGGCGGCCGAGGAAGCGGTGTCTTCAGCGCTGCGTGAAGCTGGCATCACCAGAGGCATCTTCCACGTCGAGTTCTGGGTGAACGACGACGGCATCGTGATCGGCGAGCTCCACGATCGGCCCGGCGGAGACTACATTCATATGCTGGTCGAGTACTCACGTCCGGGGCTTGAACTATACGGAACGCTGGTCGATGACCTGCTCGGTCATGACCCCCAGTCGGCGCCGGCTATGACCCGCTCGGCAGCCGCTGCGTTCCTGATATGCCCGCCTGGCGAACTCAAAGCGGTGTCCGGCTGGGACGAACTGGCGGGCCACCCGGCAGTGCTCACCTCGGACCTGTCGATCGCGGAAGGCGACAACGTCCCTCCGGTGACCGACTCCTGGGGGCGGCACGGGCTGTTCGTGATTGGCGGCGACAGCCCGGACGAGGTCGATGCTCTTACCACACGCCTGCGCGCTGGCGTGACCTTCGCGGTCGCCTAGACGAAATGCCGGGGAGTTAAGGTCCGGGCGCGTTGGTCAAGCACCGGCGCCCGGCGTGTCGTGATCACATAGCAGACGGAGGTCCGGTAAGACGGGAATCTGCCAAGATCACCCGCACCTGAGGACCTCCGTTGCGATTCCAGTCTGCCATCGATTCTGCTGTCACGGTTATCACCACGACGATTACGGCCGCAGCGGGAGTGTTCGTGCCCGGCCATCTGGGCGAGCTGACCCGGAGCCTTATTCATAAGGCTAGGCTTAGAAGTAGTTGCTGAAGAAGAATAGCCCGATCACGGCGGTGAGCATCTCGTCGTATTTGGCGATGGGCGGCCGGTAGCGGCCGCCTTCCTCCGATAGCATG
>JAJYUU010000093.1 GCA_021792405.1 Actinomycetes bacterium
GGGCTGCGGGGCTGCGGTCGGGCCAGACCCGGTAGCCGGCCTTCCGTCCGTGCGGCGTCATGACCCACACCGCGTCTGCGGGGTCGGCCATGGTCTCGCGGAGCTGACGCAGGTAGTCCTCGTCCGGATTGCGTGCGGTCTCAGTCTCGGGGATGGTCATCTCGGTAATCTCCTGTCTCAGGGGTTGTTTGCGGTGGCTCAAGAGATGCTCCGGGCGGCGAACTCGAGCGCCTCGATGTCGCCGGTTTCGCGGGCTAGCGCGACGTCGTAACGGGACGTGTCCCAGAACGGCTCGATCGCCTGAGTGAACAGGCCGCGCAGGTCGTCGGGATCGAGCGCGTCGAGCTCGACCTGGACGAGCGCGCCGTGACGGGCGATGAACCCGGCCGCCCGGGAGTCGGTTGCCTTGCCGGGGTTGGGCGGCAGCTGGTATTCCTCCACCTGGGAGGCAGTCAGCGCAACCCGGACGACCTTGTCCCAGCACGCCGACCGTTTCTCGAAGTCGCGGTCGATGTCCTCGCCGGACGGGTCGTGCTCGCCTGCGTACAGCAGTACCGCTGGCCGTCCCTGCCGACGCACGTCGGCGGCTACCTCGTCAACGTAGGTCTGGCTTGAGTAGCCGCCGAGCGCGAGCACCGGGACGCCCAGGTCGGCGAACCAGTGCTCTAGCTGGATGACCAAGCCGGCTTTTTCCACGCCGAGGTACAGGGACGTGTCCTGGCCGCTCGTGCGGTCGATGCGGTACTGGCTGATGAGCGCGTCCATGGCGTCGGCCGGATCGGTCCACCATGGGTGACGGTGGATCTGGCGGCCGCGGTCGATGAGGTCGGGGAACTCGCCGCGCCGGCGCGCTTCGGCGGTCAGCTCGGACAGCCGCTTATAAGCAGCCTGCGTGTTCGGGATCAGCTGTTCGGCGACCAGCCGGTAGAACAACTGGCGGAGGGTGACCGAGGTGTCGTAGCTCTCGACGATCTCGCCGGCCCGGCTGATGATCGCCGGCCACGCGGTCCGGGCTGCAGTGGCGCTCATGACGCGCTCCTCGTGTCGCGTGCCCGTCCTGCCATCACCGCGGCGCGGCGAGCACGTGCTACCAGGCCCTCGCGGGTCTGCCAAACGCCCCTGGCGTCCCGGACCATGCCGAGGCCGTCTGGCGCCATGCACGAGACCGGGCGCGGCCTGCCGTAATCCACCGACTGGTGCAGGTCGAACAACCGCAGCGGACCGAACACCTGCCCGCGAGCCGGGCAGCCGTGCTCGCTGGCCCGGACCGGCCGCAGGTCACGTGGCTGGCAGCCGGCGCAGTAGGCGCTGAACCCGGCGGCCGGGCGGGCACGGCAGGTGAAACACGCCGGGCCGGTCACCGGGCTACCTCCGCAGTCGTGTCCCGGCGGGACGCCAACTCGTGAAGTGACGGGACCGTGGCTGGCGGCCGCTGCCAGCCACGCTCCCGTACCAGGCGCTCTACTTCGCGGCGGGCGGCCTCGATCCGGGCCAGCATCCGCTCCTGGCAGTCGTCGACTGCGGCCAGGAGCGCGTCACGCCCCGCAGCGGCAGAAGGGGCGGTCACCGGGCACCGTCCTCGACCTCAGCCAGCTCGGCGGCGTCAGCCTCGGCGAGCAGCGCGCCGGCAAGGTCGGCGGTCATGAGCTACTGCCATCACTGGCCGGTGCGGCGCCTTCAACCGTGCCAACCGTGCCAACTCTGCCGGGAGAGGCAGAGTTGGCAGCCTTGGCAATGTTGCCAACCGTGCCATCCTTGGCAGCCTTGGCAGCCTTGGCAGCCTTGGACCTTTCCGCAGGTGGTTCGTACTCGGCGAGGTTTCCCTCGTGCTCGCGGAGCGCGATGCACCAGACATCGCCCCGCTTGGCGCTGGCAATGTTGAGCGCCCGCCGCGCTCGGTCCAGTGTCCGTTTGGAGATCTGATAGGCCTTCCTGGCTTCGTCCTCGACATCGCGGGTCGGCCGCGGTCCGCCTCCGAGCGCCTTCTTGAGGTAGTCCTCCGCGCGGCTCTTCTCGTCGCGGTCATCGCCGGCCATCTGGTCGCGCAGGATGTCGCTGACGCTGCGGTCGGACTGGCCGTCGAGCGTCAGCCGGCCGACCCTGGCGTCCCCCTTGCTGGTCGGCACGACAGCCTCGATGATCCGGTAGGCCAGCGACGGCAGGTTGCTGACGCCCAGGCTGTTCTTGGTCTGGGTGATTACCTGGGTGCCGTCCTGCTCGTCGGCTGCGAACGCGAAGATGAACCGCGCCACGTCCTTGAACGCGCCGGACGCGGTGATGAGTGATGAGGCGTCAGTGCCGGCGGACTTGTTGAAATGGGCAATGCCCGCGATGACCGCGCCTGTCTTGTCGGCGAGGCGCGCGAGCGGGTCGAGTGCCTGGCGGACCTGCCTGTTCACGTGAGTGTCGAGCGTGTCGCTGATCGCCGACATGAGCGGGTCGAGCGCGACCAGAGCAACTCCGTGCTTGCGGATCGCATCCTCGAGCAGGCCGTTGTCGGCCGGCAGGGACAGGTTCACCGTGGCGTCCTCGACCGTCTGCACTTCGGCGCGGTAGACGCGATCCAGGTCGGCGCCCGCTGCGACCAGTCGCGGCGCGATCGTGTATTTCCATGAGTCCTCGACCGCGACGTAGATGACGGCCCGCGGCCCGGTGAGTGATCCCGGCAGGGTGCCGGTCGTGATCCTGGCAGTGAGCCAGATCAGGAACGAGCTCTTGCCGGTCCCCTCCCGTCCGGCGAACAGGCCGAGAGACCCTGCCGGGATCCGGCCCTGGCCGTCGTCCTCCCAGACCCAGACGACTGGTTCTATCTCAATCTGCGACGCGGCAGTCAGTACCAGCTTGCGGGTGGGCCGCTCCGCGGCCGCCTGCACGGCCCGCCGCGCATCTTCCGGGCTGGGCGCGCGGCTCACCTTGTGCCTCCCGCGCGCAGGCCCGAGGCGACTGTGTTCCTGGCCTCGGTCTCGCCACCGCGAAGGCCGGCATTCAGTGCCGCGGCCACGAGAATGTCGGCGTCAACGCTGCTGGCCTGCCCGGCTGCGATGAGTTCGCCGACGCGGCACGCTGCCCAGTAGAGGCGGCCGTTGCGGTCGCCAGGCTCTCCGGCACTCACGTGGTCGGCCAGCCCGTGCAGCCGGGCACTCGGCGAGCCTTGCGGGCTGGCCCGATGATGCGGCATAGGTCCGGGAGCAAGCCTGCGGCATAGCCAGCCAGGCAGCGGCTGCGGGTCGCGGCCGTCCAGCACCTCATATGCGCGGCCGCCGACGACTGACCCGGCGCCAACGACGTAGCCGCCGCAGGCGCGCACGTCGACGCCGGGACCAAGCAGGCCGGCCGAGTTGCGGATCTCAGACCCGGCCGGCGCGCGGAAGTAAAGGTGATAGCCACCGCTCGGCGTGGCCACCCAGTATGTGCTCGGCCAGTCGTTCTTGCCTGCCCACTCCAGCAGCAGCACGAACACGTCGCGCCCGTCGACGACACCTGGAATAGCCCGCCAGTCCGCGGGCAGTTCTCCGTGGCAGTCCAGGTCGATGACGACCAGCCCGCTAGGTCCGCACGCGATGCCGACATTGGCGCCGTCAGGCCAGTGCGACGCAACCCGGCCAGGGTCGGAGCAGGCGCGCTGCTCCCAGCGGCCAACCGCAGGCCGCTTGTCGCCGCGGCGACACGGAAACACGGCCCAGCCGCGCTCGGCAGCGCTGATCGCCGCACCGACGCCGACCTGCGTTACCATGGCGACAGCGGCTGCCTCTGTGGCGGGGGCGGCGGCGGTGACGGAGCTGGTGAGCTCGGGCGTAAGGGGTCGGTTGCCTGCGGGTGGCCGGCCTCTCGTCTTGGGAGGGTCAGGCCGCGTCACGGTCACCTCCGTTGAGGCCAACCTGCTCGCGCAGCCACCGCACCGGGACACGCCAGGTGGCGCCGACCAGGGTGCCGGGGATCGATCCGTCCTTGGTCGCGCGCAGCACGGTGCGCTCGTCGGCGCCGAGGATCAGCGCGGCGTCAGGGATGTCGGCCATGAGCCGGCCCTGCTGCTCGAGCTGGCGGAGGGCGGCCTCCGCGGATGGGGCGCGCACTGTAGGGGTCCTCACGCGTCCTCCTGTGAGTAAGTGCGTATGAGGCAGAGCTGCTTGCTCGGCTCCGAGGATGATGCTACTTGCCGCTCACGGACTGCGCAAGTTATCGCTTGACTTACGCACTTGCTTACTCGATAATGCCCTCTATGGAGACCTTCCAGATGGACTACCGGCCCGGCGGACTGGCGCGGCTGCGCGGCGACGGCTTCACCGCGTACCTGCAGCTCGCACGCGACGACGGAAACCCGGCGCGCATCCGCGTAAGCCAGATCACCGTGGTGCCCGACGACGGCCAGCCCGTGACCGAGGCCATGCTCCGCGCCATCCCGATGGCCGAGATCGAACTTCACCTTGTGATGCTCGCCAGCGTGACCATCCGCCCGCTGCCGGGCGACGTCGGCAGCGAGCTGTCCGCTGACCTGGTGATGCGCCCGGCGAGGGTTAAGGGATACGACCCGGCCGCGCTCGAGCGGTACTTCGGCGACGAGCCGCCCGTGCCGCTCGGCTCGGTCATCCCCGGCCGAACTGGCCTGAGCAGGCCGCCAGGAGGCCGCCTCACCGACCAGTACCTGCGCGACGTCGCCGCCGTGTACCTGGCGGCGATCCGCGCCAAGCGGCCCCCGGCACCCGCAGTCGCCGAAGCGGCCGGCGTTCCGGTGCGAACCGTGCACCGCTGGATCGCAGACGCCCGCGCTCGCGGCATCCTGCCCGCGACGACGCGCGGCAAGGCCGGATGACGTCGGGACTGCTGCGGATTGGGCCACGCAGGGAACCTCCCTGGCTCGTGAATGGGCGGGCGGCGAAGTGCTCGAGGTCAGGCGGCGTCTCCGGAGTCCTCGGCGCTCGCCCTGACCGAGAGCTCGCGGTCAAAGCGCTCGATCTCTGCCTGCGGGTACAGGACGCGCGTGCCGACCTTCACGCCCTTCGGGCCGAACTTGATGTGTCGCCAGTAGCGGACAGTGGCCTCCGTCGTGCGATACCGCTCTGCTACCTCCGCGACGTTGAGGTAGGCAGGCGATTGGTTTGCCATAGTCCTATCTCCGCTTTCGTAGAGTTGTGGCGGCCCTAGGTATACCGCTGACAGGTTAGGATTGCAACGGCACACGCTTGACGGCTATTGTTCACTGGTGGCCCAAGACGATGACTGGGCGGCGCGCATGGCAGCCGACATCGGCAAGCGCATCGCCCGTCTCAGGGAGGAACGCAAGATGAGCGCCCAGCAGCTCGCCGGCCGGTGCGCCGAGCTGGGTATGCCTTCCATCACCAGGATCGTGATAACGCGGCTCGAGAACGGCCGCAGGGAGACCCTGACTACCGCCGAGGCCCAGGTGATCGGCGCCGCGCTGGGCGCACCGCCGATCGAGCTGATCTTCCCGGTCGCTACCGACCTGCAGTCGGAGATTCTCCCGGGTGGCTGGCTCGGCACTCTCGATGCCGTCCGCTGGTACGCGGGTGATGACGCACTCATGAGAGACGCGGAAGGCAACTGGCTCACCGCGAGGTCTTGGGACCTGCGAGACATGACCGGCGTAGGCCTGCTCAGCCGGCATGAGGCGAGTCTCGCTCTCTGGAGACGCGAGAGAGACCGGACAGCCCGGCTGCTCGAAGCGGAGCCGGACGACTACACCCGCGCTGATAGTGACCTGGCCCAGAGGAACATAACCGCCGCGATGGAGAGCTTGCATTTCGTTCGTGGCGAGATGCGCTACCGGGGCATGCCCTTGCCCGACCTCGAGCCTGAGCTTGATGAGGTCGACAGTCCGCACTGGCCAGGCCGTCCGCCGGAGTACGACGCCATCTACCGGGACCGGCCCGGTGCCGGTGCTCAGAACGAAGGCTGACGTGGGCTTCAGCAAAGATCTCTGGAAAGACCCGAAGCGGCGCGGACGTGGTAAGCGCTGGCTGGCGGTCTGGCATGAGCAAGACGGTGCCGAGAGGTCAAAGGCGTGCAGGACTCAGGCCGAGGCTGACCGGCTCTGGGCGGCGATGGAAACCGACGTGGCCCGCGGGGAGTACATCGACCCGAGAGCCGGCAGGGAACTTCTCGGCCCAGTCGGCAAGCGCTGGCTCGCCTCGCGCACGGTCGACCCGTCGACGGCGATCCGTTACGAGTCCCTGTTCCGGCTTCACGTCGAGCCCGTGTTCGGACGGCGGCAGGTCCGGGCGATCCGGCCCAGCCAGGTTCAGGCATGGCTGGCGGCCCTGGCCGGGAAGTTCGGACCGTCGACTGCGGCTGGCGCGTTCCTGGTGCTGCAGGGCATCCTGAGCCTCGCGGTGGCCGATGAGTTGATCAAGCGCAGCCCTGCGGACTCCCCCATCGTCGACAAGCCGCGCGCCGGCCTTGGCGGCGAGATTCAGCCGTGGAGCGACATCCAGGTCGCCGCAGTCACCGACGCTCACCCGGAGCACTTGCGGCTACTGCCCGAGCTGATGACCAGCTGCGGGCTGCGGGTGGCGGAGGCTATGGCGGTCGCGATCGAGGACGTCGACTTCGATGAGGGAGTCCTGCACATCGGGCGCCAGCTCAAGAAGCTCGGCAGCCGCCATGTTTACGCGCTGCCGAAGAATGACCATGAGCGCGACGTGCCGCTGCCTGAGTGGGCGGCAGCAGCCATCCGGGCCCACCTGTCAGCGCACGCGACGTGGCCTTGCACGCTGCCGTGGGAGAAGACATCAGGGGTGCCGCAGCCCGCAACCTGCTGCTGCAGTGGGCTGACGGCAGCTTCGTGCGCTACCGGAGCTACAGCGAGCAGGTATGGAAACCCGCGCTCTCGGCTGCCGGAATTATCGCCGTACCGTCGGCGGACGCACGCGGCCGCCGACGGTACGCGACGACGCGCAAGGAAGGCTGCCATCAGATGCGGCACTACTACGCGAGCGTGATGCTCCATGGCGGCGTGTCGGTCAAGGAACTAGCGGAGTACCTGGGTCACCATGATCCGGCGTTCACGCTGCGCGTCTACAGCCATCTGGTGCCCGCGTCGCATGAGCGAGCCCGGCAGGTGTTCGACGCCCACCTGTTCCGGCCGCGCGCAGTGGCCGGCGGAACAGTCACGGAACGGGGGCAGCTATGACCGCGGGACCAGCTCGGCGCTCGGTGCATTTGCTCACTTCAGAAGCTGGCGGGCCATCACCATGCGCTGGATCTGGTTGGTCCCTTCGTATATCTGGGTGATCTTGGCGTCGCGCATCATCCGCTCGACCGGGTAATCGCTGACGTACCCGTAACCGCCGAGCAACTGGACCGCGTCCGTGGTGACCTCCATCGCCACATCGGAGGCGAAGCACTTGCAGGCCGAGGACATGAAGGTCAGGTCAGCAGCCCGCTCCCCGTGCATGGCGCGTTCCGACCTGGCCGCCGCGGCATAGGTGAGCTGCCTGGCGGCCTCGATCTTCATCGCCATGTCCGCCAGCATGAACTGCAGGCCCTGGAACTCGGCGATCGCCTTGCCGAACTGCTTGCGTTCCTTGACGTAGCCGCGGGCGTAATCGAGCGCGCCCTGCGCGATGCCGAGCGCCTGGGCCGCGATCGTGATCCTCGTGTGATCGAGGGTGGCAAGCGCGGTCTTGAACCCGGTGCCCTCGGCCCCGATGATCCGGCCCGCCGGGATCCGGCAGTTGTCGAAGTACACCTCGCGGGTCGGTGATCCCTTGATGCCGAGCTTGTGCTCGAGAGCGCCGAAGCTGACGCCCTCATCAGCCTTGTCCACGACGAACGCCGAAATCCCGCTGGCCCCGGCCGACGGATCGGTCACAGCCATGACGGTGTAGTACTGCGAAACGCCCGCGTTGGTGATCCAGCGCTTGGTGCCGTTCAGCACGTAACTGTCGCCGTCGCGGACCGCGCGCGTCTTCATCGCGGCAGCGTCGGAACCGGCCTCCGGCTCCGATAGCGCATAGGAGAACATGGCTGCGCCGCTCGCGACCGGCGGCAGGAACTGCCGCTTGACCTCCTCCGACGCCGACAGCAGCAACGGCACGGTGCCCAGCTTGTTCACCGCCGGGATCAGCGACGATGACGCGCAGACGCGCGCCACCTCCTCGATCACGATCACTGCCGCCAGCGCGTCGGCACCGGCGCCGCCGTATTCCTCCGGGATGTGCACGGCGTGCAGATCCGCCTTCACCAGCGCGTCGTGGGCTTCCTGCGGGAACTCGGCGGCCCCGTCGACCTTGGCAGCGTACGGAGCGATCTTCTCAGCTGCCAGGGCGCGCACCGACTCTCGAAGCGCCTCGTGCTCGTCAGAGAGGGCAAACGCGGGAAAGTCGTGGCTCATGCCGTAGATGGTAGGACGTCCTAGTGATTGCGCCAACGGCCGGGCAGCCCAGCATGCACCGCGCCGGGCCTGGCCGCGATGATTGGCCGATGGGCCAGGCCGCCATGTTGCTGACGCCCGCGGGCGGCGAGTTGCTTGACCGTCTGCGCGGCATCGACGTGACGCCTGATCAGGCGCTCCGCCTGAGCGCCGAGCTCCGCGGTCAGTACCCGGCCGACCTGGTCGCCGCCGCACTCACCCAGCAGGCACTCCGGATCGCCGCGCGGGAAAAGTTCAGCCGGGCCGATGAGATGTTCTTCACCAGGTCCGGGCTGGAGCAGGCCTCCGGGGAACGCGCCGCGGCCCACAGCGCCCGGCGGTTCGCCGGCCTGGCACTCGTGGCCGACCTGTGCTGCGGCATCGGGGGTGACCTGACCGCGCTCGCCAGGGTCACATCGCGAGTGCTTGCCGTGGACGCCGATATCGAGAGTCTTCACTTCGCCGCACGGAACGCGGCCGTCTACGGGGCCTCCGGCCGGGTGTCGCCGGTCTGCGCCGACGTGCGCGACCTGCGGCTGGCCGGGATCCCGGCCGCCTTCATCGACCCGGCTCGCCGGGCCGGCCGGCGCCGTTTGCCCGCTGGTGCTTCTTCTCCCCCGCTGAGCTGGTGTTTCGCCATGGCGGGCGACGTCCCCCGAGTGTGCGTCAAGGCCGCGCCCGGCCTGGCGCACGCGCTCATCCCGGCAGGCTGGGAGGCGGAATTCGTCGCCGTCGGCCGCGGCCTGAAGGAGGCACTGCTATGGGCGCCGGCCTTCGCGACGACTGCGCGCCGTGCGACCGTCCTGCCGGCCAGTCCCTGGACCGACGGCGGGAATACGGCAGGACGGGCTCCGGAAACGACGGCCGGAGCCGGCTCGATCCCCGTGACGGATCCGATCCTGGCCACGGACCAGGGCCCCGGCGCCGGCCACACGATGGCATCCGACCCTCACGGCGCACCGCCGGCCCCGGTGCGTGCGGCCGGCGAGTACTTGCTCGACCCGAACCCGGCCGTGACCAGGGCCGGACTGGTAGCCGAGCTTGCCCGTCAGCTGGATGCCTGGCAGCTTGACCCGATGATCGCGTTCCTGTCACTGGACCGGCCCGTCAGGACGCCGTTCGCACGCACGCTGCGGGTGCTGGCCTCGCTGCCCTGGCGGGAGCGGGATGTCGCCGCTAAGCTCCGCGAACTCGGTGTCGGCTCGGCCGATATCCGCCGCCGCGGGCTGGCCGGGGACGTGGAGCAGATTCATCGCAGGCTCGGCTTGCGCGGCGACAGGACCGCAACGATCGTCCTCACCAGGCGGGACGACCGGCCCTGGGGACTGATCTGCGAACCGCAGGAGACCCGGCGCTAGAGTTCGGCACCCGATCCGGTGGGGGCCTGCGGCAGCTGGCCCGTGCGCAGCACCCGGACCCTGGCGCGCAGCGCTTCGCCCTTGGCTTGTGCCGCCGAGCGCAGCTCAGCCTGGAACTGCGCCATCCGCCGCGCGAGCGCCTCGTCGCTGGCGGCGAGGATGCGGATCGCGAGCAGGCCGGCGTTGCGGGCACCGCCGACGGCCACGGTCGCGACCGGTATCCCGGCCGGCATCTGGACGATCGACAACAGCGAGTCGAGCCCGTCCAGGTGCTTCAGTGGCACCGGGACGCCGATCACCGGCAGCGTCGTGACCGAGGCGAGCATGCCGGGGAGGTGTGCAGCGCCGCCCGCCCCCGCGATGATGACCTTGAGCCCGCGGCCGGCCGCAGCCTGCCCGTAGCTGAGCATGTCGGCCGGCATCCGGTGCGCCGAGACCACGTCGGCCTCGGCCGGTACCCCGAACTCGGCCAGGACCTCGGCGGCCGCTTGCATCACCGGCCAGTCCGAATCACTGCCCATCACTACGGCCACTACCGGCTGGCTCATTGCCGTCCCCCGAGAGCTGTCGCTGGCTGCGCGGCGGGTTCTTCCGAGCCGGTGGCCAGGTAGTTCGCCGCTCGCACAGCCCGGTCCCTGACGGTAGGGAGGTCACTGCCCAGTGCCGTGACATGGCCCACCTTGCGGCCTGGCCGGACCGGCTTCCCGTAGAGCTGCACCTTCAGCCCGGTGTCGGCTGCCAGCACATGGTTCAGCTTCCCGTAAAGATCGGGATCGGTCCCGCCGAGGACGTTAGCCATCACCGCCACCGGCGCGACCATGGCCGGCGAGCCGAGGGGCAGGTTCAGGACAGCGCGCAAGTGCTGCTCGAACTGAGACGTCCGGGCGCCCTCGATAGTCCAGTGCCCGGTGTTGTGCGGCCGCATGGCGAGTTCGTTCACCAGAAGCTCACCATTGCGTGTCTCGAACAGCTCCACCGCAAGCAGGCCGATCACGTCAAGGTCACGTGCCAGCTCCAGGCCGAGCCGCTGCGCCTGCACTGCCGCCTCCGCCGACACGCCCGGCGCCGGCGCAAGCACCTGGACGCAGATTCCGTCCCGCTGCACGGACTCCACGACGGGGTAGGCCGCGCCATGACCGCTTGGCGACCGAGCGACCAAGATCGCCAGCTCACGCTCGAACGGCACATACTCCTCGGCCAGCACTGGCAGCCGGTGCGACAGCACCTCGGCAGCAGCCGCGGAATCGCCGCAGACCCAGACTCCGCGCCCGTCATAGCCGCCAGAAACGGCCTTCAGCACCACCGGCCAGCCGGTGTGCTCGGCGAAGGCAGCGACGTCGGCCAGCGACGTCACCGGCTCGAACCGCGGACACGGGACGCCCAGCTCGGTCAGCCGCTCGCGCATCGCCAGCTTGTCCTGGGTGAACCCCAGCGCTGCCGCACTCGGCCACACCACCCGTCCGGCTTGCTCGAGCGCCCTGAGCTGCGGCTGTGGTACATGCTCGTGATCGAAGGTGATCACATCACAGCCGGCCGCGAAGGCCAGCAGGTCCCCGTCCGACCGGTAGTCGCCCACGACGGTGTCCGCGGCAACTTGAGCGGCGCTCTCGCCGGGCGCACCCGCGAGCACCCGGAACCTGATGCCGAGCCCGATCGCGGCCGCGGCGGTCATCCTGGCGAGCTGGCCGGCGCCGACCATCCCTACGACCGGCTGACGGCCGGAGCTTTCGAGAGTCTGCTGATGATTCATTACCCGCCGTAGCCTACGGGCCAGGAGGCTATCCGGGGAACCGCGACCTAGGCCGGCCCGAGAACGGCAGGCTGCTCTTCGGCATCCGCCGTCGCATGCGGCAGGAACAACGCGAACACGGCCGGCCGGGGCCGGACCAGCACCACCTGACCGCCGTCCGCCGCGGCGATCGTGCGCGCCAGGGCGAGCCCTAGGCCGGTCCCGTTCGGCGATCCGCTCACGCTCCGCTCGAATATCCGCGGCGCCAGCTCGGGCGGCACGCCGCTGCCTTCGTCCCGCACCTCGACCACGACCGAGCGCCGGGTCCTGGACGTCCTGATGGTGACCGTGCCCGCGCCGTGGACCAGGGCGTTGTCCAGGAGCGTGGCGATCACCTGGGATGCGCCGCCTGGTGTCGCGTAGGCGAACAGGCCCTTCTCGCCGGCCAGCGCAAGCCTCCGGTTGACCCTCCGGAAGGCGGGTTCCCACTCCTCTACCTGCTGGCTGACGATGTCGTCCACGCTGGCAACGGTCGGCGCTCCCGGAGCGGTGCGCCGCGCCCGGCCCAGCAGCTGCCCCACGACCTCGGCGAGCCGCTCGGTCTGGGCGAGCGCGGCGGCGCCTTCCTCGCGCACCACGTCCGGGTAGTCGGCGGCCGCCATCATCTCCTCCAGCCGCATGGACAACGCGGTGAGCGGGGTCCTGAGCTGATGGGAGGCATCGACGGCGAAGTCGCGCTCGGCGGACAGCAGGTCATTGATCCGCTGCGCCGACCCGTCCAGGCCCTCGGCGACCCGGTCAAGCTCCTGGATCCCGTACCGCCGGCCGAGCGGGCTGGAGTCACCCGAACCCAGCCGGTCCGCCGCCCCGGCCAGCTCCCGCAGCGGCCTGACGAGGCGCCGGGCGTACAGCAGCCCGAGCACGACAGCGAGCGCGACCGCCAGCAGGGCCACGCCACCGATGAGCAGGAGTTCGCTGGTCAGGTCACCGGCCAGGGCCGAGTCCCGCGCCGCGACCTTGACCGTGAACACCTGCGGGCCCACCGACACTACGACCGTCTGCTCCCGGTCGTGCCGCCCCGGCGGGACGCCCGCAGTAGTAAGCAGGCGCTGGCCCTGCCAGATCTGCACGTACCGATGGGGCGGCAGCGTCCTGGCGATCTGCGCTGCGCCCGCCGAGCCGCCGAGGAGCCCGGATGCCGATCGCTGCTGCAGGTTGCTCGCAAGATCGTGGGCCTCGCTGAGCAAGATCTGGTTGGCTTCGTCAATGTGCAGACGGCCGAGAACGAAGGCAAGCGGGATGCCGAGCGCCAGCACCGCCACTATCGCGACGGAGAGCATCGAGATCAGCAGCCGCCGCTGCATCGTTCCCGCTCCAGTGCGTCAAGCCCTGCCACCATAAGCCTGCTTGCTGATCTAGTCTCCGCGCTCGAACCTGAACCCGACACCGCGAACCGTGGTGATGTACTGCGGGCTGTGCGCGTCGTCGCCCAGCTTGCGGCGCAGCCAGGAGACGTGCATGTCGAGGGTCTTCGTCGAGCCCCACCACTTGCTGTCCCAGACCTGCCGCATGATCTGCTCTCGGGTCACGACCTTGCCGGCCTCGGCAACCATCAGCGCGAGCAGGTCGAACTCTTTCGAGGTCAGCTCGATCTCGGTGTCACCTAGCCAGGCCCGGCGGGCGTCGGTGTCGACCCGCACGCCCTGCACGGTCTTGGTCTCCGTCGCACCGCGCCGCAGCAGCGCACGCACCCGCGCCAGCAACTCGGCCAGCCGGAACGGCTTGGTGACGTAGTCATCCGCCCCGGCATCCAGGCCGATCACGGTGTCGACCTCGTCCGCCCTGGCGGTGAGAATCAGGACCGGGACTGACTGCCCGGACGATCTGATGCGGCGGCACACCTCGAGCCCGTCGATCCTGGGCAGCCCGATGTCGAGCACGATGAGGTCGATGCCGCCGTTCCTGGCCGCTTCCAGGGTTCCTGGCCCGTCGGCGGCCACGTCGACGTCGTAGCCTTCACGCCGCAGCGCCCGGGCGAGCGGCTCGGAGATTGCTGGGTCATCCTCGGCGAGCAAAACGCTGGTCATGAGATTGATGGTAGGGGCAACTGGCAGTTTCCCGTCCGATAGATAAGCGCGGGTCGGATGTCTTGCCCGCCGCTTGACCTTACTTTACGTAATCGTTCAACTTCGGTCTGTGAGACGCCGCCTCGCGCTCAAGTCAGACCGGGGTTACTCCATGCCGGCGCCGGGAGAACGAGCGGTCCTTGCCTCGCGCGGCGGCGAACCGCCGGATCAGCTGCGCGCGCAGGTCCTCCGGCTCTACCACGTCATCCACTACCAGCTCGCCGGCCAGCCGGAGCACGTCGATGTCAGCCTCGTACTCCTCCCGCAGGCGTTCGGTCTCGGCCTCTCGCTCCGGCACGTCCAGCGCCGCGAGCCGGTTGTAGTAGACAGCGTTGACGGCCGCCTCCGCGCCCATCACCGCGATTTTGGCAGTCGGCAGGGCAAGGGTGGCGTCCGGATCGAAGCCGGGCCCGGCCATCGCATACAGGCCGGCCCCGTAGGCCTTGCGCACGATCACGCAGATCTTCGGAACGGTCGCCTCGGACACCGCGGTAATCATCTTGGCGCCATGCCGGATGATGCCCTGCCGCTCGACGGCGGTACCGACCATGAAACCGGGAACGTCGGCAAGGAACAGCAGCGGCACGTTGAACGCGTCGCAGAGCTGGATGAACCTCGTCGCCTTGTCGGCGGAGTCGACGAACAGCACGCCGCCCTTGAACATCGGGTTGTTCGCGACCACCCCGATCGCCTGCCCGTCCAGCCGGGCGAAGCCAACGACCAGCTCACGCGCCCACAGGGCGTGGATCTCGAACAGCGAGTCGTCGTCCACGATCCCCCGCACGTACCGGCGCATGTCGAAGGCCTGCCGCTCGCTGACCGGCACCATGGCCCGCAGGTCGACGGGCTTGGGCTCACTCGGCGCCGCTGCCGGCGGCGGGAGCTGCCAGTTCGCCGGCAGGTAGGACAGGAAGGAACGGACCGCGGCGATCGCCTCGGCCTCCGACGCGGCCAGGAAGTGACCGACGCCGGACACGGAGGCGTGCATGCGCGCACCGCCCATCTCCTCTAGCGTCGTCTGCTCGCTGACCACCATCTCGACCATCCGGGGGCTGCCCAGGTACATGGACGCGTTGCCGTCCACCATGGCGACGAAGTCGCAGAACGCCGGGATGTAGGCACCGCCGGCCGCGGACGGTCCGAAAAGCGCGCAGACCTGCGGGACCGACCCCGACGCCCGGACCTGGGTGTGGAAGATCTTGCCTGCGCCCCGGCGGCCGGGAAACATCTGAACCTGGTCGGTGATCCGCGCCCCGGCCGAATCGACCAGGTAAATCATCGGCAGGCCGGCGCCGTACGCCCGCTCGATGACACGGATGATCTTCTCGACGGTCCGGGCTCCCCAGGAGCCTGCCTTCACCGTCGAGTCGTTCGCCATCAGCGCGACTGGCCGGCCGTCGATCGTGGCCGTGCCGGTGATCACTCCGTCCGCGGGCAGTCCGCTGGCCAGCACGTTCGCGAACGCGCCATCTTCGGTGAAGCTTCCGGCGTCGACCAGCAGCTCAATCCGGTCCCTGGCGAATAGCTTGCCCTGCGCCGCCGCCTGCTCGTGATACCGCGCCGGCCCGCCCGCCGCGATCCTGGCGCGGATCTCGGCCAGGTCAGAGTGACCGGGGTGACCGGGGTGCGTTTCTCCTGCTGCGCTCACGCTGGCGAGCGTACGGCAACCGCGCCGGGGCGGCGGAGTGGAGGTCGCCGCCCCAGCGCGAGTTCTGCTGAGCTCGTTCGTCAAATCAGTGAATATGCAGGCTGACCCCGAGCAGCACGAGCGGCCACAGGAAGATCGCCAGCAGTGCGGACAGCACCAGTTTCAGCACGTGGGCGGTGAGGTAGGCGCGTTCCCATGCGACCACGATGCCGATAATCACCCACAAGATGAAGAGCCAGCTGTACCTGCCGCGGCGGCTGAATATAGCCATCTTTTTGACTCCGATCCGGCCTACCGAGTGTTAGCGAGCCACCAGGTTTCCGGATCAGCCGCCATTAAACCTCGCTCTCTTCAAACCGCGATTGTGCGGGAACGCGGCCCAGCCCGCAGCACCTGGGATGGGAGCTGGCGGCCGATTATGCGCTCGGCGTCCGCTGCCGCCTCGATCAGTGCCGCCAGGTCGATGCCCGTGCCGACACCCATGTCCTCGACCATGTGGACGAGCTCCTCAGTGGCGATGTTGCCCGTCGCGCCAGGCGCGTACGGGCAACCGCCAAGGCCGCCGACGGAAGCGTCGAAGTCGGCCACGCCGAGCTCAAGCGCAGCGAGGACGTTCGCCAGGCCGGTGCCCCGGGTGTTATGGAAGTGCAGGTTCAGCGCGGCATCCGGGTTCGCGGACCGGAATTCGCCGACGAGGCGCGTGACGCGGCCAGGCGTCGCCATCCCAGTCGTGTCGCCGAACGAGACGGTATCCGCACCGTCGGCTAGCGCGCGGCCGGCTGTTCCGACAACCCGCTCGACCGGGACGTCGCCCTCGTACGGGCAACCCCACGCGGTCGACACAATGACCTGGCAGGTAGCGCCGCGGTCGTGGGCCAGCGCGATGACCTGAGCGATGTCATCGAGCGATTCTGCCGTGCTCCGGTTGACATTCTTGCGATTGTGCGTATCCGACGCCGAAACGACGGCCTCGATCTCGATCACCCCGCTGTCCAGCGCCCTGGCAGCACCCCGGAGGTTTGGCACCAGGGCCGAGTACCGCACGCCAGCCGCCCTGGCGATGCCGCGCCACACTTCGTCGGCGTCCGCCATCTGCGGAATCGCCTCGGGGCGAACGAACGACACCGCCTCAATCCGCCGGACGCCAGTGCCAGACAGCCGGTCGATGAGTTCGATCTTCGCCTGCGTCGGGACCGGATCCTCGTTCTGCAGGCCGTCCCGCGGGCCGACCTCGCGGACCGAGATGGTGCGTGGCAGATCAGCCACCAGAACCCCCGTTCCCGTACTGAGACGATTCCCTCACGCTAACCAGGCCGCGGCGGCTGCTGTTCCCCTGATTGGAGCTCGCGTGCCAGCCTGTCCTGCTCGTTCTCGACGAGCTGGAACAGGGTTGCCTGCACGTCCTGGACATGCGGAATCTCGGTGAGCACCAACTGGCCGCGCTCGCCCGCCGACTCGACGATCAGCTGGCCGCAGCCAAGCAGGCGATCCAGCAGCCCCTGCGCGAAGGACACGTCGCTGATCTTCGACAGCGGGAAGTCGCGGCCGGTCCTGGTGAAGACCCCGGCGCGCAGTCGCAGCCTGCGGCTGGTCAGCTCGTAACTCGTCGTCCGCCAGCGCAGCAGCGGACGGGCAACCCAGGTAACCACGACCACCAGCGCGACTGCGCCCACGGATATCCGGGCGGGCGCCGAGTCGCGGACGGCCGGCACCAGCAGCAGCAGCGCCAGCAGCGCGATCACGGTCGCCGCGAGGACCAGGATCGGCCGCAGCACGGTCTTCCAATGCTGATACAGCCGGACAACCAGGTGCTCGCCTTCGGTAAGGCCCGCCGCTTTGGCCATAGCCCTCATGCTGGCACGGACCACGCGATTGCGCTGCGCCCTCAGCCCGGAAGCTGCGCTCAGCGCACGTGGATCACATCGCCGGCACTGATCGCGTGCACGCCGTCCGCCGCGGTCACCAGAAGCCGCCCGACGTGGTCCACGTCGCCGGCGCGGCCGGCCAGAATCCCCCCGCCGGGCGTCTCGACCCGGACCTCCCGGCCGACCGTCGCGCAGGACCGCAGGTACGCCTCGCGTAGCCCGCAAGCGTCTGCATCGCCCGGATTCCGTCCGTCAGACCAGCGCAGGTACCAGCGCTCCAGCTCGCCAAGCAGCGCGATCAGGATCACCTGCCGGTCCGGGTTGTCGGCTCCGGCCAGCCACAGCGAGCTCGCCTGCCGGTGCGGAAGCTCTGCCTCCGTCGCGCTGACGTTCAGGCCGATGCCGACCACGACCGCATCGCCGCCCTGCTCGGCCAGAATCCCTGCCAGCTTCCGGTCCCCGTCCGCCGCCCGGGCCAGTACGTCGTTCGGCCACTTCAGCCTGACGTCCACGCCCGTCTGCGCGCGGAGCGCGGACACGGTCGCTACTCCGGCGAGCAGCGGCAGCCAGCTCCAGCTCCCCGCCGGGACGGCATCAGGCCGCAGCAGCACCGAGAACAGCAGCGAGGCACCCGGCTCGCTTTGCCAGTTGCGGTCCAGCCGGCCACGGCCGGCCGTCTGCTCCTCGGCCACCAGGACGGCGCCTGCGGCCGCTCCCGACCGCGCGGCCGCGAGCAGGTCCGCGTTCGTCGACCCGGTCTGCTCGACGACCCGGACGCTGGTATACAGCTGCGAGCCGGGCAGGATGCTGGCGGCCAGCACCGCCTCGGCGAGGCGCGGCCGGTCCGGGTGCCGTGTCGTGCTGCTCATCCGCTAACCTTCTCGCGCCTCATCCGTCCGCCGCCAGTTGGCCCGGCAGGCGGCGCCCGGCAGGCGGAGGCCGGCATTCCTGCCCTAACCTGTCGGGCATGGCCAACGATGCATCGGCGCCGCACAGCGCCGCACAGCCGGCCGACGCCGTCGGTTCCCCGGAACTGCACACCACCGCCGGGAAGCTGGCCGACCTAGAGCGGCGTCGGTACGAGGCGGTGCACGCGGGTGCGGCCCGCCAGGTCGAGCGTCAGCACGCCAAGGGCAAGATGACTGCGCGCGAACGAATCGACGCGCTGCTCGACCCGGGCTCGTTTACCGAATTCGACGAACTCGCCCGGCACCGCGCCACCGACTTCGGCATGGCCGCCAGCAGGCCCTACGGCGACGGCGTGGTGACCGGGTACGGCACGATCGATGGCCGGCCGGTGGCCGTGTTCAGCCAGGATTTCACGGTCAACGGCGGATCGCTGGGCGAGGTATTCGGCGAGAAGATCGTCAAGGTAATGGACTACGCGCTGACGACCGGCTGCCCGATGATCGGCATCAACGACAGCGGCGGCGCCCGGATTCAGGAAGGTGTCGTGGCACTCGGCCTGTACGGCGAGATCTTCTACCGGAACGTGATCTCCTCGGGAGTCATACCGCAGATCTCGCTGATCATGGGCCCGTGCGCGGGCGGCGCTGTTTACTCCCCTGCCATTACCGACTTCACCTTGATGGTTGAGGGGACGTCGTACATGTTCATTACCGGCCCCGACGTGATCAAGACCGTGACCGGCGAGGAGGTGAGCCAGGAAGAACTCGGCGGGGCGCACGCCCACAACGTCAAGTCCGGGGTGGCACACTACCAGGCCACCGATGAGCAGGACTGTCTCGACTTCGCCAGGGCCCTGCTGTCCTACCTGCCGTCAAACAACCTTGACGAGCCGCCCGCTGGCCCGTCCGCGGTGCGCGCTGGCGGCGCGGACCCCGCTGCCGCGCTCACGGTGACCAGCTACGACGCTGAACTTGACACGCTGATTCCCGACTCGCCGCGTCAGCCCTACGACATGCACAAGGTCATCGAGCATGTGCTCGACGGCGGTGAATTCCTGGAGATCCACGCCGGCTTCGCGCAGAACATCGTGGTCGGATTCGGCCGGGTTGACGGCGCTTCGGTCGGGGTCGTCGCGAACCAGCCGATGCACTCAGCAGGCACGCTGGACATCGACGCCTCGGAGAAGGCTGCACGGTTCGTCAGGACTTGTGACGCGTTCGGCATTCCGGTGCTGACGTTCGTCGACGTACCCGGCTTCCTGCCCGGAACCGGCCAGGAGTGGGGTGGCATCATCCGCCGCGGCGCCAAGCTGATCTATGCCTACGCCGAGGCGACCGTTCCCAAGATCACAATCATCACCCGGAAGGCGTACGGCGGCGCCTACGACGTCATGGGCTCTAAGCACCTCGGCGGCGACATCAACCTGGCCTGGCCGACCGCGCAGATCGCCGTGATGGGCGCCGACGGTGCGGTGGACATCCTGTACCGGCGGGACCTCGCCGCCATAGCGGACCCCCGCGAGCGCGCGGAACTTCGCCAGCAGCGGATCGCCGAGTACGAGGACACTCTGTTTAACCCCTACATCGCCGCCGAGCGCGGCTACGTGGACGCGGTCATCAGACCCGCCGAGACCCGGGCAGAGGTGACAAGGGCGATGCGGGCGCTGGCGACTAAGCGGCGGACGCTACCGCCGCGCAAGCACGGGAACATCCCGCTCTAGCGTGGCGGCGGGGTCCCTGCCGCAGAGGCACTGTCCAGGTACAAACACCGCAGCGTAACCACATGATTGCGCACCGGTACCGAACTCTGGCGGTTGGCCGGGCCGGGGAGCTACTAGAGTCGTCAGTACTATGACCGAAACTGGCTCGCCGCTGCCGCTGCTGTCCCGCTACGCGATCATGGTCGACGTGGGCTACATCTACGCCTCGGCGGGGGAGCTGCTGTTCGGCGCGACAGCCAGGAAAGAGTACAAGGTCGACGCCGACAAGCTGATCCAGGCGCTCAGCCGGCATGCGGAGGACCAGGTCCGCGGCGAACTGCTGCGGGTCTACTGGTACGACGCGGCCAGGGACCGGGTGCCGACCTTCGACCAGCGGGTGATCGCCCAGATGCCGTGGGTCAAGCTCCGGCTTGGCAACCTCAACGCGCGCGGCCAGCAGAAGGGCGTGGACGCGCAGATCCGCGCCGACATGGAGGCGCTGGCCCGGCACCGGGCAATCACCGATGCGATCCTGGTGGCCGGCGACGAGGACATGGTTCCCGCGGTAGAAGCCGCGCAGGCGTACGGGGTCCGCGTCCATTTGTGGGGCGTGGAGCCGCCCTACGGCACCAACCAGGCAGAGCGGCTGGTCTGGGAGTCCGACACTGTCGATGTCATCGAGCGGTCTTTTATCGAGCCCTTTTTCACCCGCCAGCTGGGCACCGATCCCGCCGCGGCCGCCGAGCCCGGCCCGGCCAGGGCCGGCCAGTCGGTCCAGGCGCAAATCCCGCAGGCACCATCGCCAGCCCAGGTGTTCGGCGACCGGCACATGAGCCGCCCCATGTCACGGCCGTTGCCGGTCGCGCATCTGCCGCCCAGCCGACTCGGCCCGGACCGCGAACGAGTCGAGGAAGCGGGCGAGCACGTCGCGCAGAAGTGGATCCTGACCCGCGGCGAGGACAACATCCGCGACCTGCTGCCCGGTCCGATCCTGCCCCCTGTCATCGACAAGGAACTGCTCGTCGACGCGGAGAAGGAACTCGGCTTGTCGCTGCGCGCGTACCAGGAGGCACGAGAGTGGCTGCGCGATGCCTTCTGGGCCAGGGTGCATCGCCAGTTCGGCCTCGGCGTCGGCAAGTCGAAGGGCTGAGCCATGCCAGATTCACCGGCCCAGGCTTCGAAGGCCCAGGCTTCGAATGCCTGGGCTTCGAATGCACAGGCCGCGCAGGACGCGGCGCTCGCCGTCGCATACGGCGAGCCAACCCCGGCTGAGCTAGCCGCCGTCGTGGTTGTTCTCGGCTCCACGGCGGGTGCGCGCGCTCGCGCCGCCGCCTGCCAGCCGCAGCGCTCTCGCTGGGCGGCCAGGGACCGGCTAATCCGGTCGCCGCTCGTCGCCGGGCCCGGCGCCTGGCGGGCGAGTGCCTTGCCGCGCTAGCCCGCCGGGCGAGCGCTGCCGGGCCGGGGCTGCCGGGCGAGCGCTGCCGGACGCCCTGCCGGGGCGTGCGGTAACCGGCGTATTGCACTATTCGCGGGGAGCGTGGCTAACAATGCCGAAGGGTGGTGGTCCGTCGGCTAGCCCGGTCCGGTCTCACCTAGACTCCTGGAGGTCGAAGGGAGACGCGCGGTGCGAAAGGTCCTCGTCGCCAACCGAGGCGAGATCGCGGTGCGGATCGTGCGGGCGTGCCGCGATGCCGGGCTGGCCAGCGTGGCTGTCTACGGGGCGGCGGACCTCGACGCGCTGCACGTCACGATGGCCGACGAAGCTTTCGCGCTGGGCGGCGAGACGGCGGCCGAGAGCTACCTGGATATCGGCAAGATACTGGCGGCGGCAGCCCGCAGCGGCGCGGACGCCGTGCACCCCGGTTACGGCTTCCTCGCCGAGAATGCCGAGTTCGCGCGCGCTGTCATCGGCGCGGGGCTGACCTGGATCGGGCCGCCGCCAGC
>JAJYUU010000094.1 GCA_021792405.1 Actinomycetes bacterium
GCGGTCTCGCTCGGGTTCGCCTCCTGGGCGGCTGGCCCTGTTGGACCTGTTGGCCCGGCTGGCCATGCCGGCCCCGGCAGGCGCGGCCTCGGGGCCGGTTACGCGCTCGCGCTCGGCGCGGTCGCCGTCGTGCTCACCGCGCAGGATGCCGTCACCCTGCTGTTCGGCTGGGAGTCGCTGACGCTCGCGTTCTGGCTGCTCGCCGGATACGAGCGGAGCTTCGCCAGCCGGCGCGGGGCGGCACTGATCACCCTCGCGTTCGGACGGCTCAGCGGCGCCAGCTTGCTGGCTGGCCTGCTGCTGCTGGTGACCCGATCCGGGTCGCTGACCCTGGCCGGCCTGGCCCATGTGCCTGCCGGACCGCTGCGAGCGACCGCATGCGTGCTGCTGCTGGCCGGCTTCGCGGTGAAGGTGGGCCTGGTGCCCTTCCAGGTCTGGCTGCCACGCGGCTACGCCGCGGCGCCCGGCCCGGCCCGGGCGATCATGGCCGGGGTCGGCGTGAACGTCGGCTTCTACGGACTGTGGCGCACGCTGGCCGTACTCGGCCCGCCGCCCGCCGCCGTGATCGACATCCTGCTGCTGCTGGCTAGCCTGACAGCGCTGCTCGGCATCGCGCACGCCGCCGTGCAGGGGAGCCTGCAACGGGTCATCGCCTATTCCAGCGTGGAGAACGCCGGCCTTATTCTCGCCGGCTTCGGGGTAGCGCTGATCGGCGCCGCCACCGGCAGCCGCGCACTGCAGGCAGTCGGTTTGCTAGCTGCTACGCTGCAGGTCATTGCGCATACCGTGGCCAAGTCGCTGTTGTTCACGGCCAGCAGCAGCATCCAGTCGCCCGGTGGCTCCGACGACCTTGACGGCATGCGCGGCTCGGTTCGCCGTACACCGTGGGCGAGCACCGGGCTTGCGATCGGCAGCCTGACCCTGGCGGGCCTGCCGCCGACGGCGGGGTTCGTCTCGGAATGGTTCCTGCTCGAGGCGCTCATGCAGCAGTTCAGGGTGCCGGGCCTGGCCGACCGGCTGGTGCTCGCAGTGACCGGCGCGGCCGTCGCGCTGACAGCCGGCTTCGCTGGCGTCACGTTCGTGCGCCTCATCGGGCTGGTGGTGCTCGGGCGGCCCGCGGGGCAGCAGCGCGCCGTCGCCGCCGACGCGGGCCTGGCCGGGCGAGCAGGCATCACCGCGCTGGCGGTAGCCTGCCTGGCGCTGGCGGCGATGACGCCGCTGGAGATCAGGCTGATCGGGGCCGGTCTCGCGCCGGTGCTGCCGACGTCGGCCGTGACCGCTGCGCTGAAGTCGCCGTGGGTTGTGCAGCCCGTCTTCGCCGCCTTCTCGATCTTGTCGCCGTCCTGGTTGTGGGTCGTCATGCCGGCCTTGTTCCTGGTGGTCGCGACGGCGACCTGGCTGGTGTCCGGCTCGCGGCTGCTGCGAGTGCGCCGCGTGCCCGCCTGGCGCTCGGCGACGGCGGGGGTGTCCGGGCACGACAGCTACACCGCGTTCGGGTTCGCCAACCCGGCTCGCCGCGTCCTCGCCGGGGTCTTGCACACCAGGACTGGGGTCGCCAGGCTCGGGACCGGGAACGAGGACGACGGGCCAGCCGCCTTTCCGGCCGCTCCGCACGTCGAGTACAGCTCCGACGTCATCGAGGTCACCGAGCAGTACCTTTACCGGCCGTTCCGGCGGCCGTTCGCGATGCTGGTGCGGCTGGCTCAGCGGCTTCAGTCCGGCCGGCTCGACGCCTACCTGGCGTACATGCTGGTCGCGCTGCTTGCCGTGCTCGCCGTGGTCACCGGTCTCCGCTAGGACGCGGCTAGCTGGTCACCCGGCCACCCGCCGATACGGTGATAAATGTCCTGTCCGTAGCTGGTCGGCAGTGGCTGCGCGGCGACCAGTTTGAAGGTGCGCGTGCCGTCCGGCTCGCGCGGGGCCCGGAGGAAGAGTGTCAGGTCCGCAATCTCGCGGCGGAAACCGTCGGCGAAGTCGAACTGGTGCGAGACAAAGAAAACCCTGATGTCCGCTTCCAGTAGCGCGCGCACGACCTGACGGCCGATCTCCGATCCTTCGCGCTCGTTGGTCGCCGCGAACGACTCGTTGAAGAGGATCAGGCAGTGCGGGCCGATCTGGTCGGCAATCCTGCTCATCCTGCTGAGCTCCTCGTCCAGGCGGCCGCTGACCATCTCGGCGTCTTCCTCGCGGATGAAGTGCGTGAACAGCTGCTGGCAGACACTTGCCCGGAGGGCGCCGGCCGTCACGAACATGCCGCACTGCATCATGAGCTGGGCAAGCCCGACACTGCGCAAGAACGTTGACTTGCCGCCGGAGTTGGCGCCGGTAATGATCACCAGCGCTTTCCCGTCGGCGGTCACGTCGTTGCCGACCACCTGCCCGGTCCGCAGGCTGAGGCTGGTGTCGCGCAGGTCCTCGCAGGTGAACTGGGGCGAGGTCCAGCTCAGCGGATCGGGGAAGGTGAGCGGCTGTCCTCGCGCGGTGAGCTGATCGTGCAGGTTGAGGCAGCCGACATAGAACGCGAGTTCAGCCTGGAGCATGGTGAAGAAGCTGGAAACGTGGTCGGCCGCCTGTGCGGCCGCGTTGGCAACCAGGTTGAGACCGCGGTTGGCGAGGTCCTGCAGAGCCTGCCCGCTGGCCTCGTCGCGCGGCGAGATGGCGAAGGAGTAAACCGAGCGCGGCTCTATCCGGACCCGCTCCTTCCAGCCGCGCCTCGGGCCGCCCGCCCGCAGGACGAAGTTGATCCCGCTGTTGTCCCGGTCAAGTTGCGCGCTGATCAGCTCGCCGTCGGCGAACCGCAATTGGCGGAGGTGATCGCTGAGAACCTCGAAATAGTCGTCATCGAGGTCGCGCTGGAGCGTGTGCAGCAAAGTGACCAGCCCTTCGGACCGGAACTTCGCGACGTGGTCATCGGCGAGCCGGCGCAGGTCCCTGAGCCGGACTATCAGCACCTCAAGCTGGTTGATGGCGGACGACAGGATCGACGCCGGGTACTGCGACGACAGGAGTCCCCAGATCCGGCGCTTCTCCGTCAGTGCTGCCACTGCGATGTCGTACATCAGGCGGACGACATCCGGCACCGCGATGCAGTCGGCCAGGACACTCTGCCGGTAACGAATCGCGGCCGGGTCCGTGACGCTCGCCAGCAGTACCTTCGCGCAGGTCTGGTAGAGGAACTTGTCGCCCGCGGCCATCGTGGTCAGCACGGTGTCCAGTTCGAGGTCGGCGATCAGGTCGGCGCTGCTGGGGGGCAGGTCGGCGGCGAAGTCGAAGTCCTGGTCTGCATGCAGCAGGTGGGCTTTCATGGCGCCAGCCGTCCCTTCAGCTGGTCGTAGGTCACGCCGTGCTTGCGCGCGATGGCCAGTGCGTAGGCAAGGCCGTCGGCGGGCTTGCGCACCACCTTGTAAGTCCGTTCGGCAGCGTTACCGGGGACGATGGTGCTCGCCATGCTGACGACGGACGGCCCGAGAGCGGCGAGTTCGTCGATGAAGGTGACGTAGACGCACAGCAGGTCGAGCCCGATAACCCGGGCCAGCACTCGCTGCCCGAGGAAGTACGCATCGCTGACGGTGGTGGAGGTGAAGATCTCGTTCATGATCACGATGCTGTCCGGTGTCGCCGCCTGAAGCGCCTTCTGGATGCGCAGGAGATCTTGTTCCAGTTTCCCTGCCAGGTCGGCGATGTCTTCCTGGCGCTCGAAGTGGGTGAAGATCTGGTCGTGGACATGCAGCCGGGCCGCCTGCCCCGGCACCGGGCAGCCGGTGCGAGCCAGGTGGTGGAGCTGGCCGAAGGTTCGCGCGAACGTCGTCTTACCGCCCTGGTTCGGACCCGACACCACGATGACTCGTTCCGGTCCGGTCAGCTGGAACTCGTTGGTGACCACTGGCTGGCCGCGTGCCGTGAGCCTGGCGGCGAGGGCGAGGTCGAAGGTCTCGCGTGCGAAGATCTCCTTCGGTCCCGTCGTGAGCTCCGGGTAGCAGAACGTCAGCCCGGCCGACCGCAGCGGCCTGATGTAGTCCAGGTAGGCCAGGTAGAACTGCATCTCGCGGTGAGCCTGGCTGACCACCGGGTCCATGAACTGCTGGTGCCGTCGGCAGAATCCGGCGAGTGCGGCGAACTCGTCGGCGAACAGGCGGGCGAGGAGTTCGGCGATCTGCGCGCTGACGTGGTTCATGCCGGGCCACGTGCGATACCGCACCAGGTAGTTCTTCACCGCTCCCTGCTGGAAGCGCTCGAAGGTCTTCTCGATCTCCGCGCTGTAGTCGGGCTCGCCGTTGTAGCGGCTGACCTCCACCCGCAGGCCCTTGATCCGGATCAGGTAGGTAATCCCGGCAAGCTCACTCCTGCGGTCGGCCGCCTCCGCGGCCAGCCGGGCGAAGCCGGGCGAGCCGGCGTAGTCGAAGAGGTAGTCACGGAGGGCCACGAGCCCGCGTGCCGCCACTGGCCGCTCGGCCAGGACGTCTGCCAGCTTCCTGACGGCGTCGCAGTAGCTGATCGCGGCGTCGAGGAACCAGCCTTCTCGCTGGTGAACGGAGTGCATCTTGGCTAGCTGCGACAGGTGAGCCTGTACCTGGCGCAGTTGCTCGGTGAACTGCCTGACGGCCTCAAGCAGGGCGGGCTCTTCCAGGTCGCGGAAGACCTCATGCCGGAAGCTCACGGTTGCCAGATCCCTGGCCGGGTGCCTGAGCAGCTGCCTGATGAGCTCCCGCTCGTCCCGGTCACCGGCCACGCTGTCGATGACCTGATCGAGGTTCAGGTCGGCCAGAACCTCGTCATCGAGCGCGTCACCGTTTCCGGGCTCAGCGGGTTCCTCGCCGAGCAGGCTCACGGACCTCGCAGGGCCGGTCATGGCACGCCACGCTCCTGTCTCGCCGCGCAGGCGGTTGGACAGGAGCCATCAGCCACGAGGGCGGTTCTCGACGAGCTCCATCGCCGTTTCGTCATTCTATCCTGACCTGACGAGCCGCTTGATCGTCTGCATGCAGCCGGTCGCGACCCTGGCCAGGTCCGCTAATCGAGGTCCGACACTCCGAGGAGGTCCCCAGCGCGGCCTGGCCGACCGAAGTGAGCCGTACTGCCCGGCCGGACCCGATCCGCGCTAGCCAGCGGTTGTCGAAGAACTTCTGGCACAGCTTCGTCCCGGCCGCACCGGCGAGATGCTGGCGCCTCTCGGTCCAGTCCAGGAAGCCGCGGACGAGTGGCCGCTTGCCGGGCTGCAGGTCCTGCGGGTCCAGCCCGAGCGAGCCGGTCAGCCGGGGGTCGCGTCGGCGTCGCTGTCTCAGCCCGCGGCTAGTCTGCGGCCATGAACCGCACCGACCGTCTCTACGCCGTCGTCGAGGAGCTGCGGGCGGCAGGTCGCCGCGGCCGCACGGCGCGCCAGTTGGCTGCTCATTTCGAGGTGAGCATGAGAACCATCGAGCGCGACCTCAGCGCGCTCGGCCAGGCCGGCCTGCCTCTTGCCACCAAGCAGGGCAGAGGGGGCGGCTTCACGCTGGACCGGTCGATGAGCCTGCCGCCGCTCAATTTCACTGCGCGCGAGGCGGCGGCTGTGGCGGTGGCGCTGAGCCTGAGCGAGCATGTGCTGTTCATGCGCGACGCCCGCAGCGCGCTGCAGAAGATCGCGGCAGCGATGCCGGAGCGAGCGCTGCAGGAGGCGAGCGCGATGGCTGCGAAGGTGCGGCTGCTGGTCAGGCCCGGCGCTTCTCCCGACGCCGGGATCGCCGACACCATCTGGCGGGCCGTGCGCGGCAACCTCGTGGTGCGCATCCGCTACACCGATGGCGGCGGCGCCGAGACCGAGCGTGAGGTCGAGCCGCAGCACGTGGTTATCGGGCCTAACGGCTCCTACCTCACCGCATGGTGTCACCTGCGGGACGAGGAGCGCGTGTTCCGCATGGACCGCATTATCAGCGCCGAGCTGGCGTTGCCCCCGTCACCCCGGCCACAGGCCGCCGCCGCTCCGAGCGCTGACGGTCACCACACCAAGCTGCCGGCCTCAGCGCGCAGACCCGAGGAACTTCTGCCAAACACCGACATAGGGCTGTCGCGTAGTGCTGCGACGGTGAATGCGGCCCGCCGTCCGGGCGGGTGATGCGTCGCAGAAGGGGACACCATGACCAACCCGGTTCCAGGTACGCTGGCCTGGTTCGAGATCGCCACCAGCGACCCCGGCAGTGCCGAGAGGTTCTACGGCAGCCTGTTCGGCTGGACATTTCACGCGGATAACCCGACGGCCTCTGGTGGCATGGACTACCGCAACATCAAGGCCGCCGGGGCTGACCGCCCGATGGGCGGCGTGCTCGGCACCGGCGGTCAGGCACCCGGCCACGCGGTGTTCTACATCCTGGTCGCGGACGTCGACGCGACGTGTGCCGCCGCCGGGCGGCTCGGAGGCACCGTGGTGAGCAAGCACCTGGACGCCGGCCCCGGCGCCCCGGCGTTCGCGTACCTGCGTGATCCGGGGGGCAGCATGTTCGGCGTCTTCACCCCGCCGGCTGTCTGATCGCCTCTCGGGCGAGCCGGCCGGTGAGCTACCTGAGCTGGCCGAGCAGGTGATCGCACGGGCCGGCGGAGCCGCCTTTCAGGTCGGCGCCGCCGGCCCGTGCGACCGTGCGCGCCTCGCGGTCCGCTGCGGCGGCCGGGGTAACGATGTACCCGCGGGGGTAAGCCGAAGCGTAGGCACCTACCCGTCGCGACTCCCGCTGCCGGCTCGCTGCCTCGCTCGCGTGCACCGCCTTCGCGGCTACTCACCAGGCAAGGGGACCTGTCATTTGGATTATGTGGTGGCTTCAGAAGACTTGCCGTGCGGGCTGACCCACGAGTTCGCGAATACCGGTGCCGACGATCTCACCTTCCTGGTGATCTACGATCCGCCGCCGGTGGCCGACGAGACGCTCGAGGACGCTGGGGCTACGTCTCCTCGCGTGCCTCCGGGATGACGGCCGTCACCTCGATTTCGACCTTGGCCTGGCTCTCGACGAGCCGGGCGACCTGGACCACGCTCATCGCGGCGCTGAAGCTGCCGATCACTTCACGGAAGGCGGCCCCGATCTGTCTGCTGGCCCTGCTGTAGGCCTCGACGTCAGTCACGTACCAGGTCATGCGCACGATGTCAGCGGGCTTGGCGCCGGCCTCGGCGAGCACTGCCACGACGTTGCGCAGTGCCTGCCGGACCTGGCCGGCCAGATCGTCGGTGCGGAAGACGCCGTCAGCGTCCCAGCCGATCATCCCGGCGATGAACACCAGCTCACCCCGAGCCGTCACGCCATTGGCGTAACCGCGTGGACGGGGCCAGCCGGGCGGCTGCAGGACTCTCATTCCGGCTCCTCAACGGCTAAGAACTGGCGTAGGTGACCTTCCCGCCGGCCATGGTCCAGGTGACATCCGTGTCGGCGATGGCATCCGGGGTGTCCAGGATGTTCTGCGACAGGCAGGTCAGGTCGGCGGCCATGCCCGGCGCGATCGCACCGGCGCGGTCTTCCTCGAAGGCGCACCAGGCACTGGCCGAGGTGTACATGCGCAGCGCCTGTTCGACGCTGATCGCCCACTCCGGTCCGACGACCCCGGCGGCACGCGTCAGCCGGGTGAGCGAACTGCGGATGCCCAGCAGCGGCTCGTACGGCGCGACCGGGCTGTCGGAACCACCACCCACCGGCAGCGCGATCTCGGCCAGGTAGCCTCGCAGTGGCTCGATGTCGCGAGCCCGGTCCGCGCCGAGGTAGTGACGGAAGCCAGCAGCGAGCGCGAATTGCAGCGGCTGCTGCGCGGTGACGGTCAGCCGCAGGCGCCGCACTCGCGGCCAGTGATCTGCCCGCGGGTACATCATGTGGATGAGCGTCCACCGGCGGTCGGCTAGCGACGCGATGCGGTCGGCCGCTTCGAACGCGTCCAGCACGGCGTCGATCGCGGCGTCCCCGACGCAGTGCACGCCAACGTGCCAGTTCGTCGCGGCCGCGGCCGTGCAGATCGCGTGCAGGCCATCGGCGCTGATCAGCGGCTTGCCGTGCGGGTGCTGATCGTCGTCGGGATGAGCGTAGGCGTCCCGGTAGTAGCCCGTTTCCACGCCGCCGTCGGCGCCCAGCTTGAGGCCGAACAGGCTGGTCCACTGGCCGCGGAACGGCGCTGGCCCGTCGCCCGCCGCCAGCGCCGTGACTGCCTGGTCGATGTCCCGGTCGCTGCTGGCAATCCGCCACATCATCGCGACCCGCTGCCGCAGCGCGCCTTCGTCGCCGAGCAGCCGGAACAGCTCGATGTCCTCCGGTGCCAGGCCGGGCTCCACCACGCTGGTGATGCCCGCTCTGGCGTAGGCATCGCCGACCTGCGCCAGCGCTTGCCGCTTGCGCGCCTGCGGCACCGCGGGCAGGCGCGCGGCCAGCCGCCCCACGTAGGCCGTCCCGACGATGTGGCCGGTCGGCGAGCCGTCCGGCTGCCGGATGACCGTGGTGCCGGGTTCGTCATTGCTGGTCGCGTCCACGTCCAGCAAGCCGAAAGCGAGCGTGTTCAGCACCAGGTTGTGACCGCCCCGGCGGATGAAGACCGGATGCCCGGCGGCAGCGGAGTCGAGCTCCACGGCGGTCGGCATGCGCTGCTCTGCCAGGCTCGATTCGTGCCAGGCTGGCGAGGTCACGATCCACTCGCCGTCCGCCGCTCGTGCCGCGGCGGCGCGCACCACCTGCAGTACGGCGGCGATGCTCCGGCACCCGCCAAGGTCTGGTGAGAGCAGGCCCATGCCGGTCATCAGCATGTGGTTGTGCGAGTCGAAGAAGCCGGGCAGCAGCAGCCCGGCGCGGTGCTCGACGACCGTGCCGGGGCCGGTGACGGCGTCGAGCCCGGCGACCGGGCCGACCGCGAGCACGCGGCCATCCCGGATCGCCACGCCGAAGCCGGGCTTGGCGTCGGTAGCCAGCGGCGCGACGGCGTCGGCGGTGATCACCAGGTCAGCGTTCGTCAACGGACGCCGCCTCCAGCGATGGCTGAGCTGCGAGGCCGGCGTGCCTGCCGGGACGCCAGCGGCTGTGCCTGGTACCGGCACCGGGCTGCCTGACCAGGGTCAGGCGCGGCCGCGGCCCGTCGGTCCGGCCGGCTGGCGGCTTACGGCGGCCCGCGAGGTACTGCGGCGGCCAGCGCGAGCCCGGGCCCGAGTAATCCTGGTCGGCGGCCGCATGAAGAGTCCAGTTCGGGTCGTACAGGTGCGGTCGGCCGACCGCCACCAGGTCTGCCCGGCCGGCCAGCAGCAGGGAGTTCACGTCGTCGTAGGAGGAGATGGCGCCGACCGCGATGACCGCTACGCCATAGCGCTCCCCGACCTCATTGCGGATCCGGTCGGCGTACGGCGTCTGGTAGCTGCGCCCGAACCGCGGCTGCTCATCGCTGACAACCTGGCCGGTCGAGACATGAATCGCGTCGGCGCCGTGGGCCGCGAACGCCGCGGCAATCTGCACTGCGTCGTCGACGTCGTTCCCGCCCTCGTGCCAGTCCGTGGCGGAGATCCGCACACTCATCGGCAGGTCGGCCGGCCACGCGGCGCGCACCGCGTCGAACACCTCGAGCGGATACCGCAACCGGTTGCCGAGCGGGCCGCCATAGTCATCCTGCCGCAGGTTGGACAACGGCGACAGGAAGGAGGACAGCAGATAGCCGTGCGCGCAATGCAGCTCGAGCAGGTCGAATCCGGCCCGTGCGGCGGCCTGCGCACCATCCGCGAATTGCCCGGTGATCGCATCCATCTCGGCTCGGCCGAGCTCGCGGGGCGTCTGGCTGCGCGCCGAATACGGCACCGCCGACGGGCCGGCAACGTCCCAGTTGCCCTCCTCCAGCGGCTCGTCCATGCCCTCCCACATCAGCTTGGTCGACCCCTTGCGGCCGGAGTGGCCGAGCTGGATCCCGATCTTCGCGCTGCTGGCGGCGTGGACGAAACTGGCCACCCTGGCCCAGGCCCGCTCCTGCTCGGGCGTGTAGATGCCGGCGCACCCCGGCGTGATCCGCCCCTCCGGCGATACGCACACCATCTCCGTCATGACGAGCCCCGCGCCGCCGAGCGCACGCGCACCGAGGTGCACGAGGTGAAAGTCGCCGGGGACCCCGTCGACTGCCGAGTACATGTCCATCGGGGATACCACGACGCGGTTATCCAGGACCAGCGTCCGCAGCCGGAACGGATGGAACATCGGCGGGCGGGCATCGTGGACTGGCGGCATGACGCCGCGCTCGGCTTCGTGACGGCGATACCACGCGTCCATTGCCGCGACAAACTCCGGGTCGCGCAGCCGCAGGTTGTCGTAGGTGATGCGGCGGCTGCGGGTAACGATGTTGAACGCGAACTGCTCGCTGGCCTGCCCGGTGTAGTGGCTGATGTTCTCGAACCATTCCAGGCTGGCGCGTGCCGCCCGCTGCGTCGACAGCACTACCGGGCGCCGTTCTGCCTCGTACGCTTTCAGCGCCGCGTCGATCGAGCCATGCTCGTGCAGGCAGGCGGCCAGCGCCAGGGCGTCTTCCATGGCGAGCTTGGTGCCCGAGCCGATGGAGAAATGCGCGGTGTGCGCGGCATCGCCGAGCAGCACGATGTTGCCGTGCCGCCAGGTCGCGTTCGACAGCGTGCCGAAGCTCTGCCATTTCGAGTTATTGACGAAGATCCGGTGGCCGGCCAGCACGTCAGCAAGCAGCTCAGCGATGCGGGCGGCCGACTTCTCGTCGCTCACGCCCGGTGCCAGTGCGCTCGCGGCTGACGCGTCGAAGCCGACCCGGCGCCAGACGTCCTCGTGCATCTCCACGATGAACGTGCTGCCGGTGGTGTCGTAGGGGTAGCCGTGTACCTGCATGATGCCGTACGGCGTCGGGCAGATGTAGAACTTGAACGCCTCGAACACCAGGTCGGTGCCGAGCCAGATGTACTTGTTGCGGTGAACTTCGACCGAGGGCGAGAACACGCCGGGATACCTGGCGCGGACCGCGGAGTTGGCCCCGTCCGCGGCGACCACCAGATCGTGCTCCCGGCTCAGCGACTCGACATCCGGCGCCTGCGTCTGGAACTTCAGCGCGACGCGGAGCCCCGCACACCGCTGCTGGAGCAACTGCAGCAGCGTCTTACGGCTCATGGCGGCGAAGCCCTGCCCGCCGACCGTCGTGACCGTGCCGCCGCAGTGGATGTCAATATCGTCCCAGCGCGCGAACTGCCTGGCCATCTGCGCGTAGAACACCGGATCGGCATGCTCGATGCCGCCGAGCGTCTCGTCGCTGAACACGACGCCGAAACCGAATGTGTCGTCCGGGGCGTTGCGCTCCCAGACGGTGATGTCCGCAGTCGGGTCAAGGGCTTTGACGAGCGCCGAGAAGTACAGCCCGCCGGGACCGCCGCCGACGACCGCGATGCGCATCAGCAAGTCCTCCCGCCTCCGCTCAAGTACCCAAGTATGCTCTATTCATTACGACAGTCAAGTACCCGATATAGACGTGGCTCGATCACCTGGAGCGGTGTGCCCCGTGGCCATAGCTGCGACGTTTGCCGAGTACGCCCGCCCTGACCCGCAGCCCGGGCAGCTGATCGTGACGCTGTACGGGCTGTACGGCCGGGATGAGAGCAACTGGCTGTCGGTGGCAGCCCTGGTGCGGCTGATGGGCGAACTCGGCGTCGACAGCCAGGCAGTGCGGTCATCGGTGTCCCGCCTCAAGCGGCGCGACACGCTGCGGAGCCTTGCGGTGGCCGGCTCGGCGGGCTATTCGCTGTCGCCCGCGGCGCTGGAGGTGCTGCGGGATGGCGACGCCCGGATTTTCCGGGCCCGGCGGGCCGTGCTGGCCGATGGCTGGGCGGTTGTCGTCTTCTCGGTACCCGAGAGCGAGCGCGAGAGGCGCCATGAGCTGCGCACGCAGCTTTCCCGGCTCGGGTTCGGCACTGCGGCTCCGGGCGTGTGGGTGGCCCCGGCGCAGCTCGCGCGCGAGACCGCACGGGTGCTCGCGCGGACCGGTCTGGACCGGTATGTGGATATGTTCCGCGCCGACCACCTAGGCTTCGCCGGCCTGGCCGTCAAGGTAGCGCAGTGGTGGGACCTCGATGAGCTGGCGGCGCAGTCAGCCGCCTTCACGGCGCTGTACCGGCCGGTGGCGGACCGCCTGGCCAGGCGCACTGCCAGCGACGCCGAAGCGTTCAGGCAGTACGTGCCGATGCTGACTACCTGGCGACGGCTGCCGTACCTGGACCCGGGCCTGCCGCTGGAGCTGTTGCCCGCCGGCTGGAGCGGTGAGGCCGCTACCGAGCTGTTTGCCGAGCTGAACGAGGCGTTGCGGGAGCCAGCCCGCCGTCACGCGATGGCCGTCATCCACGCCTGACGGGTGCTGACCTGCCGGGCGGGCGCTGACCTGGGGGGGGGGTCCCGGTCAGCGCCCCTTGGGCAGCCCGGAGCAGATGTTCGCGCCGGCGTTACGCGACTGAACCGCGCCAGGGCCGTTCTTGATCGCGTTGCTGACGGCGACCGTGGCGCCACCACCGCTCCTGGCCCCCTTCTTGTGCTTCTTGCCGGTACTCGGGCGGGTGGCAGTCGCTCGCGGGTTCACTCCGGCAAAGTCGGTGCCGAGGATCAGCGTGACCGTGCCCGGCGTGCCGACCTGCCAGGCGGGCTCGGCCAGCGTGTTCTGCCCGGCCGGGAACGAATTGAGCGCGGTCATCAGCGTGTACGCGCCGTCGGCCTGGTCCAGGCCGGCGAAGTCGACGGTCGTCGTGGACGTGTACGCCGCGTTGCCAGTGCCCACGACGTTGAAGCCGAGTCTGCGCAACTGCCGGGCGGTTCGCGCCGCCAGCCCGGTCTGGCCAGTCCCGTTGAGCACCCGGACCGAGACCTTGTTGTACGGCTGCACGGGCAGCTGGCCGGTCCACCGCTGGCCGGTCCTGATCATCTGGTACAGCACGTCGTCCTGCGGCTGCACGGCCATCAGGTGCTGTGAGTAGGTCGGGTAGTCATAGGTGTCCATGGTGGTCGGCAGCGTGAGCAGGGTGACGTCCCTGGACTTGAGGTGGACCAGCGACCTGGCCAGCCTCAGCAGTGCGTCGACCGAGCCGAGGCCGCTGTCGACGGTCAGGGCCTTGGTGGCGGTATCGGCGATGCTCAGCAGCTGCGGGATGTTGCTGAACAGGCCCTCCTTGTTGACTTTCTGCACGATCGAGGAGATGAATGCCTGCTGAAGCTGGATCCTGGGCAGGTCACCGCCCGCGTCCGGGCCGCCGAGCGCATCCCTGGTGCGCACGTACGCCAGGGCCTGGTTGTACTTGAGCAGGTGCAGGCCGCGGCCCAGGTTCAGGTGCGACTTCGGATCGTGGTACCCGCCCCTCGGCACGCAGACTTCCACGCCGCCAAGCGCGTCGACCATCGTTCGGAACGAGTTGAAGTCGAACTCGACGAAGTGGTCGAGCTTGATGCCGGTCAGGTCCTCGACGGTGGACACTGCGCAGGTCGGTCCGCCGATGTTGAGCGCGCCGTCGATGATGTTGCCCGGCGGGTAGGTATAGGGGCCCTGGATGCCGATGCCGATGTACCGGTTGCGAGCCTGGCAGCCGGGCTCGTAGACGAACAGGTCGCGCGGGATGGACAGGATGATGGCCCGGGTGTGGGTCGGGTTCAGGTGCACGAGCAGCAAGTTGTCGGAGTTGCTGGTGAGCGGTGAACTGCCCGCCGCGACGCCGAAGTGACCATGCTGGCCGGCCCGCATCTGGGAGCCGAGCACGAGGACGTTCAGTGCGCCGTAGACCGTCCGGCCGGACAGGCCGTGAACCTTGACGACCGTGATGTTCCCGTCCAGGCGCCGGTAGACAGAGTAGCCTGCCAGCGCGGCGACCACGGCGATCACGGCGACGAACGTGGCCAGGACGTATCCGGCATACCCGAGCCAGTTCCGGTGCGCCAGCTGGGCGGGCCGCGCGGACGCCCTGCTGCGACCGCCCGGCCTGGCTCGGCCGGGCTGCTGGCGGGGCATGCCCGGCGGCCTGCGGCCGGCCTCCTCAGACCATCGGTCCTCGCCGGGCCTGCCCCGCCGGGGCGGGTACATGCCGTCCTCGTCGGAGTCGTAACGCCCGTGCGGCATCTGCTCTCCTGTCCTGCCTGCGGAGTTTCCGGAAGGCGCGGCGGCACTAGGTCAGCTGGCAGCCTGCGGCTGGCAAAGTTCATGCGAAGTGTATCTGTGGTCTGCGGCCGCTTCTGCGGCTTTTTGCCGCAGCCTTACCGACCGGCGGCGGCGCCAGCCCGTGGCATCGCGGGAATAGACCGGGTGCTCCGGTAGTAGGTACATGCAAACGCATGTACCTGGGCCGCCGGCGGGGCGAGCGGATCCCGGCCGGCCAGGACGGCGGCAGCGGGCAGGACGGCGGCAGCGGGTAGGAGGACGTGGCATGCAGTTCGGGATCTTCTCGGTCAGTGATATCACCAGGGACCCGGTGTCGGGCGAGACGCCCAGCGAGGCGGAGCGGATCGACGCGATCGTGCAGATCGCGCTGAAAGCCGAGGAGGTGGGGCTGGATGTATTCGCGATCGGCGAGCATCACAATCCGCCGTTCTTCTCCTCCGCGCCGACGACGCTGCTCGCCTACCTGGCCGCGGCCACCAGGACGCTGATCCTCAGCACGGCGACGACGCTGATCACGACGAACGACCCGGTGCGGATCGCGGAGGAGTACGCGATGCTGCAGCATCTCGCCAAGGGCCGGATGGACCTGATGCTCGGCCGGGGCAACACGGCGCCGGTGTACCCGTGGTTCGGCCGCGACATCGGGCAGGGGCTGCCGCTGGCGCTGGAGAGCTACAACCTGCTGCACCGGCTGTGGCGCGAGGACGTGGTGGACTGGCAGGGGAAGTTCCGCACGCCGCTGCAGGGCTTCACCTCGGTGCCGCGGCCGCTGGACGACGTGCCGCCGTTCGTGTGGCACGGCTCGATCCGGACTCCGGAGATCGCCGAGCAGGCCGCGTACTACGGCGACGGGTTCTTCGCCAATAACATCTTCTGGCCCAAGGAGCACTACATCCGGCTGATCCGGTTCTACCGGCAGCGGTTCGAGCACTACGGCCACGGCTCGCAGCAGCAGGCAATCGTCGGCCTCGGCGGCCAGGCGTATATCGCGAGGAACTCGCAGGATGCCAAACGGGCGTTCCGGCCTTATTTCGACGAGGCGCCGGTCTACGGGCACGGTCCGTCGCTGGAGGACTTCGCCGAGCTGACGCCGCTGTCGGTGGGCAGCCCGGCTGAGGTCATCGACAAGACGCTGACCTTCCGCGAGCACTTCGGTGACTACCAGCGCCAGCTGTTCCTGATCGATCACGCCGGCCTGCCGCTGACGACCGTGCTGGACCAGCTTGACCTGCTCGGCGGGGAGGTCGTGCCAGTGCTGCGCAAGGAGACCGAGGCCCGGCGGGACCCGCAGGCGCCCGACGGGCCCACCCATGCCAGCCGGGTCCGGGCAAAATACGGCGACCTGGCCCCGCGCCAGCCGCGCCCGAACGCTAACCGCGGCGACAACGTCACCGGCGGATCGCCCTACTCCGACACCGCCGCGGACCTGTCGGCGCAGTACCCGGAGCTGTGATGGCGAGCGGGCGGACACTGGCCAACGAGGCGTGGGAGGCACTGCTGTCTGCCCACGCGACGACGATGAAGCGGGTCGCGGCGCAGGACACCTGGACGGAGATCTCCATCCGGGAGTACGACGTCCTGTACACGCTGGCCAGGTGCGACGAGCCGATTCGGATCAGCGAGCTGCACCGGCATGTCCTGCTGAGCCAGCCCGCCTTGTCCCGGCTGGTGGACCGGCTCACCAGGCGCGGGCTGGTCGAACGGCAGCCCGATGCCGCCGACGGCCGGAGCGTCCGGCTGTCGCTGACCACCGACGGCCGGGCCGTCCAGCGCCAGGCCGGGCGCCGGCACGCCCGCAGCGTCGCCCGAGCCCTGACAGCCAGGCTGAGCCGGCCCGAGCTGTCTGCGCTGGAAGCCATCTGCCTCAAGCTGGCCGGGCAGGCTCCCGCACCGTCAGCGACGACGCCCGCAGCGCCGAGGAGACCAGCCGATGACTAGCCCAGTGACCGCCGTGCCGCTCAAGCTCGCCGTGGTCAGTGCGGGAACCAGCGATCCGTCGTCGACCCGGCTGCTGGCCGGCCGCGCCGCCGGCCGCGCCGCGGCGCTCTTGTCCGGGAACGGGCGCACGGTGGCGACCGATGTCGTCGAGCTGCGCGAGATATCGGCCGACATCACTGCCGCGCTGGTCACGCAGCTGGTCAAGCCGGGCTTGCGGCAAGCGATGACGATACTCGGCGAAGCCGACGGCATCATCGCGAGCACGCCGGTCTACAAGGCCGGCCCGAGCGGCCTGTTCACTTCGTTCATCGATGTCCTGGACAACGACCTGCTGATCGCCAAGCCCGTCGTGCTTGCCGCCACTGCCGGGACCGCGCGGCACGCCCTAGTCGTCGACGACCAGATGCGCGCCATGTTCGCCTACCTGCGTGCGCTGACCGTTCCGACATCACTGTTCGCCGCTCCGCAGGACTGGGGTGACCCGGCCCTCACCGAGCGGATCGACCGCGCCGCCTTCGAGCTGGCCCTGCTCATGGAGAGCGGCTTCGCCCGTCAGGTCAGGGACCAGTCCTGGCAGAGTTACCAGCACGAATACGGCAGCGCCGGCGGAACGCAGACGTCCATCGAGCTCGACACCGACCTGATGCGCCTGGCTACCGGAGGATCCGCCTGGCGGCCGCCCGCGAACTAGGGTGAGAGCTAGCGGTCCAGCGAGGGCACCCTCCGGCGAGAGGCGGACATGATGGCGATCGCGACAGTGAACCCGGCCACCGGGGAGACCGTGCAGGTCTTTGCCGAGATGAGCGAGGCAGACGTCGAGGCGTGCCTGGCGGCAGCCGCGCAAGCGCATGCCAGCTACCGGCTCACCAGCCTTGACGACCGCGCCCGCTGGCTGCGGACGGCAGCCGACATCCTCGACGGGCGGCGGGACTCGGTCGCCGCGATGATGACCACGGAGATGGGTAAGACGCTGGCCTCGGCGAAGCAGGAGGTGGCCAAGTGCGCGGTCGCCTGCCGTTACTTCGCCGAGCACGCGGCCGGGTTCCTGGCCGACGAGCCGGCCGACGCCGCCGCGGTCGGAGCGGGCCGGGCCTATATCAGGTATGAGCCGCTCGGCCCGGTACTGGCGATCATGCCGTGGAACTTCCCGCTCTGGCAGGCCATGCGGTTCGCCGCACCAGCCCTGATGGCCGGCAACACCGGGCTACTCAAGCATGCCTCGAACGTGCCGCAGACCGCGCTGTTCATGCAGGACCTGTTTGCCGAGGCGGGCTTCCCGGCCGGGGTGTTCCAGACGCTGCTGGTCGGCTCGGCGCGAGTCGAGCGCATCCTCACCGACGACCGGGTAGTCGCGGCGACCCTGACCGGATCGGGCCCGGCCGGGCAGTCGGTGGCGGCCATCGCCGGCAGCGTGATCAAGAAAGTCGTGCTCGAGCTCGGTGGCAGCGACCCGTTCGTAGTCATGCCGTCCGCCGATCTCGCGGCCGCCGCCCGGGTAGCGGCAACCGCCAGGTGCATCAACAACGGCCAGTCCTGCATCGCGGCCAAGCGGTTCATCGTTCACGACGGCGTCTATGACGAGTTCGAGCGCCTGTTCGTCAAGGAGATGTCCGGCAAGACCGTCGGGGACCCGATGCTGGAGAGCACCGACGTGGGTCCGCTGGCGTCCGAGCAGCAGCGCGACGACGTCGAGGATCTCGTCGCCGACGCGGCCGCCAAGGGAGCACGAGTGCTCTGCGGCGGTGCGGCGCCGGATCGGCCCGGCTTCTACTACCTGCCGACCGTGCTGGCCGCGATCACCCCGGACATGCGGGTCTACCGCGAGGAGGTGTTCGGGCCCGTGGCGTCGCTGTACCGGGTCGCGGACATAGCCGAGGCAATCAGCCTGGCTAACGACACCGAGTTCGGCCTCGGCGCGAACGCCTGGACCAGCGACGAGGCGGAGCGGAGCCGGTTCGTCAGCGAACTGGCCGCGGGCCTGGTCTTCATCAACGGGAACGTGACGTCCTACCCGCAGCTGCCGTTCGGCGGCATCAAGAGTTCCGGATTCGGCCGGGAGCTGGCCAGCCAGGGGATCCGCGAGTTCTGCAACGTCAAGACCGTCTGGATCGGCGGCTAGCCGTCGGCATTTACCCCTGGGCTGCCGTGACCGTGTACGGTGCAATCGCTAAGTCGCAGCGACTACCCCGCGGCGGGCCCCGGTGCTGAGCTTTACTGGGCTGAGCTTTACTGGAATCAGGTCGGCCAGCGCTGGGAAACTGAGCTGAGAAGGAGCACGATGACGTCGCAGCCGAGCAAGACGCGCCAGGCGCTGGCAATGGCGATAGTCCTGCAACTCGCCCGCCGGACCCGGTTCGTCGAGCCGGAGATGCTGGGCCTGAGCGATCTCGTCAAGCCGGGCAGCGTCTGCTTCGACATCGGAGCCGCCGCCGGGCTCTACACGCTGGTGCTGTCGCGGCTGACCGGTCCGCAGGGGCAGGTGCACAGCTTCGAGCCGGTGCCGTTCGCTCATCCGGCGCTCACCCGCCTGCTCGGCGGGCGCTCCAGCGAGAACGTCCGTCACCATCCGATCGCTCTCGGCGTCGAGCCCGGCCACGGCGTCATGAGCGTGCCGGTGGGCAGGCACGGGCCGGTCACCGGCCGGTCGTTCCTGGACGCCGACTGCGACGGGCCGGGTTCCAATGCCGAGTTCCGCGGTCAGATCGGCGTGGACGTCGAGGTCCAGACCCTCGACAGCGTCTGCGCCGCCGTGGAGCTGACCCGCCTGGACTTCATCAAGATCGATGTCGAAGGGGCCGAACTTCAGGTACTCAAGGGCGGCCAGGCATCCATCGAGCGCTTCCGGCCTGCGGTGCTGGTCGAAATCGAGGACCGGCATACAGCCCGTTACCGGCATCCGGGCGCCGACGTGGCGACCTGGCTCCGCGAGCGCGACTACGTGATGCACACCTGGCAGGGCCGCTGGCAGGAGGCGGACGTGGTGTGCAGGCACACCCGCAACTACCTGTTCTTGCCGGCCGCGCGCGACATTCGCGGCCGCTCGCAGGCGCTGGCGGCGTCCGCGCAGGCCGGCAACGGGGCGTGAGCCGCTGATCGTGGCCCGAAGTGGAGCCTCATCGGCAACTCACGCCCGTCAGGCTTGCCTGGAGCCGGCCGCGCTAGCCGGCCGCGCTAGCCGGACTGCGCCCAGCCGCCGAAGTGGTGGGGCAGCAGGACGGGCCCGACGCCAGGGATGGCCTGCGCCCTGGCCTCGGCGAGCAGCGCGGCGGCGGCCTGCGCGGCGTTCTCCCCGGTACGGGACATCCGGGCGGCGATGAGGCCGGTCACGATCGGCGTGGAGAACGACGTGCCGCTCCACTTCGCCATCCCGTAGAACTCCCTGACCTGCCCGGTATACGGAGCGACGTGGCAGGTGTATGTGCCGGTGGCGAAGGCGTTGACGAGATCACGGCCCGGCGCGTACACATCGACCCAGCCGCCGAAGTTGGTGAAGCTCGCCCGGCCGTGCCAGTCGCTGCCGAGCGCGCCGACGGCGATGACGCCAGGGAACGCGCCCGGCCAGTTCGGTCGCCGCGAACTGTCGTTGCCTGCCGGGCAGATGCAGATGCTGCCCTTGTACTGGTTAAGCCGGTTGAGCCACTGCTCGAATGCGATCAGCGGCAGGTCATGACGTGAGCGCGCGGCAATGCTCAGGTGGAAGATGTCCACGCCGCGGCGGAGCTCGTCCTCCAGCCTGGTGACCAGGTCCGATTCCAGCTGGCTGCCGGCAATCGAGAAAGCATTCGCGACCACGATGTCCGCTGCCGGAGCCATGCACCGGATGACGCCGGCGACGAAAGTGCCGTGGCCGGCGTAGGGCGGGATCGGCTGGACGCCGCCGGGCAGCTTCGGCGGCAGCGGATCGATGTCCGCCGCCTGAACCCCGGCCAGCCAGCTGTGCGTGCTGGCAGCGTCGTCGAGCAGCCCGGTGTCGGCCTGGTAGATCAGCACTCCGGCGCCCGCGTGCTCGCCGCTGACCGCCGGGTAAGGCTCGATGTCGCAATAGGCCTGCTGCGGTTCGGTGGCCGGGCACGCCATGCCTTCGCCGCCTTCGCCCGCCACGGTCAGCACGTGGTCGGGTGTCGCGATGCCGCGACCGAGTTGCCGGTCGATCTCGGTCAGTGCCTCGCTGACCGTCCGGGACCCGGCCAGCGTGAGGAGCGCGACACCGCCGATGACGCGGCGCGTCCGCTCCGGCGCGCTGGCCTGGAGGTCGCGTTCGCTCTGCTCGCCAAGGATCTCCAGGACGCGGTCGAGGTACTCGGCGCGGACCAGGATCTGGCCCTCGGCGTAGAGGTGATCGACGCCACGCTCATTGCGGGCGGCCCTGATCTCCGGTCGCCGGTCCGAGGAACCGCGAAACGCCTTAATGATGCAGTCGATCTCGTCGGCGACCGGCTGGCTCACGCCATCTCGCCAGTTCTCGGCCTCTTCGGGCATGATGACCTCCACAAAGGTAGGGGTGGCGCGGGTATCGGGCGTGCTGAGGCAGGTTCGGGGTGACGCTGACCGGCAAGAGCGATGCGCTCCGGCGGCTTACGGAGTTCGTCATCAGCAGGGTGATACCTTCGGCGGATGAAAAGTCTTCTGTCCGTTATCTGTGCCTAAGGCAACTCAAGCGGACGCTTTCAGGACAGTACGCCAGCGAGCATCAGTTAACGGGCGATGACAGGCGATCTAGGCTGACTTTCGTGGCGGAAACCGTTCGTGCGTCAGCCTCCGGCTCGCAGGACACCGAGGGGCTGCTCCGGCTCGCCATGTCCCGCCCGCGCGAGGCGCTGACCCAGGCTCGCCGGATACTGGCCTTCGGACCGAACCCGCGGGAGGCGCTCACCGCGCACCAGGCCGCCGGGATAGTCCTGCGTGACGTCGGGGACGTCAGCGCTGGCATCGCCGAGTTCCGCCGGGCTCTGCGATTCGCCCGGCAGATCGGCTCCGCGGAACTCGAGGCGGACGTGCTGGCTTCGCTCGGGGCAGCGTTCGTCTACGCCGGACGGACTGCGGACAGCCTGGCCGCCTTCGACCGTGCGATTGCCCTGTCCAGTGGCCCGCTCACTGGCCGGGTGCTGCACCGGCGCGGGCATGTGCTGTGGACCCTCGGCCGGCATGCCGCAGCGCTGGAGGACTTCCGCCGGGCGATCGACATTCTGCAGCGCGCGCACGATCCGGTCTGGACCGCGCGCGCACTCAATGGGCGCGGGCTAGTCAACATAGCCCTTGGCTTCCCGGCTCGTGCTATCTCCGACTTCGTCGCGGCCGGCCGGCTGCATGCTCAGAGCGGCCAGGACCTGGAAGTGGTGCACACGGTACTCAACCGTGGCGTGGCGACGTTCTACTCGGGCGACCTGCTGGCTGCGCTTGCGCTGCTGGACGAGGCAGAGTCCGGATACCGCGCTCTGCAGGTGCCGGCTCGCGGGCTGGCATTCACGCGCTGTGAGGTGCTCCTGGCGGCCGGTCTGGCCAACGATGCGCTAGCCGAGGCCGATGCCGC
>JAJYUU010000095.1 GCA_021792405.1 Actinomycetes bacterium
CAGTCGCCAGCAGGCGGCCATATAACGGGGCACATAGTGTCACCGTCTTGATCTGGCCGGAGCCCTCTTCGCCTACATCAGCCAGCGCCCGCACGCGTTATCGGGCTGGGGCGAAGCCCCGCTAGTACTACAACGGCGGGCTGTGATGGTGTCCGGCGTGGCTGCGTGATCTGGGGCCCAGGGCGGGCCAGGCTCGGTGCATGCTGAGTGTCGTGGATGATGCGCGGGTGGTGGCCGGTGCTGGGCATGCCGCGTGGTCGGAGTCGTTTAATGAGCTGTTCGCGCGGGTGGCCGGGGTGTTCGGGAACGCGGCGGTGCGGCGGCACGGGCGGGCGTACCTGCTGGGGCTGCTGTCGCAGGCCGAGCGGAAGAACGGGTGGACGTTAGCGGAGTTCGCCGGCGATGTGTCGCCGGACGGGATGCAGCGGCTGCTGAATTTCTCGCCGTGGGATGAGGACGCGTGCCGGGACGCACTGCGCCGGTACGTGGCCGGGCACCTGGGCGATCCGGGCGCGGTACTGGCGGTCGATGAGACGGGGTTTTTGAAGAAGGGCAGGATGTCGGCCGGCGTGGCCCGGATGTATACCGGGACGGCGGGGCGGGTGGAGAACTGCCAGGTCGGGGTGTTCCTGGCGTATGCGGCCCCGGACGGGTCGCGGGCGCTGATCGACCGGGAGCTGTACCTGCCGGAGAAATGGACCGCCGATACCGGCCGCTGCGCGCGGGCCGGCATCCCCGGCGGCACCGAGTTCGCGACCAAGCCGGCGCTGGCGCAGAAGATGATCGGGCGGGCCGCAGCGGCCGGGGTGCCGTTCCGCTGGGTCGCCGCCGACGAGGTCTACGGGCAGAACCCCGGGCTGCGGGACTGGCTAGAACAACAGCAGATCGCCTACGTGATGGCGGTGCCGTGCAGCGAGCCGGTGGCGACCGCGACCGGGAAGCTGCGTGCCGATGAGCTGGCCGCGCGGGTGCCCGATGATGGCTGGCAGGTGCTGTCGTGCGGGGATGGGTCGAAGGGACCGCGGCTGTATGACTGGGCGCTGATCGGCACCGCCAGCCCCGGTCGGCAGCTGCTGGTGCGCCGCTCCCTCGCCCTGGGCGAGAAAGGGACGCTCGAGCTGGCCTACTTCCTCACCTGCGCCCCGGCCGGCGCGACACTGGCCGAGCTGGTCGCCGTCGCCGGCGCCCGGTGGGCGGTCGAGGACTGCTTCGCCGAGGCCAAGAACGAGACCGGGCTCGACCACTACCAGGTCCGCCGCTACCGCGCCTGGTACCGGCACGTCACCCTCTCGATGCTGGCCCACGCGTTCCTCGCCGTCGCCGCCAGGTCCGCCTCGCCCGCCCCGGCGGAAAAGGGGGCCTGATGCCTGTGGACAACGTTTCGCCCCGCCAAGGACATATAGCCCGCCGGCCTTCGTGAGGGACGGAAACGGACGGGACCTCATTCCCCTTACCGTCGCTGAGGCCCGCCGCCTCTTCAACCGCCACGTCCACACCGGGCACCGCGGCGACTTTCACGACCGCTGGTCACAATGGCGCCGCTACCGCCAGGCCGCCGCCCGCAAATCCCACTACGCCCGAAGACTCAGAGACCGCAGAACGCTGTCGTAGTACCAGATTCCGAACGTAGTATCTCCATATGTGGTCTCGTCCCTGGTCGTGCAGGCGGCAAAGAATTCTGAAGCTGCGGGCCTGAGCCCTCGCGGCGGCCAGGGTTGCGGCAGGCTGGCTGTACGTTTAGGGCGTGGTTTTGGTCCGGCTTGGCGAGGCGGCTGATGTCGACGCCGCAGTTTCTGTGTACGAGCGTTCGAATCTGGCCCGCCGTCAAGGTGCCTGGCCCGGCCAGGCCGCCCGGGTAGACCACGTCCGGGCACGCCTGCATAACCCTGGCACGTGGCTTCTCGTGGCGACCGAGGGGCCAGAGATGGTCGCGATGGCCTCCGCCCGGGCTCTGCGCGAGCAGGACGGGGAAGGCCCGGTCATACCCGGCGGCTGCTTCCTCGGCTTCCTGTACGTCGCTCCCGAGCGGTGGGGCCGGGGAATCGGAGGAGCCGTACTGGACGCTGTTCTCGCCGAGGCGGAGCGGCGGCACCAGCCGCGGATGCACCTCTTGACCCATCCAGACAATGAGCGCTCGCAGCGGCTCTACCGGAGCCGTGGCTTCTCTCCAACCGGCCGGAGTGCGGATGGCCAGGGGGAATGGGTAAGGGAACCCGGCAAGTCCCGAGACTAACCGAGTCCGACCTGCTGAGCGCTACGGTGCAGCCTTACCCAAGACGCGCCTTCCGCTTACGGGGCAGCTCTCGAGTGGACCAGCCCGGGGACCCCCGTTCCGGGCTACGCAGAACGGAGCGCGACAGCCTGCCGTCGCCCCGGCTCGCCTCCATAGCTTTAGCTAACTTTCCTGCCTGCTTTCCGCCCCCGCGGGTTTCCACGAGTACTGGTCAGAGTGGAGACGTTACCGGCAGGCCACCGCCCGCAAATCGCACTACGCCCGCAGGCTCAGAATCACAGCCCGCCGTTGTAGTACTAGGCCGGTTCAGGCTTGTGGAGGGCTGCGGCGATCGTGGCGGCGATGCCGCCCGCTTTGGCGGCGGCGTCGGGAACGCTATCGAGTCCCTCGAAGGCGGCGAGGAAGCCCTGGTGAAAGGCGGCGCCAACCAGAAGATGCGCGGCGGAGGCCGTGTCTGCGCCGGAGCCCAGACGTCCTTTGGCCCGCTCTGCTTCGAGGTAGGACTGCACTGCCAGCACCGGTCCCGCGGGGCCGCGACCGTGGGCGGCTACGCCGTCACGGTGCTGGGCGAGCAGGTCTGGAGCGCCGAAGACCGACGCGGCGATGGGGAACGTCAGGGTGAAGAAGCCCATGAGCTGCTCGACCAGGCTCACGAGGTTCTCGGTGAGGTCCCCGTTCCCTGCCGCGGTGAGGTCGATTCGGACTGGTGGGGTGCGCTCCTCCAGCACCGCTAGGAACAGCTCCTGCTTGTCGGTGAAGTGCTTGTAGAGCATCGCCTCTGAGTAGCCGGCGGCCGCCGCGATCAGCTTGGTGGTGGCGTTCGCCAGGCCTCGCTCACGCATGACACGGGCAGCGGCGTCGAGGATGCGCTCGCGAGAGGGCTTGACGGAAGGTGGCGAGGACACGCACGCTAGTCTAGGGGTTAGTAAATACTCACTGACTCGCTTTGGAGGGCTATCGTATGCGCATCGCTGTCATCGGCGCGTCCGGCCGCAGTGGCCGGGCCGCCGTTACCCACGCCCTTCAGGCCGGCCATGAGGTCGTGGCCGTCGTGCGCACCCCGGCCAAGGCGCCTGAGGGCCCGGCCGTCGCGCAGGCCGACGCTCGCGACAGCGCCGCGCTCACCGCCGCGATCTCCGGGGCTGATGCCGTCATTTCCTGTATCGGCCACGTCGACGGCGAGCACGACGCGACACTCCTGCACGACGCGGCGGACGCCCTGCTCTCCGCGATGGCCGCCGCTGACGTGCGCCGTCTGGTCGCCGTATCGGCCGCCGCTGCCTACGTGGCCGGCGACGACCCGCTCTCGCGGTTCGTCGCCAAGCCCTTGCTGGAGCGGATGCTCAAGGGCAACAACATCGACACCCGCAAGATGGAGGACGTCATCCGCGCCAGCCCGACCGATTGGACGCTGCTGCGCCCCTCCCGCCTCGTACCAGGTGACAGCGACAGCGACTACCGCGCTCGCATCGACCAGGCGGTTTGGTGGCATTACAACACGCGCTTCGACACCGTAGGGCGCGCCGCCGTCAAAGCCCTCGCGACCCCCGGATGGATCGACCATGCCATCTTCATCACGGGATAGCGAGAACCCCGTCGTCCCCGTTCACGCGCGGTGTGGTCCGAGGTCATGTCGTGGCGGCAGTCAATCTGCTGCGGACCCGTCTGGCCGTGCAATGGACGCTCAACTCGTTGGCGGATGAGGTCTATTTGTCCCGTTCTCAGCTCGCGCTGTCCTTCGCGGCCACGGTCGGGATGAGCCCAATGGCCTATCTACGCCAAGATGCGGGCGCAACGGATAGCGTGCCTGCTGGTCTCCACGGACCTGTCGATCGTGACGCGCCTGCCGCGGCCCTGGTCGGCCGTCGCCGGCCGCGTTACTGACGGTAACCGGCCAGGAACGCGGCTAGCCGGTCGATCGCTTCGTCCAGCACCGGAACGCTGGCCAGGAAGACCATCCGCAGATGGTCTGTGGTGGGCAGGTTGAAGCCGCTGCCATGCGAGAGCAGCACGTGCTGTTGCTCCAGCAGGTCGCTCATCATCTGCTCGTCGTCACGGATCGGGTAGACCTCGGGATCGAGCCGGGGGAACAAGTACAGTGCCCCGGCCGGCTGATAGCAGCTGACGCCGGGGATGGCGGTCATCCGAGCCCAGGCGTGATCGCGCTGGTCGCGGAGGCGCCCGCCGGGCTGAAGCAGGTGGGTGATGTCCACCCGGCCGCCGAGCGCAGGCACGATGGCGTACTGGGCCGGCACGTTCGGGCACAGCCGCATGTTAGCCAGCAGTTCAAGTCCGTCGAGGTAGTCCGCCGCAGACTCGCGTGGTCCGGAGACGACCAGCCAACCGGACCGGAAACCAGCCAGCCGGTAGGTCTTCGACAACCCGCCGAGTGTCAGCACGAGCAGGTCAGGAGCGAGTGCGGCGGCTGAGATGTGCACCGCCCCGCCGTAGGTGATCTGGTCGTAGATCTCGTCGGTCAGCACCAGCAGGCCGCGCTCGCGAGCCAGGTCCAGCATTCCGAGCAACGTAGCGCGCGAGTACACCGCGCCGGTCGGGTTATTCGGGTTGATGATCACCAGCGCCTTGGTGCGCTCGGTGACCCGGCTGGCCAGGTGCTCGAGATCGGGGTTCCAGTCCGCCTGCTCGTCGCAGCGGTAGTGAACGGCGCGGCCGCCGCACAGGTGGATCGCACCGGTCCACAGCGGGTAATCGGGGCTCGGCACCAGAACCTCGTCACCGGCGTCAAGCAGCGCCTGCAAGGCCATCACGATGAGCTCGGAGACCCCGTTCCCGAGGAAGACATCGTCCGGCGTCACGCCGCTGACGCCACGACGGTCGAAGAACTGGGCAACTGCCTCGCGGGCCGGCTGGATGCCGCGCGCATCGCTGTAGCCCTGCGCGTCGGCGATGTGCTTGACCACGTCGCTGAGCACGTCATCGGGCGCGTCCAGGCCGAACGGGGCCGGGTTGCCCAGGTTGAGCTTGATGATCTCGTGTCCGGCAGCCTCAAGCTGGCGCGCTCGCCGCAGGACCGGCCCGCGTATGTCGTACCTGACGTTGCTGAGCCTGCCCGCTTGTGCAACTAGCACGCCGCGATCCCTCCGCTCTGCCCTGGCTGTGCCGCCCGTCACCCGAAAAAGATGCGTCCCTGGTCGTCGGCTGGTGCCGGCGCCAAGGGCGCTATCGCATGTTCTGGAAAGGTTATCGTGGCCGGCGCTGAGCCCAGGCGGTAAGGCGGCGGCCGTCCTGGTGGCGCTGGCCCGGCGGGGCAGGCCCGCGCCGGTCATCAGCGAGCCGACAGTACCTCGGCGATCTTGGCGGCAGCGGCTGACGGGTCGCTTGCGTCATGCAGCAGCTCGCCCCACGACCAGCGGTAATACCAGTGCAGGCGGCCGTCGTCGTCGGTGCCGGGGACGCAATCGATGCTCTCGGCAAGCATCGAGGCGCCGGGTATGAAGACGTGCAGCGCGGGAGGGTAGGAGGTTTTCACTGTGGCGTGGAAGCCCTCGGTGTCCAGCGCTGTAGCGAGCTTGTGCAGGTGATAGCTACGCGCGTGGTCTCTGGCAACGGGATGCATGGCACCTGCTTCGGGGGTCTGCACATTGTGGGCGCCGACCGCAGGGTGTTGTCAAGCCCGGTCTGAGTTCGCACGTCGCCTGTGGCTCTGGTGCAGGCGGGCACTGCAGGGGCAAGTGCCATGCGAGTTGACGACCCGGCCGGGAAGCGACGGTTCGGCCATCACCGCTGCGCCGGAGTCGCGTGGTTTCCGGGGCTAGCCCGCGGCCTCGCCGTAGCCGGGATATGGGTCATATCCGTCCTGGCTGTAACCCGCGTCGGAGGAAGCGTAGCCGCTCTGGTCATACTGCCCGGCGAACTGGCCATAGCCGCCGGCCGCCGGGTTCTGTCCGCCCTGGTACGCCGGAGCCTGGTACGCCGGAGCCTGGTACGCCGAAGCCTGGTACGCCGGAGCCTGATACGCCGGAGCCTCGGCCTGGTAAGCCTGGGTCTGGTACGCCTGGGCTTGGTACGCCTGAGGCTGGTAAGCGGAGGCCTGGTAGCCGTTGGCGTAGTCGGCGGGCGCGTACCCGGCGTAGCCGACGGCACCGTAAGCGGCCCTGGCCTCCCCGGCCTGGGCTTGGCTGTCGTGGTGCGGACCCGGCAAGTAGCCATCGGCGGAATGGTTCGGCTCGGCACCGCCATACCAGTTAGCCGCGGCCACCGCCTGCTGGCCGGCGGCGTAGCCGGTGCCATAGCCGGCAGCGTCGAGATGCGCGCTTGCGAGCTCGGAGTACCGCGGTTGCGCGCCGTCCGCGTAGCTGCCGTATGGGCTGGCGGCCGGGGCGGTAGCAGGCGGGACGGGGCCGGGCCTGGCGGCTGAGGGAGCCGACTGGATCGCGTGGCTGTTCGGAGTGCTTATCGAGTGATCCGGGCTAATCGCATAGCCAGAAATCTGCCGGACAGTCTCGCCGTAGCCGTTACCGAGGCTGCCGTTGGCCGGCGAGCCGGAGCCCTGGGAACTCGACCGGGAGCGGGTTCGGTATGACCGGCTGTCGGAAGTGTTGATCGCCGGGAATGAGGGGCTCGTGAGCGGGTCATCGTCCATCGGCACTGGTGGCTTGGACGGCGCGCGCCAGGATGGCGCATGGGCGGCGGGAGCGTGCGGCGCAGCCGGGAGCGCCTGGCGCTGGCCGACCGCTGGCTGGCCGCTGGCCGACCGCTGGCTGGCCGCTGGCTGGCCGCTGGCACCCGGCCGTGGGGCAGTGGCGGGGCGAGGCCCTGCCACTGGCCGCTGGCCGCTGGCCGACCCGATGGGCGGCCGCTGGCCGCTGACCGGGAGCGGTGCTGCGACTGGTGGCGAGGACGGGCGGCGCGACGGGGCGGGTCCCGGGCCTGGGCGGGCTGGCAAGGCATCGCGCTGCTGGGAGGACGATTGCTGATCGCCCATGCGGGCCAGCGCGGCCAGGCTTTGGGTAGCGGGCTCAGCGCCGTAGCGCCCTGGGCGCGACTGCGACTGCGACTGCGACCGCTGCCGGGACGGGGGCTGGCCGCGCTCGGCGCGATTCGCCGGCAGGTCAGCAGGTCCCATGGCATCCGCCGCGGCCCGACGCCCCGGCTTCGTCGCAGCCGAAGCTCTGGCCGGAGCCGCTTCGGCTGACGTAAAGGGCTTGTCGGCGGCAAGTTCTGCCCAGTAGTCGACGTCGGAAAGGGAGTCCCAGGCAGTTGCCCCGGAATCGCGCTCGGCCGCGCGAGTTGCCCTGCCCTGGCGTCCGCCGACTGGGACCGGGATCTGAGGCCGCGCGCCGGGAGTGCTCCGGCGGTCCTCAGCCGCAGGCCTCGGCCTGCCGCCCCGCTCGCCGTAGCCGGGCATGCCGCGGCCCTCGGCTCGGCCCGGCTCGCGATCGCTAACGGATCGCTGTCCTCCGGTTGCGAGGCGGCGCGAACCGCCGCGTACGGCTGGCTCCGGCGCGTCGTCCGGATGTGGCTGAGGCTGGGGCGGCCGAGTCCGGCGTGGCTCCGACGGAATGTCGTCGAAGGCGTCAGAGTCGTCGGCCCGGAGGAACCTCAGGGCAAGAACGGCAATGATCACGATCAGCACGACCACAGCCACAAGGACTTCCAAGATCGTTGTGATCATCACACCATCCCACTGAGTGGCCTGGGGGCAGCGCTAGCTAGACCCGCGCAGCCATCGACGCGAGTCTCCCCCCTTGATGTGCAAGCACCCTGGATCTATCACAAAGCCGGACCTGCTGAACAGCGATTGTGTCGGACGCTCTACGCCTTGTCACGCAATTGGGAAACTTTACCCTCTTGTGTCGCCTACCTGCGGTGGGCTGATCGTTCTCGGTAGTTCGTAGACAATGTTAGTTATGAGCGGGAATGTCGAGGCCGGGTAACCGACTTGGCCGGCCGCGTCACTGGCTGGCGCGGCTGAATTGCCCGGCTGGCCGGACGGCGACCCGCCGGGGAGTGCGCTCGCGCTGAAGGTGCCGCGCGCGATCACGTGCTCAGCGATCGTGGTCCAGGCGGGCAGCAACTGAGAGTTAGCGGGCAAGGCCGAACTGAAGAACGTGTTAAGCGCGTAAACCGAGAACCGGTATTTCTGCGGTGACCCTGCCGGGCAGGGCGGCTGGTAATCGGACTTGCCTGCGCTGTTCTGAGCGACCCTGGCATGCGGCGGAGGCGTTCCGAGCGACAGGCCGGTCGTGGCGGAACTGATGTCAAAGACGATCCAGTAGACCCGCGGTGAGATCGGCGCAGCCGCGTCGTCGATCACAACCGCGATGGATTTCGTGCCGGGTGGTGCTCCTGACCAGAAGATTGACGCGCTCTGGCCGCCGCGACAGGTATACGGGCCGGGGATGATGCCGCCGGTGAAGTCCGGGCTGGTGACCGACATGGTCAGCGGAGCGTCGGCCCGTAGCGGCTGAGGCTTCCCCAGCAGCCCGCATCCGCCGAGCAGCAGGCTGGCGCCTGCCAGCGAAGCCAGCGATGCAGCTACTGACCTGCTACGGCTGCTACCGGTCCGCATGTCCCCGACTTCCGTCCACCTCCTGGCTTGCAGACGCGCGGCACGGCGCCCGGATTATGGTAACCGGGAACAGCCAGGGATGTGGCCAGCCTCAAGCGTGCGCCCTGGCGGCTACTCCTGCTGCCGCGACGTGCCGAACATGATCTCGTCCCAGGACGGTACCGAGGCGCGCCTCCCGCGGGCTGTCTTCTTGGGCGGAACGGCGGTGTCAGCCCGGTCGGTCCGGCCGCCGGCCGCTGCCGCTGCCGCCGACGCAGGTGCAGGTGCAGGTGCTTCGGCCGGCTCGTGGCTGCCATCACCTTGGTGTGCCAGGGACGGCCCGGCCCCGGCAGAAGCGGGATCCGGCTGCGTTGCGACGGCCGGGCCCGGCTCCGTCGCGACTGCCAGGCCCGGCTCGCGCAAACCGGCGTCACGCGACCGAGGAAAGCCCGGCGTGATGCGGCGCTCGGGCTCACGGCCGGGATCCGCATGCGGGCCGTGCTGCCGGGATCCGATCGGTGTCACCGTAGCCTGGGCGCGCTCGGCCAAGGTGGCAGCGACCCACTCCTCGCGCGGCAAGCAGAGCCGGACCGCCTGGTCGTCATCCGGGATGACGTGCCGCCGCCGCGGGTCGTAGATCCACTGCGCGGTGCCGGTCCGGCCACCGATGGCAAACTGCAGCTGAACTTGCCAGTTCCCGTCCGGGCGCTTGCGCGAGTCCCACTCGGCGGCATCTGCGCTGGCACCGGCTGCCGTCAGCCGTTCGGCCACCACATCGCCAAGCCGCGGGCCTGGTCCAGCGTCACCCCGGCCGCGGATCGTGGCTCGCTGGGCCTGCTGCGCCTGGTACTGGCGCTCGGCGAGGATCGGCCCCTCGAACCGGCGGATCTTGTCCGGCGGGATGCCTGCCGCGTCCGCGATCTGATCTGCCGTCTCGCCCGCCCGGATGCGCTCCTGGATCTCCTTGGGTCGCAACGGATTCTCCACTTCGATCTCGTACTGGGCGAGCCGGGAAAACTGACCCTTGGCCACCGTCCTCAGCCGCTCGTCGATGGGCAGCAGGAACCGGCCGCTCCGCCCCGGCACCGCGAGGATGGCGTAACTGCCGTCCTCGCTGACTGCGACGAGGCGCAGCTCCTGCATCGATGTCCCTCCTGCGGCTGCCCGGCCGCGCGGAGGCGGGGCACGGACATGCCCTAGACGAGTCTGTCGGCATTGCCGCTGACAGGCCAGCACCCGCCCGGCATGTCCGGAGACATTCCGAGTTGGTGCACCCCCTGGCGCCGTCCAGGCGGGTCAGTGCCAGCGCCGTTGGCCAGCACCGGCACCTGAGTACTCACGATACGGCCGGACAGCGCTCGACCTGGTGATAATCACACTGCTGCCCGACCTGGCCCCGGCCAGACTGATGGCGGTCAGCAGGAAGGTTGCCCGACCGAGGGATTCGGTCAGGCCGCCGCCGGCGGCGGCAGCCTGCCTTGCGCGAGCCGACGAGCGGGGCCGGCGCGCTCGCCGATGACTGGCCGGCGCAGGGCGGCCTAACCGGCGATGACGTGGCCGGATACCGCCGCTTTCGGCATTAGGCCAAGGTCTTTGCGGTCCCCTACCTACCGTAGTATCGCTGCTCATGCGCGTGGATGCGATCTACGGGGCGATCGGCCGGTTTAGCGTACGGTTTCGCTGGCTAGTGCTGCTGGTCTGGATAGCCGGGGCAATAGCCGCGTCGACTCAGCTGCCGGCGTTGTCGAGTGTCACTCAGGGTAACAATCAGAAGTTCCTTCCGGCGAACGCGCCGAGTTCGCAGGCCGCGACGCTGGCCAAGCCGTTCGGCACGGCCGGCCGGGAGCCGATCCCGGTGGTGGCCGCGACTACGGCAGGACCGCTGAGCCCCGCAGACGTGGTCGCGATCGACGGGCTGCAGGCCAGGATCCGCAAGGTTTCCGGCATCGCCAAGGTGATCGACGCTGGCCGGTCGACCGACGGCCAGGCCGAGCAGTTGGTCGCCCTGGCAAGCGTGGCCGGCAGCGGCAACCCGGACTATGCGAAGACTCTCATCGGCGCGATCCGGACCCAGATTGCCGATGCGCACCTGCCGGCCGGCTTGCAGGCGCATGTAGCCGGTCAGCTGGCTGTTCAGGTGGACCAGCAGAAAGCGTCCGGTACTACCAGTAACAAGGTGCAGGGCCTGTCGGTCCTGTTCGTGATCGTGCTGCTGGTGCTGATCTTCCGGTCGTTCACGCTGGCAATCACCACGGTGCTGCCTGCCGCGCTGTCGGTGTCGATCGCCGGGCCTCTTGTCGCTGAGGCAGCCAGGCACGGCCTGCAGGTCTCCCCGATCGCGCAGTTGCTGCTGATCGTGCTAGTCATCGGGGCCGGCACGGACTACGGGCTGTTCCTGGTGTTCCGCGTCCGGGAGGAACTGCGCGCGGCTCAGCACGACACCGGCGGAGGGACCTTTCCCGGCAGGGCGAGGGCGGGCCGCAGCATCCTCGCCGACCTTGCGCATCCCAGGCCGGAAGCCAGGCACGCGATCACCCACGCGGTGACCAGAGTCGGCGAGTCGATCAGCGCCTCGGCGCTGACGGTCATCGCGGCCGTGCTCACCCTGCTGCTGGCAAGCTTCTCCTTCTACTCAGACCTTGCCTGGCCGTTCGCGATCGCCGTCGTCGTCATCCTGGCCGCCGGGCTGACCCTGCTGCCAGCGCTGCTGTCCATCCGGCTGTCGCTGCTGGCAATCAAGCGGACGTTGTTCCGGTCACTGTTCGGCAGGTCCAAGCTGCTGCCGTGGAGCATCCAGGGCAGCGGGAAGGCCGGAGTGTGGGGCCGGGTGGCAGGCCGGATCGTGCAGCACCCGGTGCCGACGCTGGCGGCGGGCGTGGTGTTCTTCGGCGGCCTGTCGTTCGCGGTGATGGGCTACACGGCGGCGGGGTTCGGGGGCAACACCAGCCCGCCGGCCGGCAGCGACTCGGCTGCCGGGACGGCCCTGCTGGCCAAGCACTTCCCGCAGTCGGCGGCGAATCCGACCAGCCTGATCTTCAAGTTCGCGGCGCCGGTCTGCGCCGATCCGGCACCGCTGGCCAAGGTGACCGCGCAGTTGCAGGCGAGCCGGCAATTTACCCAGGTCACCGGCCCGCTCAACCCGGTGGGCGGGATCACGCTGACGGCGGCGCAGTACGCCGGGCTGTGCGGAGCGCTCGGGCCGGCCGGCAAGCTGCCGGCCACGCCGTCCGCCGTTGCCCTGGATCACGGCCGTATTCCGGCGGAAGCGTACCAGCTCTACCGGATCACCGGGAACTACGTCAGCCCGGACGGCAGGACCGTGATGTTCTCCACCGGGTTGCGGGCCGGGGCCGGATCCGCGACCCTCGACCCAAGCAGCACGGCTGCCATGAACGCGGTGCCGGCTATCCGCGCGGCGACGACCAGGATCGCTAAGTCGGTGGGCGCGGTGGCGTCCGGCGTCGGCGGCGAGGCACCGGCGCTCTACGACATCAGCCGTATCTCGGTCAGCGACCTGGCGCACATCATCCCGGTGGCGATCCTCGCGATCGGGATCCTGCTCGCGCTGGTGCTGCGCAGCCTGGTCGCGCCGCTTTACCTGATCGCCTCGGTAGGGGTTTCCTACCTCGCCGCACTCGGCCTGTCAGTGCTGATCTTCATCAAGCTCGGCGGCAGCGGCGGCCTCGAGTTCTTCATGCCGTTCCTGATGTTCATCTTCTTGCTAGCACTCGGCGAGGATTACAACATCCTGGTGATGACCCGCATCAGGGAGGAGTCGCACCGGCTGCCGCTGCGGCAGGCGGTCGCCAAGGCCATCGGGGTCACCGGAACTACCGTTACCTCGGCGGGCCTGGTGCTGGCGGGCTCGTTCATCGTGCTGACGGTCGCGGCTGGCAGCGGTTCGGGCGCGAGCCAGGTGCGCGACATCGGACTCGGGCTGGCGCTGGGCATCCTGATGGACACGTTCCTGGTGCGCACCCTGCTGGTCCCGTCCACGGTGGTACTGCTCGGCAAGTGGAACTGGTGGCCATCCACGCTGGATCTAGATAAGCCCGCTGAGAACGGCGCCGGCGCCGAGCCTGCGAGCGAGACCGCCGCGGTGACGGGTGACGGACGGTGACGGGTGACGGCGCGGTAGCCGCGGTCCCGGCTATCTCCGTCATCGTGCCGGTCTACCGGGTCGCCGAGTTCCTGCCGGCCTGCCTGGACTCGATCCTGGCCGGCGAATTCGATGTCGAGGTCATCGCCGTCGACGATGGCTCGGACGACGGCAGCGGGACAATCCTGGACCAGCGGGCCGCGGCCGATCCGCGGCTGCGGGTCGTCCACCTGGACCACAACGGCGGGCAGGGACATGCCCGCAACCTGGCGCTGGAACAGGCGGCCGGCGAGTACGTCTGGTTCGTCGACGGTGACGACGCGGTAGCCGACGGCGGGCTGGCCGCGGTCAGCGCGTCGCTCTCGGTGAGCAAGCCCGACGTGCTGCTGGTCAACTGGGTCAGCTTGTATCCGGGCGGCAGGACCGAGCCGAACCCGTACGCCGGCCTGCTGGCCGAGGTCCCCGCGGAAGGCTGCACGCTCGAGGAGCAGCCCCGGCTGATCGACCTGACGATGACGTCGTGGAGCAAGCTGTTCCGCCGGGATTACCTGTCCGGCCTCGGGGTGAGCTTCGCTGGCGGCATCCACGAGGACATCCTGGTCACCTGCGCGGCGCTGCTGTCCGCAGATGTGATCGGCGCGGTCGAGGCAGTGTGCTATCGCTACCGGCGAGAGCGGAAGGGCTCGGCCCTCGCCACGACGAGCCGGGGCCACCTCGCGGTATTCGATGCTTACCACCGTGTCTTCGAGTTGCTGGCCAGCCGGGACGCGGCCGGCCAGCCGGTCAGTGACGCACTGCGGGCTGCGGTGTTCGAGCGGGCGATCTGGCACTACACGACCGTCCTGCAGACGACCGGCATCGGCGTCGGCCGGGTCGGACTTCCCGGCCTGGTGCCGCGGGCGGAACGGCAGCGGTTCTTCCGCCGGATGCACGAGGACTTCCGGCGTTACCGGCCCGCTAGCTACCAGCACCCGGCCGGGGCGCGCGGGGCCAAGCTGCGCCTGGTGGAGCGCGGCGCTTACCGGACGTACTCCTGGCTCGAGCCGGTGAACCAGGCCCGGGTGGCGGCGCGCAAGCTGGTCCGCTAGCCGCTAGGCGCCGGCGACGGCCCGCAGCAAGTCCAGTGCATTGCCGCCGAGGATCTTGTCGATCTCGTCCTCGGTCAGCCCGCGGTCGGTGAGCAACTGCGGAAGCGCTGCGAAGTCGGCGTAGCTGCGCAGAACGGGCCGGAAGTTCCCGTCCATGTCAGTCCCGATCGCGACGTGGTCGACGCCGATCAGGTCGACCAGGCGCAGGATCTCATCAGCGAAGTCGCCGAGACTGCTGCTGGTGACACCGGACGGCCAAGCGCCGATCAGGCCGCCAGCCGAGGCGACCAGGCGAGCGTGCTCGGCGGTCAGCAGCCGCGGATGATGCCGGCCGGCGTGGTCGAGGTGACTGTGCGACACCATGATCGGGTCGCGAGACTGCGCCAGCACTGCAGCCGTCGTCTCAAAGCTCGCGTGAGCGCAGTCGATGATGATGTCGAGGGCGTTGCACTCGGCCACGACGTCACGCCCGAAGGCACTGAGCCCGCCGTGCACCGGTTGCTCGGTCTGCACATCGCCGATGTCGTTGACTCGGTAGTGGACCAGCGTCAGCGAGGACACTCCGGCGGCCCGCGCCTCAGCCAGCCGGCTGAGCTCGCCCTCGAGAAAGTCGCCGCCTTCGCAACTCAGCAGGACAGCGGTTCGCCCGTCGAGATGGGCCCTGCCGATGCCGGCGGCAGTAACTGCGACGTCCGCGCCTGCCGCCGCGAGGATCCGGCAGATCCCGTCAAGCTGACGCTTATGGTCGTCGTACGCCTCGCCTGGCCGGAATGAGCCAGTAGCGCGAAGCCCGAGGTCGTGGTCGCGCGACAGGACCCGCAAGTCGGCCACGGTAGACACCGCGACCGCGGTGAGGCCGGCCTTCCGCGCCGCTGCCAGGGCCGCGATCAGGTCCTCGCCGCCAAACTGGCCCGCCAGCGGACCTGCCCCGGCTGCGTCAGCCAGGAAGCACCGGCCAGGATGGGCGTGAACATCTAGCCACGGAACCCGGTGCACCATGGCAGCTAACCTTAGCCCGCAGACTCGCGCTGGCAGATCCAGTTCTCCCGGACGCCAGGCAGCAGCGCCTGGCGACCGGCTTGGCCGCCAATCCGAGTCGGGTTAGCCGAGATCGCGCTCGCGGACGTACGCGGCCAGGTGGTCGAGTTCGTCGGCGTAGACGCCGCGCATGACTCGCGGCGCGAAGATCCGCTCGAACAGTCCGCCGATCCCGGGTGCGCCGGCCCAGGTGGCGGAGATCCGTACCGTGCACGAGGCCTGCCCCCGCTGCGCCACGGTAGTGGTGGTGACAAGGCTCGAAGAGTCGTCGGACTCGGTCAGTACCCGGCCGGGGTCAGGTTCGGCCACCGTCATGTGGTACTCCCTGGTGCGGCCGCCGGCGGTGAGCTTGAACCTGGTGACCGTGCCAGCCCCGACGCCACCGGACTCGACCCGGAAGTCCAGGAAGGCTGGCGGCAGGAAGCGCGGGTGGTGCCCGCGCATGTCCGCGATGTACCCGTACACCCGGGCTGCTGGCGCGGCAATGGTCCGCTCGGCGAAGACGCTGATCGTCGCCATGAGAGTCTGTCTATCACGGTCGCGGTCGGCCGCGGCGGCAGGCCCGGCATGCGGCCGCGAGACGACCGGTGCTTTCACCGCAGTCGATCGTGTGTTTGAATTCAGATGTGGACCAGAATAGATCGGCGATCTGCGCGAGCATTCCCGAACGGTGCAGGCTCCGTCACCCCTGGCGGCCAGGCACCGTGACGATGAGCTGGGAGCCGTGTGAGTGCGCGGCTGCCCGGCAGGCTCGCGGCGGCCACATCAAGGTTGCCTGCGGGGCGGCCGGCTGCACCGAGGTCTGGCTGTCGCCGCGGCACCTGCCGATCGGCGTCATCGGCCACCACCGGCCCGGCTACCGCTGACGGGAGGTCACTGACCGGGTACCGGAGCTGTCCCGTGCGGGACCAGGCCGTCGAAGAGGCGGTCGAGCAGGCGGTCGAACTGCTCGGCCAGGTCGATGGCGGCCTTCCCGGTCCGTGCAGCGGGAAGGCCGCCAGCTAACGGGCGCCGGTCAGTGCGCCGCGGCGAACTGCTCGCTCTCGGTCGACCCGGTCAGCGCCGTCGTGGAGGCGTCCGGGCTGATCGCCGACGTCACCATGTCGAAGTAGCCGGTGCCGACCTCGCGCTGGTGCCTGGTCGCGGTGTAGCCGTCGGCCTCGGCCGCGAACTCGGCGTCCTGCAGCTCGACGTATGCCGACATACCGCGCTCGGCGTAGCCGCGGGCCAGCGTGAACATCGACTCGTTCAGCGCGTGGAACCCGGCCAGCGTGATGAACTGGAACTTGTACCCCATCGCGCCGAGCTCGCGCTGGAACCTGGCGATGGTGTCGTCGTCCAGGTGCGCGCGCCAGTTGAAGGACGGCGAGCAGTTGTACGCCAGCATCTGGTCCGGGTAGACGTCCTTGATCGCCTCGGCGAACTTGCGGGCAACCGCCAGATCCGGGGTCGAGGTCTCCATCCAGAGCAGCTCGGAGTAGGGAGCATAGGCAAGGCTGCGGGCGATGCACGGCTCGATGCCATTGCGAACCCGGTAGAAGCCCTCCGCCGTCCGCTCGCCGGTGATGAAGGGCTGATCCCGCTCGTCGACGTCGCTGGTAATGAGCGTCGCCGCGTGCGCATCGGTGCGCGCGACGACAAGCGACGGCACCCCGCACACGTCGGCTGCCAGCCGCGCTGCGCTCAGTGTCTTGATGTGCTGGCCCGTGGGGATCAGCACCTTGCCGCCAAGATGGCCGCATTTCTTCTCGGACGCCAGCTGGTCCTCCCAGTGCACGCCCGCCGCGCCGGCGTCGATCATGGACTTCATCAGCTCGAAGGCGTTCAGCACGCCGCCAAAGCCGGCCTCGGCGTCCGCGACGATCGGCGCCAGCCAGTACGGTGCGCCCTCGTTCTGCGACTCGGCCCAGGTGATCTGGTCGGCACGGAGCAGCGCGTTATTGATCCGGCGCACTACGGCGGGGACGGAGTTAGCCGGGTAGAGGCTCTGGTCCGGGTAGGTCTGCCCGGACAGGTTCGCGTCTGCCGCTACCTGCCAGCCAGACAGGTAGATCGCCGGCAGCCCTGCCCTGACCTGCTGCACGGCCTGGTTGCCGGTCAGCGCGCCGAGAGAGTTGACGTAGCCGTCCTCGGCAAGCATGGACCACAGCCGCTGCGCGCCAAGGCGCGCCAGGGTGTGCTCCTCCTGCACCGAGCCGCGAAGCTTGATGACGTCGTCGGCGCTGTAGCTGCGCTCGATTCCGGACCAGCGCGGATTCGTCGCCCACTCGTGGCGCAATGCGGCTGCCTGGGTCTCCAACGCGGTGGCTGCCGAGTGGCCGTTGGCCTGGCTCGGAACTGAGCCGTTGAGCGGGCCCTCGAGGCGACGATCGGTCACGGGTTCCTCCTGGTGTGTCGTCCCCGGGTGAAGTAACGGTGTTGTTAACAACAGTGCCGGTGGCAGCGGCCGCTGGCTAGCCATAAGGTGACTGAAACTCGCAAAGTTTTCAGCTATAGTGAAGAAGTGCAAAAATTCATAAGCGAAGAATCACGATCTTTGCCGGTAAGCGGGCTAGATCTTGATCTGTTCGGCCAGCGGCTGCGGCACTTCAGGCGCGGGCGCGGTCTCACGCTGGCCGAGTTGGGAGAGCGCGTGGGCCGCGCCCCGTCCGCGCTGTCGCTGCTGGAGAACGGCCGCCGCGAGCCGAAGCTGTCGCTCATCGAGGCGCTGGCCGCCGCGCTGTCGGTGCCGGCCGAGGAGCTGATGCGCAAGCAGCCGCCGAGCCACCGGGCCCAGCTGGAGATAGCGCTGGCCGAATCCCAGCGCGATCCGGCGCTCGCCGATCTGCGGCTGCCGCCGCTGCGGGTCGGCGCCAAGGTGCCGAGCGACGTGCTCGAGCACATGCTCGCGCTGTACGACGAACTGCGCAGGCAGCGCGCTAAGCCGACGGCCACGCCGGAGGAGGCCCGCGCGGCCAACGCGGACCTCCGGCTGATGATGAGCGAGCGAGGCAACTACTTCGCCGAGATCGAGGCGGCTGCCGAGAAGGCGCTCGCCCCGGTCGGCTACTCAGGCGGCGCGCTGTCCCAGGGCATGCTGCTGGCAGTCGTCAGCCATCATGGGTTCAGCGTCCGCTACGCCCAGGACCTGCCGCGCTCCGCCCGGTCGGTCACCGACCTGCGCCACCGCCGGATCTACCTGAAGCAGGAACCGCTCGGCGTGCACACGCCCCGCGCCGTGCTGCTGCAGACGCTCGGTCACTTCGTGCTCGGTCATTCCGCGCCGGCCGACTTCGGTGAGTTCCTGCGCCAGCGCATCGAGGCGAATTACTTCGCGGCGGCCGTCCTGGTGCCCGAGCACGCCGCGGCCAGGTTCCTGCGGGAAGCCAAGGACGCGCGGGACCTGTCGGTGGAAGACCTGCGGGACGTGTTCTCGGTGTCCTACGAGATGGCCGCGCACCGGTTCACCAATCTCGCCACGCACCACCTCGGCATCCCGTGCCACTTCGTCAAGAACGATGAAGGCGGCATCATTTACAAGGCGTACGAGAACGACGGCGTGGTCTTTCCCGCCGACCCGTCCGGCGCGATCGAGGGCCAGCGGATGTGCCGCCAGTGGTCGGGCCGCCAGGTGTTCATGGCGGCGGACAGGTTCAGCCCCTATTACCAGTACTCCGACACCCCGTCGGGTACCTACTGGTGTCAGGCGCTCGTCGATTCGGGACGGGAACGCGGCTTTGCCATCACTCTCGGGGCCCCGTACGAGCACAGCCGCTGGTTCCGCGGCCGGGACACGACGATCCGCACGCGCTCGCGCTGCCCGGATCCGGATTGCTGCCAGCGCCCGCCTGCCGCGCTCGCGGCCCGGTGGGAGGGGATGGCGTGGCCGTCGGCGCGAGCCCACTCGCACATCCTGCTCGCGCTGCCGTCCGGCAGCTTCCCCGGCGTGGACGAGACCGACGTGCTCGACTTCCTCGACCGGCACGCAGCCGACTAGGTCGCAGTGCCACCTCCGCCCGGCCGGGACTCGGCCGTCCGCCGGCGACTCAGTTGCTTACGCCGGACCGTCGTCGCTGACATGAAGTGATGGCCGCACTGTCGCGACTTGCGGCACGCCTGGCCCTGCGCCAGCGGACGTGCTCACCGCCGCGGTGGCTCTGGTCCGCAGTCACAGTTGCCGGGCAATCTCATCGTGCTCGCTGAGCGTCTGGGGGCGCGGCTAGCAGGCGAGCTGGCGGCGAGCGCCGCGTCAAGCAGCACTGCGGCGGCCGCGCGCTCGCCCGGCCGCCCCGAACCGGACCCGCGAGCCCGGTCAGGACACCGCAGTGGCCTCTTGCGCCGGGACCGTGTCGAGGTGGATCAGGCCGACGTCCACGACCCGCTGCGGGTTAGCCAGGTAGAGGTAGATCAGGTAGCCGACCCCGATCGCCATCCAGACCGCCACGGCGGGGCCCATGTAGGACAGCGGGGCGGGCAGCGGCGTGATCCAGCTGATGCCGGCGATCTTTATGCCCGCGCCGGCACACCAGGCCGGCACGAACACGGCTATGCCCAGCACCGGGACGATCAGGTGCGACACGATCCCGAACTTGTGGTCGCGGCTGCGCGCGAAGAAGCCGATGCACGCCGCGTTCATCAGGATGTAGATGGCCACGAGCAGGATCACCAGGGCAGTGCCGACCATGGCAAATGCCTCGGTCGGGCCGTAATGCAGGCCCAGGCCGAGCATCGCGACCAGTGAGATGACGGTGCCGAGCACGATCGCGTTAACCGGCGACCGGTGCTTGGGGCTGACCTGGCCGAGCAGCGAGGGGAATGCCTTGATCCGGCCCATCGCGAAGGAGGTCCGGCTGGACACATTCACGCCCGCGTTGGAGTTGGCGAGCGTCGAGTTCACGATGGCAAGGAAGACCAGGATCCAGAACAGGCCGTAGAACGACCTGGCCATGCCCTCCCAGGATGCGCTGCCGGTGCCGGTTGTAAAGCCGGCGAAGCCCGACGGGCCGAATGCGACGTCGGCCGCGTAAGTGGTGAACACGTACAGCGCCCCGATCAGCAACGTGGCTAGCAGCACCGCGAGCTGGATCGTGCGGCGCGGGTTGCGTGCCTCCTCCGCCAGCGGCGCCGCGCCCTCGAAGCCGCCGAAGGCCAGGATGCTGAACACCGAGCCGGCCACCACGCCGGACATGCCGTGGAAGCCCTTCGGCGTGTACTTGGTAGAGAACACCGACAGCGTGTTGTGGCTGCCGGCGTGGAAGACCAGCAGCACGGCCATGATCAGGAAGACGGCGATCTCGAAGACGCCGAGGATCGTGCCGAACCTGGCTGACGTCCTGATGCCGAAGTAACCCGTGGCGAAGATGATCAGCACGCCGGCGATCGACCACGGCCACCACAGGTTCGCCGGGTAACCGGAGATCTCCGAGTTCAGGGTGCCGGCCACCGTGAAGCCGAGCTGGAGCAGCACCAGCGGCGGGATTAGCCAGCCCACCATGGCGTAGCCCCACGCGGTGAGGAACCCGAGCGACGGGTGCAGGCCGCGCGCCGCGTACGTCGCGAGCGATCCCGACGAGGGCAGCTCGCGGGCGAGCTGCCCGATGCTCCACGCCGAGAAGAGGCAGGCAACCAGGGCGAACACAACGGCCAGCGGGAGCGCGCCGCCGGCGAACGCGACACCGGCTGGGATCGAGGCGGCGATCGCCGCACCCGGCGCCATATCGGTGATGCTCTGGAACAGGACCTCGCGCAAGCCAACGGCATCGCGACGCAACCCGGCCTCTGCCACCGCCACTCCTCGAGGAAAGTGGATATTTTTTGCTGATCATTTCATGTGCCGCGGTCTGGCGATAGAGACGGTTTCCGGCGACGGCGAGTAATGCCTTACTTCGTAGCTATATCCCGAAGGAGCGGTGCCGTGTCAAGTGCTAGCCTGGCCTGGGGTTTTGTGGTTCCGGCGGGTGCGTGAGGGCGTGCGTGACTGGCGTCTGCTGTTTCCTTGCAGCTGCCGGTGTCTGTGGCGAGCGGGCGGGCGGGTCAAGGCCCGGGCGGAGCCCGGCCGCCGGGGCGGCGCCGGAGGCAGATCCGTTCGCCGCCTGGTGCCAGCTGCGGCACTTCCGCCTCTTGCAGGCATGTCGGCCCGACATCGAGTGTTTCGAGCGTGATCTCGGGGCGCGTGGCCGGGCGCGCGACTGTTAGCTGCCGTCTGTGCGCGATTGCCGGGTTCTGCAAGTAGGCCGTGGAGGAAGAACTGCTGGACCAGGCTCCGGCCGCGCACCTCCGCCGTCCGCGGTTGGATTATGAGTCCCATGCCACCGGGCTGGACCGTAACGAGCTTGGCGCGCGGCTGGACCGGCACGCCACCTACATCGTCGCCGCCTATGTTGCCGGAGCCGCCCGGTAAGAACAGTCAGCTGCAATGCCGATCGGGAGGCCCGGCGGAAAGACCTGGGGGAAACTCAAGGATGCGCTCGACAAGGCGCACTTGGCGCTGTCCCGGATCCTTTCGTCGACTGAGCTGATCGGCGTCCTGCGCGCCGGATCCGCCGTTCTGCGCGAATGGCCGGTCCGGGGGGAGGGTGGCCTGGCGGAGGCGGGTGAGTAGGCGCGCCGGTCGATCCGCACT
>JAJYUU010000252.1 GCA_021792405.1 Actinomycetes bacterium
TGATCTACCAGCGGAAATGGATGAAGATGCGGCCGAAGTTCTTGGAGTCCTTCTCGACTCGGTGGTAGAGCGCCTTGACGTCCTTGCGCTCCAGGAATCGCAGCACGTGCTTCTTCAGCTGGCCGGATCCCTTGCCGGGGATGATCTCGACGAGCGGCGCCTTGGTCCGGACGGCTTCGTCGATGACAGAACGGAGCGCGCGGTCGATGTCATGCCCGCGGTTATAGATGTCGTGCAGGTCGAGCTTGAGCTTCATCGGCGTCTCCGGGTCGCGTACTACAGGCTACGCGCCTACTGGCGGGCGCGCTTGACGAGTCGCCGCCAACCCGGAGATCGCCCGTCGTCAGGGTGTCGGGATCAGCACTTTGTCGATGATGTAGACCGTGCCGTTGGCGGTGTGGATGTTGCCGCAGGTCACCAGTGCGGTGTTGACCCGGTAGTCCGTACCGGACTTTGCCGGGCGGGCCGGAAGGCCGACCAGCGTCGTCAGCGTCGTCCTGGCGGCGAAGTCGGCCGGAGTGACCTGACTCTTGACCATGTGGTACTCGAGCAGTTTGACCAGGTCGGTCTTGTTTGCCATAAGCGTCTTCAGGTTCCCGCTGCCAAGCGCGCGGAGGGCCGCGTCGTCAGGCGCGAATACGGTGATCGTCGTTGCGGAATTCAGCATCGTGGTCAGGCCGGCCTTGTCGATGCCACGGGCCAGCTCGGTGAGTTGCGGGTTGTGCGAGATCGCGGTGCCGGTAGGTTCCGACATCATCGCGTGGAGGCTGCCTGTGCCAGTGGCCGGCAGCTTCTTGCAGGCATAGCCGACCGTTCCGGTCATAGCGGGCGTTGCTGACGATGCAGCCATCGGGCTGTGATTGCTAGCCGGCTTGGTACTGCCGACAGCTTTGTGCCCGGTTGCCGTGCTGGCCGTCGAGTGGCCGCCTGAACTGCAGCCTGCGACGGCCATGCCGATGCCGATCACTGCGGCAGATACCCCGAGAAATGTCGATTTCACGAAATCATCTCCTGATCGGACCACCTACGTTGGGTGTTCACGCGAGTGCGTCGTGTCATCACAGCACGCACCCGTCACCGTGGCGGAGGCGGCCCGGCGGTTCTTACCTCGCCATGGACCCGAGCCGGCCAGGACTGGATGCTTGCGGGCGAGAACTGCAGGATCGCGGGTCAGCCGGGTTGCGCGGCCATTGAACGCTGCCGGTTCCTAGCGCTCTGCAGCTAGACGTGTCCGCATCGCTTTCACGGGTACGAAAAGGCTGCGCTAGATCGGCGGCCCCGTCCGGCCGCTGCCGCTAGCGCTTTCATGGCCGCCGGGGCTTTGATGGGGCACAATTCGCGTGGGGGCGCCAGATGAGCAGCATGCCTGACCGGGACGCTCCTGGCCAGCCCGGCAGCACCGGGCCAGCGCAGGACGAGGCCGTCTGGGGCACTGAGCCCGGCCCGCGGGCGGCCGCCGTCGGCGAAGCCGAGACCAGGGTCACCTGGCGCCGGATCTTCCAGTACTGGATCGACGCGTTCTTCGTCTCGGTGATCCCGTACCTGGTGTCGATACCGTTCGACCGCAGCAGCAGCACCATCATGCACATCGTCGGGGGAGTGCTGTACGTCGTCCTCTTCGCGCTGGTCGGCCTCTGGTACTGGGTCATCTGGCCGCACTCGCACAATGGCCAGACCTTCGCGATGAAGTGGTTCGGGCTGAGGGTGATCAGCAAGCACGGCGGGCCGGCCACCATGACACAGTTGTTCGTCCGCTGGATCAGCCTGCTCCTTGACTCGGCGCCTTGGTTCTGGCCGTTCACCGGGCTGCTCGGGCTGATCGTCATGCTCAGCTCACGGTACCGTCAGCGGATCGGCGACCACCTGGCACGGACGCTGGTGATCAGGCCCGCAATCCGTAGTTACGGCGCCGAGGGCAGCCCTGGCGGGCACGGTCCGTACGGGGCAGCGCAGCCCGAGCCGGGCGCTGGCCAGGAGGTAGGCGCGAGCCCGCACGGGCGGGATGAGACGCACTTAGCGAAGACGATGCGAAGGTTCTCGCGGCGCCGCCAGCCGGTAATACCGGACACCATTCTCATCGGCCTGGCTGACCGCGACGCCTTGCGCTGTCAGCAGGTCCAGGTGGTACACGGTCTCGCAGACAGCCAGCATCTGGTTCATGAGGTCGAGGTCGCCGAGCTTGCGCTGGCGCGACGTCCAGGCAATCGACCGCGCCACGTCGTAGCCGGTGCGCTCGCCGCCTGCGAGCACGTCGGCCATGATCTGCAGCCGCTCGGCATGATGGTGCGTCAGTTCGTCAATCCGCGCATGGGCGCTGTCGGACACCGGGCCGTGAGCGGGCAGCAGTCGCATGTCAGGCATCCTGCGCACCACGCTGAGGGACTGCAGGTAGTCACGCAACGGCTCGGCCGACGGCGCTTCCTGGAAGCCGATTGACGGGGTGATGTGCGGTAGCACGTGATCGCCGGCGAAGAGCAGTCGCGCCTGCGTGTCGGCGAAGACCACGTGCCCGCGGGTGTGGCCGGGCGTCTCCACCGCCGTGAGGGTGCGCGAGCCGACCTCGAAGATCTGCTGGCCGCTGATCCACTCATCGGGTGCTTCGTAGCCGAGCGCCGCGCCGACGGTCGTGCCTGGCCGCAGGGCGGGGTGGCCGGGAGATAGCGCGTCGAAGCTCGCGGCGGCCGCCTGCCGCAGGGCGGCCGGCGGGCCCGGAGTGGCGCCGGGCTGCGGACGGCCGGCCAGGCTGCCCGAAGTTACCTCGGCGAGGCGATCGGCGACGTCGGCCGCGCCGGCCACTCGCAAGACCGCTAGCTGGGCACGCAGTGGCCGGAAGTCGCCGGACAGCAACCCGTCGATCGATGGCTTCTCTCCCTCGCCCAGCGCGATCGGAGTCCCGAACAGCCGCCGGACCTCGACTGCCTGGGTGTAGTGGTCACGGTGCATATGAGTGACCAGGAACTGGCGGACATCCCGCAGCCCGGCGCCGATGGCGGCGAGTGAGCGCTGTAGCTGCTCGAGCGCGTTGGCCAGCGCCCAGCCCGAGTCGATCAGCACCAGGCCGCTGCCGGCCTCGATCGCGTAGACGTTGACCGCCCGCAGTGCGTCCGACGGCAGCGGCAGCGGAATCCGGTGTACTCCGGGCGCGACCGGGTGCGCGCCTTCCTCGGTCCACGCGTGCCGATCCGCCAAGGTCGCTCCTCTGCCTGCCGCCCGATTAGATGCCGGAACTACAAGTATGCGGTGCCTCGCCCGGTTACCAGCGAGCCGGTGGCGTTCACCCGCCGAACGTCGGCCCGCCAGCGGGGGTCCAGAGCCCGACGCCGTCGCGGTCGGATTCGGCGGCAAGCTCCTGCGACTGGAGGTAACGCAGATGCGAGAGCACCTCGCCGATGGCGGCCTGGCGCTGGAACGATGCCAGCTCAGACCAGGGTCGCGACCATGTCACCCCGGTAGCGACCTGCCACGCGGTGAGCCCGCCGGGTGCCGCCCCGCCGAGGATCTCCGACGCCTCGGCCAGCCGTTCACGGTGGTGCCCGGCGAGGTCGTCGAGGCGGGAGTCAAGATCGGTGAAGCGATATTCGTGCGCCGGCAGGACTTCTCGCGGCTGAATGCCGCGCAGCGCGTCAAGCGACGCCAGGTAGTCCTTCAGCGGGTTCGACTCCATGTCGTACGAGGACACGTTCGGCGTGATCCGCGGCAGGATGTGATCACCGGTCAGCAGCACGTCGTGAGTCTCGTCGTGGAAGCACAGATGACCGGGCGTGTGGCCGGGCGTCCAGACAGTGCGCAGCCGCAGGCCCGGCACGTCGATCGTCTCGCCGTGCTCAACCAGCCGGTCGGCTCGCACCATCGGCTCGGCCTGGGCGATGTGCTGCCTGCTCGCCGCGAGTTCGTCCAGGTGACTCGGGGGCGCTCCGCACCAGCGCAGGTAGGCGGCCACATTGTCGCGCAGCATGAGGGTGCTGCCGCGCAACTCCAGGAAGGCGTCCTCGGCCGGATGCATGCCCACCCACGCGCCGCTCAGTTCCCGGACCTTGCCGGACTGGCCATGGTGATCGGGGTGTACGTGGGTGACGAGCACGGCCGTGACCGCGGCGAGTGGGATCTCGCACTCGCCCATCCCGGCCGTCAGTGCCTGCCAGCTGTCCGGGTGATTCCAGCCGGGATCGATCATGACGAAGCCAGCATCGTGCTCGATCAGGTAGGTCAGGACGTAGCGGAGCGGGTTGCCGACGATCGGCACCGGTACCGACCATACGCCGCCGGTGACCTTCTCGACCGGCGGGAACTCGGCTCGCCGCCATGCCTCACGCTGCCGCGTGCCGGTTACCTGCATCGGTGCTCAGATTCCCTTCGGGCCCGGCCAGTCCGCGATCGGTTGACATGGGATCCGGCACCATGCTTCGCTCAGAACCGGGCAAGAAAGTATAACTGATTTCAGTTTTCCGGC
>JAJYUU010000096.1 GCA_021792405.1 Actinomycetes bacterium
CCAACTCGCTGGAATGGGCGACCTCCTGCCCGCCGCCCCGGCACAACTTCACCGCCATTCCCCGGATCCGCTCCGAGCGGCCGGCCTTCGACCTGCATTACCCGCACATCAGGTCCGGCCGGGACCGTCCCCTCACCTCCGCCGCTCACCGCGGCAAGCTGTCATGACCTTGTCGCGGCCAGGCAGGGCAGCACGAACCCCCCGGACGAGAATGGAAGGATCTTCGACCCAGATGCGCACTGCAAGCGAAGCCGGACCGCTGGCGCCCGAGCAGCTTGCGGCGATGGACGCCTGGTGGCGCTGCGCCAACTACCTGGCACTCGGCCAGACCTACCTGATGGACAACCCGCTGCTGGACGAGCCGCTCACTCCGGATGTCATCAAGCCGACCCTGCTCGGCCATTGGGGCTCGGCACCGGGGATGAACTTCATCTACGTGCACCTCAACCGGCTGATCACCGCATTCGGTCTGGACATGATCTACATCGCCGGACCCGGCCATTGCGGGCATTCCATGATCGCCGGCGCGTACCTGGACGGAACCTACAGCGAGGTGTACCCGAGCGTCTCGCTCGACCGGGAAGGGCTGCGGCGCCTGTTCCGTCAGTTCTCCTTTCCCCGCGGGGTGCCGAGTCACGTCGCGCCCGAGACCCCCGGCTCCATCCACGAAGGCGGGGAACTGGGCTACAGCCTGCTGCACGCCACCGGGGCAGCCTTCGACGATCCCGGCCTCGTTGTGGCCGCGATCGTCAGCGACGGCGAGTTCGAGACCGGCCCGCTGGCTGCCAGCTGGCATTCCAACAAGTTCCTCGACCCGTCAAGGGACGGTGCGGTGCTGCCGATCCTGCACCTCAACGGGTACAAGATCGCCATACCGACGGTGCCCGCCCGGCTTGAGCCCGGCGAACTCGACGAATTGCTCCACGGCGCCGGCTGGGCCCCGATCACTGTCGCCGGTGACGATCCGGCGGTCATGCACCAGCGCATGGCGGCCGCCCTGGATCAGGCCGTCGCCGAGATCCGCTCGATCCAGGCACGCTGGCGCTCCGGCGAGACGAAGGGGCGCCCGCGCTGGCCGATGGTGGTGCTGGCCTCCCCCGCAGGGTGGACGGCTCCCAAGACCGTCGACGGCGTGCCTGCCGAGGGCACCTGGCGCTGCCACCTCACTCCGCTCGAGCACCCGAGGACCGATCCAGGCCAGCTAGCCCAGCTCGAAGCCTGGTTGTGCAGCTACCGCCCGCGGGAGCTTTTCGACTCCCGCGGTGCCCCGCGGCCCGAGATCCGGGCGCTCGCGCCTACGGGGACGGCCAGGATGAGTGCCAACCGGCACGCCAACGGCGGCGCCCTCACCCGCGATCTTGTGCTCCCCGATATCGGGGCCTATTCCGTCTCCGTCCCTGCACCAGGCGGCGTCGACGCTGAAGCCACCCGGGTCCTCTCGGCGTGGCTGCGCGACGTGCTGGCGGAGAACCCTGACCGGTTCCGGGTCTTCGGACCCGACGAGACGTCCTCCAACCGCCTGAGCCATCTCTTCGAGGTCACTGACCATGCGTTCATGGGAGAGATCCGCCCCACCGACGAGGATCTGTCCCCGCATGGCCGGGTGATGGACGTGCTGAGCGAGCATCTGTGCCAGGGATGGCTCGAGGGCTACCTGCTCACCGGGCGTCACGGCCTCCTCAACACCTACGAGGCATTCGCCCATGTCATCGACTCGATGTTCAACCAGCACGCCAAGTGGATCTCTAAATGCAGGCAGATTCCGTGGCGCAGGCCGATCCCCTCGCTGAACTACCTGCTCACCTCCCACGTGTGGCGCCAGGACCACAACGGCTTTACCCACCAGGATCCCGGGTTCCTGGACGTCATGGTCAACAAGAAGGCCGAAGTGGTTCGCATCTACCTGCCCCCCGACGCCAACTGCCTGCTAGCCGTGGCCGAGCACTGCCTGGGGTCGCGTGACCGGGTGAACGCTATCGTGGCCGACAAGCAGGCGGCCCCGGTGTGGCTCGGCATCGACGCCGCCCGGCGGCACTGCATGAGCGGCATCGGGATGTTCGAGTGGGCGAGCAGCGACGGCGGCGGTGAGCCGGACGTGGTCATGGCATGTGCCGGCGACGTCCCCACTCTCGAGACCCTGGCGGCAGTCGAGCTGTGCCGGCAGCGCTTCCCTGACCTTAAGATTCGGGTTGTCAACATAGTTGACCTCATGGTCCTCGAGCCTCCGGGCGAGCATCCCCACGCCCTCAGCGATCGGGACTTCGACGACCTGTTCACCAGGGACAAGCCGGTCATCTTTGCCTTCCACGGCTACCCGTGGCTCATCCACCGGCTTACCTACCGGCGCACCAACCACGACAACATCCATGTGCGCGGCTACAAGGAGGAGGGCAGCGTGACAACTCCCTTCGACATAGCCGTAGCTAACGACATCGACCGGTTCCACCTCGTCGCCGACGTTGCCGAGCGGGTGCCGAAGCTGGCGCCGCACACGGCATCGACCAAGCAGTGGCGCCGCGACAAGCTCGCTGAGCACGAGCGCTGCATCGTCGCCACCGGCGAGGACCTCCCGGAGGTGCGCAACTGGCGGTGGGCCGGGCACGGGTGATCCTGCACGGGACCCAGATCTCTTCGAACCCCGCGGACACGGGAACGCGGTCGGGGCGGCCGGGCGGACGACGAGAGCCGAGCAGGAAAGAGCCGGGGGGAGCGGCGATGGGCGCGCCTAGTGGCGAGGTCGACGTGATGGTCATCGGCGCCGGCGGTGCGGGCTATCCAGCGGCATTCCTCCTGGCGAGCGCGGGACGGCAGGTGGTGATGGCCGACCCGATCGGAAACCTGGGCGGCGACTGCCTGGCCGAAGGGTGCATCCCGTCCAAGGCGGTCCGGGAGGCGAGCCTGGTGCGAGCCCGGGCGCAGCGGTACGCGACCTTCGGGCTGGACGGCCCGCCACCACGGGTTAACTGGCCGGGGGTGCTCGCCCGCAAGGACTCAGTGCAACAGACCCGCTATCGCCAGCACCGCGCGGAGCTCGCCGCATCGCGGGTCCGGTTCCACGCCGGCCCGGCGAGGATCACTGGCGCACAGACCATCGAGGTCGACGAGGCAGACGGCGCCAGCCACTGCTACCGGTTCGCCGACCTGATCGTGGCCACCGGATCGGCGCCGAGCCGCCTCCCCATTCCGGGCGCCGACCTCGCGCTCACCTCCCACGACCTGTTTCGCCTTGGCGCCGACCTGGCTTTCCCGGCACAGCCGGTGATCATCGGCGGCGGCTACATCGGCGTCGAGGTCGCGTCCATGCTGCACAATCTCGGCGCGACACCGACTGTCCTGGAAGCGACCGGCGAGTTGTTGCCCGGCTTCGACGCCGAGCTCGCGACCGGCTTGCACGCCCAGCTCGGCCGCCGGGTGACCATCGTGACCGGCGCCCTGGTGACCGCCATCGAGCGTGCGGCCGGCGGCGGTTACGCCGTTTCCTATCGCCGGGATGGCACGCAGGCCAGGCTGACGGGCGACGCGGTGGTGATGGCGACAGGACGCCGCGTGATTCTCCCCGACGGGATCGAGCACCTCGACCTGACCGCCGGCCGGGCACCCGAGGTCAACGGCCAGCTGCGGACCGCGAACGCCCACGTCTATGCACCCGGTGACGTGAACGGTCGGAGCATGCTGTTCCACTCGGCGGTCCGCCAGAGCCTGGTGGCCGCCCATGCGATCCTGGCCGGCGGCCAGCCGGTCGACGCCATGAATTTCGGAGCCGTACCGGTGGCCGTGTTCACCGAGCCCGAGGCGGCCCACGTGGGCTTGACTGAGGCCCAGGCGGCCGGGCAGTTCGGCGACATAGACGTCACCCGATACGACTACAAACAGGACGCCCGGGCCCAGATCCTCGCCGAGACCGAGGGTTTCATCAAGCTGGTCTTCGACGGCCACAGCGGGCGCCTCGTCGGCGCCCAGGTCCTCGGCCTCGACGCTGCCCAGCTCATCGCCCCGCTCGCCCTCGCCGTCGGAGCCGGCCACACGGCGGTCGCGCTGGCCGAGGTGGCCTTCCCGCACCCCATGGTCTCCGAGGGCATTAACAAGGCGGCGCGCGCCGAGCATGCCTGACCGCCGGCCGCCGGATGATCACCTGCGCGGTCGGCAGATCCTGGCCGCCACGCCAGCGGCGCCGCCGCCGGGATCATGCCAGCTGCAGAATCACGCGCTGACGCGGTAGAGCTGGCGCAAGATATGGACGAGCCGCTGGGCAGTGAGCGCACCTATATTGACGCCCAGGATTCTGGTGCCCGTCGTGGAGATGAAGAACGTAACCGGCAGCCCTGGTACCCGGTATTTATTTGCGACTATCCCGGCGCTGTCGTACGCTATCGGGAAAGGCAGCTGATATCGCTGCACAAACTTAATCGCCGCAGCGCGCTGGTCCAGCGTGTCGATGCCCAGGAAGCGAACCTTGCCGCCCACCTCGCGTGAAACTTTGGCGATGGCAGGAGATTCTTCCCGGCAGATATCGCAATAGGATGCCCACAAGTTAAGGACAATTGGCAAGCCAGCCAGTTTGCTGAGCTCAACCTGGCCTTTTTGCTGAAGCAGGGGCAGGTCAAATTGCGGTGCCGCAGCATTCAGCCGGGTAAAGCCGATCCCTACCGGAGTTTCATTACTCGCCGGGCTGGCTGGCCCGCCAGCTCCCCCGATGAGGAATGCCAGCGCTATCGCGATAGCCACCGCAAGGCAGAGCGCAATCAAGATCCTGACCCGAGACCTGGCCGGCAGCCAGGCAAGCGGCGAGTTGCTCATGATCCCTCCAGGCCCGGTGGCTGGGCCTTCCGGACCGAAAGATACCAGCACGTGGTTACTGGCGTAGCTGCGGTAAAGCCGTTCCCGGCAAGCGGACCCGGCAGCCTATGAGCGCGCCGGCCGGAGGAGGCCGGCAAGACCGGTGATGCTGACCAGCGTGGCGGGAACACTATTTGCTGGCCGGGATACCGGAAGCTGCGCGGCGTCATGACCGCGACTGTCTTCCGCGTCGCTAAGGCCAACCACACACGCGGGCCCTGAGATCCTTGCCGGGAGGAGTCGTGTGCGCCAGTCAGCGGGATGCTGACGAGCAGCGGCGGCCATCGCAACTGCCCCAGCCGCATACGCTGTCGCTTCCGCGTCCGGGCACGTCGCCGTCACCATTCATCGTGCTGACGTTCCGCCCGCCGCCGCGAAGGCTGCGGCCCGGCGCCGAGCGCGGTCAGCAGGTTCCCCACGGGCAGGCTCCCCACGCACAGGGTGGTGACGCACAGGGTGGTGACGCACAGGGTGGCGACGCACAGGGTGGCGAGTCGCGGACCGCCGGCGCAGCCAACGCCCCGGACACCGGTAGCGTGCTGGACGCCGGATTGCTCATTATCGGAGCCGTGTTCGTCCTCGCCGCACGCGCGACACTGACCCGCACGTGGGCCTGGTCCTGGCGCGCTGGCTCGGGAGCCGCTTTCACCCTGTCCCGGATGCACGGGATCTGCACCAGCACGATGGGCGAGCTCGCCCAAGGCGCCTCTGGCATGGCGGCGAGTCGTTGCCTCTGGGTCGATGGCAGCTGGACTGCCGCGGTCCTCCTCGCCGCGGCCGGCTGCGTTCTCGCGGTGACCGGACTCGCCCGCATGCTGCGCGGGGCCGGGAAGTCGGCCTGAGACAGCAGGTCGGCTACGGCAGCGACAGAACGATCTGTGAGCATGGATTGCCCCTGCTCAGTCGTATCGGGCCTCGATCAGCCAGCGACCATCCTGCAAGGCGGCCAGCCAGGCAGCCCCGTCCTGCGTAACCAGCTGGAACCTGGCCTGGCGCCGGGCATGCCGCGGATCCCACCACCGCTGCGTGACCGGCCACGGGCCAGCCCAGGCAGTGACTGCCCTGGCCGGACGGCCGGCCACTGCCAGCCAGGCCGGCGGCGCGGACGGCTGGGCCCGTCCGGTGACCGTCACCTCGTTGCCGGAGTCATCGGTCACGCTGGCCGCAAGCGGTACGCCGAACACAGTCGCCGGCGCCGGCGCCGGGATCTGGTCTGGCCAGGGCCGGTCGGCCGGACGCTGCGGCACCCCTGCATCGCCGAACGGCACGAGCAGTACTTGCTCGGCCGGCCTGCGGCCGCCGGCCAGCACCGGCCGGGTCACCCGGTCGTGGCCGAGCATCGCCTGCACCCTGATCGCCGCACGAGCTACCCGGTCGCTGGGCACCGAGTCACCCCACAGCGCGAGCTGCCGCCCGGTGGCGCGAACCAGCTGATCCGGGACCAGCCGTAGCAGCGTGATCCCGGCCGCGCCACGCCAGCCATCGAGCTGCCAGCAAACGCGTTCGGCCACTGCCAGCGCCGACAGCAGACCGTCATGCCGCCACAGCCGGCTCAGCTCCTGACCGTCGGCGCAACGCACCTGCACCTGGACCCGCACGCAGGCGAGCCCGGCGGCCGCCAGCCGGTCATGCATCTGATCAGCCAGTGCCTTGGCCGCGAAGATGACAGGCTCGGATTGCCCGGCAGGCGGGTCGAATTCCAGCTGCACAGAAAGGTCGGCAGCCGGCCGTCGCGCGATCAGCGGCCGCGGGTCGAGCCCGCGGGCCAGCCGGCTGGCGAGCTTGCCGGGCGGCCCGAACCGGCTGGCGGCCTCGGCCGACGGCAGCGCGGCAAGCTGACCCAGCGTCTCGATGCCCAGCCGGGGCAGCAGTTCGCAGAGCTCGGGCATGCCCAGCACGCCCACCGGCAGCCCGGCCAGGAACTCCGGCGTCTCTCCCGGCGGCACCAGCACGCCGGTCGGCCCGGCGCGCGCTGCCAGCCCGGCGGCGAACAGCCCGTCAGCCACCCCGGCCTGACAGGCGAACCCGCCCCGGCCGACCGCTTCGGTCAGCTTCCTGGCCAGCTCGGCTTCGCCGCCGAAGTAGCGCGCCGGACCACGGGTCCCGATCGCGCAGATCCCCGGTCGTAGCACCTCAACCTGCGGGCAGAATTCCCCGACGATGGCAACGACTGGCTCGAAGGCACGCGCGGCTGCATTGTCATCGCCCGCCCTGTCGCTATCGAGCCAGTCCGCGCAGCGCAGCACGAGCACCCGCCGCGAGGCGGCCTGGCCCGTCATCCGCTGCTCGCTAGCGGTTCGGCTGCGCCGGAGTAGTCGCCCTGCGGGCCGGCCCCGGCGACGCCAGCAGGCGCAGCGGCGGCCGTGACGGCACCGTCCGGACCCGGCAGCCACAGCCACGCCGAACGCGGCCGCTCCCCCGCCCCGCGTCCGGACGCGATCACCTGCGCCTTGCGTGCGCGCAACCGCCCGTGCCCAAGGCCGATCCCGGTCCACTTCGTATCTGCCACCAGCAGCCGGGATTGCGCGCCGGGCCAGTCCCCGGCGACGAGGAGCACGCTCCCGTAACGGCGGGCTGCCGCCTCCAGCTTGCGCCGCAACTGGGCCGGCGGCTGCTCTGGCGGGCGCAGCAGCACGATGTCGAACCCGTCCAGCAACGACGCCACCGCCTGCGCCCAGCCGGGGCCGGGCTCGGCGACCAGCAGGAGCCGATCCGGCTCCAGCCCAGCCTGTGCCGCTGCCCGCACGCCGACGGCCGGAACTCCTACGATCGCGCACCACGCACCGTCGGCCACCGCGCCAGCCGCTAGTGACAGCGACAGTAGCCCCCAGCCCCCCGATGTCACCACCGAGCCGCGCTGCAGCCCGCCCGGCAACAGCTCTCGCAAGGCCGGGAGGACGGGCAGCAGGCCCGCGCCAGTCAGCACGTCGTCCCGGTGGCGCACCGGGGAAAGCGAGATGACCTGAGCTACCCCCGTTTCCATCCCACTACTATCGAATGCGTATTCGATGTAGTCAAGTGGTCCTGGCTCAGCACGAGGCTCAGCACAGGCCCCGCGGAACCGGGGCCCTCCCTGACCCGAGTGCCCGCATCCGCCCGGCCCGAGGTCATCTGGCCTACTAAGTCCAGGTAGCTACTCGTCATTACCTTGACTTTGCCAATAGAAATCATTTGCATGACATCCCCTGGACACTCGCATGAATTTAATGCGGCTCGATATAAGCGACGTCAAAGAGTTCGTATCTTTTCCTTAGCCTCAACGGCATGCCAGCAAGCCACTACCGGGCCGCGGGCATCTCAGGATCCTGTTCACCGGGCATCTACCCGCAAGTTCCCTAGTCTGGCAACGACGCAGAAAGGTGCGCGTTTTATTCGATTACGCTTCGGTATCCTCCCGGCAGAATCCCTGTCGGCGGCTGCTAAGTTTGGGCTCAGTAAAAGTCAGCCGCCGGGTCGCGGCGGGCTGACGGCGGGGGCTGCGGGGGCTGCGGAGAACCGCCCTTCCTTGAGTTCAAGGCCCGGCCAACTCCTCATTCTGGCAGATTGAGTTTCGCATGAGCTTTGACGTGCACGGGCACGCCCAGCTGGAGTCAGCACGGTCAGGACCGACCCGAGTGGCGGCGCCAGCGGCGGCGCCATCCGGGGGGGCCGCGCGGCAGCAGCGGTCAGCGCGGTTCTGGCTCTGGCTTGCCGTCGGCGGCATCGGCGCCTCAATGATCAGCTTCGTTGCCGTCTCGCTGGCACGGAAATCCTGGATGGGTCCGCCTCTGCCCATGCCACGGGTTGGTCCGCCGTTCGAGCTGACCAGCTGGCACCTGCCGCTGGACTCGGTCGCGGTCATACTGTGGCTGTCCGCGATTGCTGGCGGCGTCGGCGTGACGGCCGGCCTCATCGCCGTGCGGCGCGGGGCCAGGCCGCCGCTGCGGCCGCTGCTCATCACCGCCGCCGTCGTGGTGATCGCCCTCACCGTGCTGCCACCGGTCGGCTCGACGGATGCCCTCGATTACATGGCGTTCGGCCGGATCGTGGCACTCGGCCATAGCCCGTACGTCATGGTGCCCTGGGACCTCATCCACATGCATGACGCGGTGGCCAAGTCCATCCCCTGGGAATGGGGCCGCAACACCACGCTGTACGGCCCGGCGGCCACTGTCGAGGAATTCCTGGCCGCCAAGCTCGGCGGGACCTCGGCGGCCCGCATCGTGTTCTGGCTCAAGCTCGCCAACGCGCTGGCGTTCGGCCTGGTCGCCTATACCGCGGACCGGCTACTTCGGTCGGATCCGGCCGCACGGCTCCGGGCTCACCTGCTGTGGACCATTAACCCGCTGCTGATGTGGCAGCTGATCGCATCCGCTCACCTGGACGTACTGGCTGCCGCCGCCGGGATGCTCGGCCTGATAGTGGCCGGCGGGTGGCCGGGAAGCTCGGTGGCCGGGAATCCCCGGCTGGGCCGCCTGGTCGCCGGCGGCGCGCTCATCGGCCTGGCCGCTGATATCAAGATCACCTTTGTGCTCTTCGGCCTCGGTCTCGCCTGGACGCTGCGGCGCTCATTCGCCTCGTGTGCCGTGGCGGCCTTCGGAATGCTCGCGGTGCTGCTGCCGACCTATGCATGGTTCGGAACGCCGGCTGTCACCGCCGTCCTGGTCCGCGACGAGCGGACGACCGCCGACAACTTCTACCAGCTCTTCACGCCGGACAAGCACGGCTTTTTCATGCAGCACGTGGGCATGGTCGCCGCGGTCATCGTCGTCGGCCTGGCGATTGTCACGCTGTCCCGGCTGCCTGGCCGCAGCGGTGCGCAGCCAGCGATCTTCGCTGCGCTGGCGCTGAGCATTGCCTGGCTCTTCGTCTGGCAGTACCAGCTGCCGTCCTACGACGCGATGGCGATCTGCTTGCTCATCCTGGTGCCTGCCAGCTGGCTCGACTGGCTCGAGATGACGCGGCTGACAGCGGCCACCATTGCCCTGATGCCCGGCAACCCGACGCCGCTGCAGTCGCACCTGATGGCGCAGATCGCCTACTACTGCATCACGCTGGCGGTTCCGATCGTGCTGCTTGCAGTGGTTGTCGGCCTGATCGCCGGGTGCCTGCTGCACCGGCGACGGAAACTGTCACCCGCCGCCCCCGCATCCTGAGCGCCGCCAGGCCGCCAGGCCCGCGCTCAGCCGCACATCCCGCAGCCGCGCCACCACGGGGAACGCTCAGTTGCTGGCCAGCGGCGTGGGACCGGCAAGATCGGCAGGGTCCGGGGCCCCGGCAGGGCCGACCGCTTCCCGGCGGCGAACGGCCTCGCCGGCGACCGCGAGCACCGCTAGCTGAACGAATACGATCAGCCCGGCCAGCACGAATAGGTTGCCGGTAAGCAGCTGAAGGCCATGCCAGTGATACTCGGCATACCAGGGCCGGTCCCCCAGCTTGGCGAACGTGCCGGGGTTGGTGTTCGGCGGCATCCAGATCAGGCCCTCCCAGAAGCCGCCGAGGTCGAGCGGCTGATTCCACAGAAAGCCGGGCCAGGCGCCGAAGGCCGCGGCGAGCAGCCCCGCTCCGGCCAGGAATGCCCACCGGATCGATCCCCGCGCCCGGATGCCGTAGACCACCAGGGCAGTCACGCCCGGCACGATCCAGACCCAGTGATGATCCCAGCTGATCGGTGACACCAGCAAGCCGGTCAGCGCGCAGGTCAGCACCCCGACGGTGCGGTGCCCGGCGCGGTCAAGCGCGGCCGCGGCGACGGTGCCGACGATCATGGTGACAGCCGCGGCCAGCAGCCAGAGCGGCTGGGCTCCGGCCACGCTGCCGGACAGCCTGGTAATCACGGCGAGCAGGGACTGATTGCCCTCCCAGCCCGGGAAGCCGGTGCGAGTGCCCTTCAGGAACAGGCCGTCCAGCCAGTACACGCGTGAGTCAGCCGGGAGGACGACCGCGCCTAGCAGCAAGCTGACCGCAAATGCGCCGGCCGCCACACTCGCCTGCCGGTACCTGCGCGTCAGCAGCAGATACGGGATGAAGACCAGCGGTACCAGCTTGATCCCGGCGGCGATGCCGACGCCGGCTCCCTTCCACCAGCGTCGGTCGGGCTGGCCGAGGTCCCACATGATCAGCGCCATCAGGACCAGCTCGACCTGGCCAAGGTAGATCGTGCGCTGAACGGGTTCGGTCCATAGCAGCGCCGCGGCCAGGAGCAGGGTGCCGCCAAGGCGGGCGAATCCGGCCCGGTAACCGAGACCACCCAGGGTCACCCAGATCGTCGCCGCTAGCGCTGCGATATTCACCGCAATGGACAGTTTCAGCAAAAGGGCCCAGGACGGCAGCAGAAGAATGGTGAAGACTATCGCGGCAAACGGAGTGTAGGTGAATTTCAGCCCGTACCCTGGCCAGTCGTACAGCGGGGCGGCAAGCCTGGCGTTAAAAGCAGGCGCCTGGTGCGCGACAACCTGGCCGCCGAGTCGGTAGACGTGCATGTCAACGGGAACCAGCCAGCGGTAGGCCGGATGCGTCAGGATGAAGCTGCAGTAGCAGGCCATCATGACGCCGAACGCAATCACACCCGCGATCAGCAGCCATGTCCCTGGCCGCCGTGGGCGCCGGAGTCCTCCGGACGCAATGTCAGCCGGTTGCGCGCCGGCCGGTTGCGCGCCGACCGGGCGCGTGCTGACATCGGGCGCACCGGACGCCATCACGAACCAGCCGACCGCATTGCTATCGGCGACCGCAAAGCTGCTGCAAGAGTGTGCACGTGCCACATTAACTCGCGAGCAGATACCGGTACCTCGCAGTAAACCAGTAACTGACCAGACCATGAGCCGGAAATTAGCTAGCCAATACCGCTTAATTGCGGGATGTGCGCAACCATGCCAGCAGCCGGCCGGCCGCATAGCACACCGCGCCGCCGACGCCGACGAAGAAGCCGACGGGCCAGTTAGTCTCAAACGAGGCTGCGATGGCGACCCAGACCGTCAGCACCGCCAGGACTACTGACAGTCCCATCGCCGCGAGCGGACGGGCAGTGAGCGATCGAGCCGCGGCCGGCGGCCCGATCATCAGGCTGAAGATCAGCAGCGCGCCGACTACCGGCAGCGTCAAGCTCGTCGCCAGCGCGACAATGACCAGAAAAACCAGTTCCATCCGGCCGTTGCTGATGCCCGCGGCCGCGCTCGACTCCGGTGCCAGCGATGTCATCAGCAATGGCCTGAACAACAGCAGGACCGCGAGCACGCAGACAGCGCCGAGGATCACGACCGGCAGGATCTCGGTCGTGCTCACTCCGAGCACCTCACCGAACAGCAGCGAGAAGATCTCCGACGAGTACTCGACGGTGAAGCTCAGGAATAGCGCGCCGAGCCCGAGCATCATCACCAGGATCAGCGCGGTGGCCACATCACGCCTGGCACGCCTGCTCAGCCAGCCGATGCCAAGCGATCCGGCGAGCGCGAACAGGCCCAGCCCGAGCAGCGTGTTGATGCCCAGCAGACTGGCGCCGGTCGCGCCGGCGAACGCGCCCTGCGGCACCGCGTCGGCCACGAACGCGGCACCGCGCAGCACCACGAAGAAACCGACTACGCCGGCGATGACCGCGACGATCGACGCCATGACCCACGCATTGACCATGAACGGGGCAAACACCGGCGGCTAACCTCCCACCCGGCGGAGCCGCCCAGTCAACTGCGCCGCGAGGAACCCGAGGAAGATCAGCGCAACGATGAAGAAGCTCACCGGCCAGCCGTCATGACTCGGCGGCCAGGTAAAGCTGTCGTAGGCCAGCACCACGCCGATCCAGGTACTCGCGACCGCGATGACCGCCGCGGTCACCGTGGCCCTGCCCGGCGTGCTGGTCAACCGCAGGGCGATCGCCGCTGGCCCGACGAGCAGCGCCGTCGACAGGATCGCGCCAACCGTGACGGCAGCCAATGACACGGCCAGCGCGATCGCGATCAGGCAGGCCAGCCCGGTCAGCCGGACGCGCACGCCGCGCGCGGCCGCCACGTCCGCGCTGACCGAACTGAGCAGCAGCGGCCGGTACAAGATGGCGATGATGGCCAGGGCCGGCAACCCGAAGGCCAGGACCAGCGGAATGGCGCTGCTGCCGACCGTGAACATGGAGCCGAAAAGGATCGTTACCGTGGCTCCGGTGGTGGATGTGGACGTCGTGTCCCAGTACAGGAACAACGCGGCGACCCCGAGCCCGGCGCCGCGCACAATGCCGGTCGCCAGGTCGCGGCCGCGTGGCTGCCGAATCCCGATCATCTCCATGATGCTGGCCGCGATCACGCCGGTCCCGGCGAAACCCCACAGCGGGCTGATACTCGCCAGGAACGAGGCAGATCCGCCGGTGACCGAAAGGTCGGCGAGCGCGTGACCGGAGTACGACTGCCCGCGCAGCACCGTGAAGGTACCGACCACCCCCGACACCAGCGCCGCGATCCCGCCCACCGCTAGCGCCACGTGCACCGGGGAACTCGCGAAGAAGCCGGGCGCGAACAGCAGCCGGAGCAATGAGCTCATCGCGGCATCCCCCGGCCGCTCAAGGCTGTCGTTCCAGGGCCGCTCAAGGCTGTGCCCGGCCCGCGGCATGATCCGGGTGACCGGGAGCGGCCACCGTCTCCTCCCCGGCAAGGATCTCCAACCCGTCGCCAGCATGGCCGACCACTAGCAGGCGACCGTGCACGTTCAGCACATCGACGTGGTGTCCGTACAGCGCGCTCAGTACGTCTTCCCGGATGACCTCGTCGGTAGTGCCGCTGGCTGCCCGGCCGCCGGCCAGGTAGACGACCCGGTCCATCACCGGCAGCAGCGGGTTCATCTCGTGCGCCGAGATCAGCACGGAGACCTGCTGGCGTCTGGTGATATCCGCGAGCAGCCCGATGATCTCCTGCGCGCTGCGGATGTCCAGGTTCGCCAGCGGCTCGTCGAGCAGCAGCAGTCGCGGCTGGCTGATCAGCGCATGCGCAATCATGACTCGCTGCTGCTCGCCGCCGGACAGGCTGCCGACCCGCTGGCCGGCGAACCTGGTCGCGTCGACTGCCGTGAGCATCTCCTCGACCCGCTGGCGCCGCTGCCGGGACGGGAACGGTATGCCGAGCCGGTGCCCGTCCAGGCCGAGACCGATCAGGTCCCGCGCGCGCACCGGCATGTCCGGGTCGAGCTGGATCTTCTGCGGAACGTAGCCGACGAGCCCATGGCCAGCGGCCCGGCCGCCGACGCTGACGCGCCCGCTGGCCACCTGCTGGAGGCCGAGTATCACCCGGAGCAGGGTCGTCTTGCCCGCGCCATTGGATCCGATCAGCCCCACCAGCTCGCCAGGCCCGATCCTGAAGCTGACGTCGTCGAGTATCGGCCGGCCTGACAGCCGGACGCTGACACTGTCGACGGTCAGGACATCGCCGGACGCCCCGCCTGGCTGCGCAGTTCCGCTAGCCGTCATCGTCACCGCCATCAGAGCTTCTCCGTGGAGACCTTACTGGCAACCGCCTTGCGCAGAGCGCTGACCTCGGCCAGCATCCACGACTGGTAGTCGTAGCCTGCCGGCATGGTCTCGTACACGCCGACCACCGGGATGCCGTAGCGGTGAGCTAGCGCCAGGAACGAGGCGGTGAGCGTGTCGGTGACCTGCTGGTTGTACAGCAGGGCCTTGACCTTGTGCTGAGCGAGCAGGCTGTCCTGCAAGGACACGTACTGCGGCGACGGGTCGACGCCGTTCATGATGTCGGCCTGCAGCCCGAACGGGGTCATGATGTCGGCGCCGGCGGCCTGCAGCAGGTAATCGCCGACTGGCTCGGTGACGGCTACCGGCGTGCCCCGGTAGGCGGCCTTGAACTGCGCGAGAGCGGTGAGCCACGGCCGGAGCGAGGTGTCGAACGTGGCAACGTTGGCGCGGAAGTAGGCGGCGTGCGCCGGGCTCAGCGTCGACAGGTCCGCCGCGATCGCGGCGGCCACCTTCGGCATGGTTCCCGGCGAGTACCACAGATGCGGGTTCGGCACGGTGCCTGGCAAGCCAAGCACGTGCTGCACGACGATCACCTTCCGGCCCGCGTCCGGTGACGCGCTCTCGATCTTGTTCATGTAGCTGTCGTAACCGGCGCCGTTCTGCACGATCAGCTGGGCGGCGGCGACTTGGCCGGCCACCGACGGGCTGGCCTCGAAGGCATGCGGGTCGGTGTTCGGGTTGCTCTCGACTGCGGTGACCCGTACGTAGCGCCCGCCGATCTGCGAGATCACGTTCGCGTACTGGTTCTCGGCCCCGACAGCGACGATGACGCCGGAACTGGGGCCGGCAGGATGAGCGGAGCAGGCGCTGGCGAGCAGGCCGGCCGCAGTGGTGAGAGCGATCGCAGCCAGGACGCGACGGACTTGCATAGCGGTCTCCAGCGGGGATTACTGGCTGGGAGGGACAGCCGGCTGCTCGGATGAGGGGTTGCGCGCGTCCCTGGCCAGCGGGACCCGCGAAGTGCTTGAAGTGCTAATGAAAACCATAACCACTTTCAGCATGCCGCGCAACTCGGTCCGGGCTGCTCCGGGCAGAGCACTCGAAACGAGCACTTCGAAGGTCCGTTTAGTCCTTATACGTCGCTTTCCGGATGTACGGCTCGAGTGATTAGGTGGTGCGAGTCCCCGCGGGCCCCAGCCCCCCCGCCAAGGGCAATTGACCAGCCCGGAGCGCCTCCCGGGCGGCCCGCCGGGCAGGTCAGCTGGCCGCAGCCGTCAGCAGGACGGTCGCGCGCGCGGCTGCCGCACGGACCCGCGGGACCGGGTCGGCACGCAACGCGGCAACCGAGTCGAGCGCGGCGCCGATCCGCCGCTTCACCACGACCTTGGCTGCCATCTCACGCACCCTCCAGTGCTCGTCCGCAAGCGCGGCGCTGACCGCTGCCTCGGCACCGTCTGCCTCGGCACCGCCCGTCTCGGCGGGCCAGGCGTACAGCAGCCCCCGAGCGCCCCAGACCCGGCGCCAGTACTGGTTACGCTGGGCCGGCCCGTCATCCAGCACTACCTGACCGGCCGGGCCCGCGAGCGCGAGCACGAGACCGTCGTCCACTTCCTGTCCCTGGAGCAGCGCAACGCAGCCGGCCACCACCGGCACTGTGCCGCGGCGCGCGCACTCGATCTCCACACTCTGCCGGGGCGTGAGTTCCCAGCCCGGTCGCGCTGGCAAAGCCGTCACCTCCATCCTGCGTGCATGCTCAGCCGCGTGCCGCCCGTCGGCTCCCTCTCCTGAATGGCGCCGCCGCTGCTATGGTGGCGGCATGCGTTAGGTCCTCACAACCATCTTTTCCTCGCCGCGGCAAGCCAGCAGGCGAGCCGCACTCCGCGCGCTGTTCGCGGCGTTCCCCGGCCGAACCTCGGCGCTCGCCGGCCTGGCTGTCCTGGCTGGCGTGCTACCCGCCGTGTTCGCCGTGCTCGTTGGGGTGCTGGCGGGCCAGCTTCCCGGCGCGGTCGGCGGCGCATTCGCCAGCCCGGCCTGGCACCGGGCCGTGGCGGCGCTGGCTGCGATCGGTGCCACCTTGTTGCTGATCGAGCTGGCATCGAGCGCCCGGGAGATCGTCAGCACAGACCTCTACCGGCGGTTCGACGGCCACCTGCTCGGCCGGGCGATGGCCGCGGCGCTGGCCCGCCAGGACCTGCGGCTGTTCGACGATCCCGCGCTCGCAACACTGCTTGACCGGGGCGTTCAGCTAGCCCGATTCGGTCCCGGAGAGCTGGTATCAGGGCTGAGCGCGCAATGGACGGTCCGGTCACAGGGGCTGGCCGCCGCTTTGCTCGTCGGCTATTACCAACCGGCAGCAGCGGTAGTACTGACAGTGGTGTGGCTCGTCGTCGCGCGCGCGATGCAGGCCAGTTACTACCGGGCCGATCCGTTCTGGACTGACCCGCTCCGCCGCGCTCGGTACATCCAGCGCATCGGCCTGCTGCCTGCGTACGCGAAGGAGGTTCGCGTCTTCGGCCTTGCGGGCTGGCTGGTTGACCAGTACGGCCTCCAATGGACAGCGGTGATGAACCAGCTCTGGCGCGCGCGCCGGGCCGACCGTCGGCAGATGGCGGTACTTGGCGCCATTGTCCTCGCCGCGCACCTGGCCGTGCTTGCGCTGCTGGCAAGGTCCGCCAGCTCAGGCGCCCTGCCGGTGCCCGCGCTGATCGTGATACTGCAGGGGGTGCTGGGCATGGCGATGATCGCGAGTTTGCAGGGCGACACCTGGATCGAGAACGGCTCAGTGCCCGTGCCGGACCTGCTCAACCTCGAGCGCGCGGTCGCCGCGGCTGAGGCGCCGCGGCACCGCCGGGCCGGGCTGCCCCCGGCAGCTGCGCTCGCTTCGGGCCGGCTGGCAGCCGGCTCCTCCGCAACCGGCCATTCGGCGGCCGGCCTGCCGCGTCAGGAGATCCGCTTCCGGGACCTGAGCTTCAGCTATCCCGGTAGCGACCGGCCGGTGCTGGACCGGCTTGACTTGCGACTGCAGGCCGGGCGCTCGGTCGCGATCGTAGGGCTCAACGGCTCCGGCAAGACAACTCTGGTGAAGCTGCTGGCGGGGCTGTGCCGGCCGGCCGGCGGAAGCATTATCGTAGACGGGATCCAGCTCGATGCGCTGGAGATGACCAGCTGGCGCCGCCAGCTCGCGGTTATCTTCCAGGATTTCGTCAGGTATGAGCTGTCGCTCGCCGACAACATCCGGTTCGGCGGCGTGGACGCGCCCGATCTCAGCGTCGCGGCGATGACCGAGATCGCGGCTCAGGCTGGAGCGACGGGCTTGATCACCGAGCTGCCCGCCGGCCTCGCGACGACGCTGTCAGCCCGTTTCCATGGTGGAGCGGATATCTCCGGCGGGCAATGGCAGCGAGTAGCGTTCGCGCGGGCCCTCGTGGCCGTCCGGTCTGGCGCCCGTGTGCTGGTCATGGACGAGCCGACCGCGCACCTGGACGTCCGCGCCGAAGCAGACTTCTACGCGCGGTTCCTGGAACTGACCAGCGGTCTTACCACCATCGTCAGCAGCCACCGGTTCTCGACGGTGCGCCGCGCGGACCGGATAGTCGTCCTGGCCGATGGCCGGATTACCGAGGACGGCAGCCACGATGAGCTGGTGGCAGCGGGCGGCCAGTACGCCCGGATGTTCCGCTTGCAGGCCCAGAGTTACCATGCCAGCCGCGATGACTGAGCCCAGCCGTCCGGCACCGTCGCTCCTGGCCGCGCGGCGGACACTCAGGTTCGCGTGGGCGGCCGACCGCAGGCTTGCCTGCTGGACGTTTGCCCTGCTGACCGGGCAGGCAGTGGCCGCTTCGCTGGCCGGGCTGTGGCTTCGGGCATTCGCCGACGCCGCGGCGGCCCGCCATTACCTGCCAGCCCTGCTCGCCGGTCTCGCCATCGCACTATCGCTGACAATCGCCGCAGCCGTCGAGTATGCCGGCAACCGCACGAGGATGTCGCTCAGCGACCGGACGCAGTACCTGCTGAACCGCAGACTTCTGGAGATCATCGGCCGATCCCCCACGCTGGCGATTCACCAGACTCCGGCCCACCTTCGCGAGCTGGAGTTGCTGCAGCTCGAGTCCTGGGAGTTCGCGCAGGCTGTCCCGGCACTGATCGAAGCCATCACGATCGCAGTGCAGGTCGTCGTCACAGTGGCGCTGCTCGCCTCGATCTCGCCGCTGATGCTGATACTGCCGCTCTTCGGGCTGCCCGCGCTCGCACTGTCGCGGCAGACAGCCGGCCTGTTCAACTTGGGCAATGAGCTCGCTGCCGAGCCCAGCCGGCGCGCGGAGATGCTCTACTATCTGGCCGCGAACTCCTCCGCCGCGGCCGAACTGCGGCTCTTCAGGCTCCAGGCCGAGCTGATGCGCCGCTTCGGTGCCGAGCATGCTGCCATCCGCGGCATCCACGTCGGCCTTGCCGTGCGCGGCCAGCTACTCCGGTTGCTTGGCCGATCAGCGTTCCTAGCGGGCTATCTCGGCGCGCTGGCCCTGGTGACCTATCTGGCCGCCAGGCGCCAGGTGAGCATCGGCACCGTGGCGATGACTGCGGTACTCGCGGGCCAGGTGCTGATTCTGCTGACCGGATCGGCGGAGCACGCGCAGTGGTTGCGGCGCACTCTGACTACAGCCGCCAGGCAGCTGTACCTGGAGCAAGTAGCGGCGGTTCCGGTCGCGGAGCGGCAGACCGCAGACGCTCCGGTCGTACACCTACCTGCCTCGAAGCCGCCGGTCGTGCTGCGGGACGGCATCCGTCTCGAAGCAGTCTCCTATCGCTATCCAGGGCGCGTCGAGCCAGCGATCCGTGACCTGACCGCCTGGCTACCGGCCGCTGCCACTGTGGCCCTAGTGGGCGACAACGGCGCCGGGAAGTCCACGCTGGTCGGCTTGCTGGCCGGGTTGTGCAGGCCGGACTCGGGCCAGATCCAGATTGACGGCACGAACCTCGCTGACCTCGACCCGGAAGCTTGGCGGCTGCGCATCTCGGCCGGTTTCCAGGACCATGCCCGGTTCGAGTTCACCATCCAGCGCGCCGTCGGTCTCGGCTTGCTGCCTCGGCTCGATGATCAGCGAGCCGTCTCCGCCGCGCTCCATGACGCCGCCGCGGCAGACGTGGCCCGTAGCGCACCGGCAGGTCTGCGCACGCAACTCGGCGCGGGCTGGCCCGGCGGCGTTGACCTGTCTGGCGGGCAGTGGCAGAAGCTCGCCATCGGCCGGGCGATGATGCGGCCCGAACCGCTCTTGCTGCTGCTCGACGAGCCGACGGCGGCCATCGACGCGGAAGCCGAGCATGAGCTCTTTGCCCGCTGGACCAGGGCCACTCGTGCGAGCCGACAGCGAACCGGCGCGATTACCGTCCTGGTCTCGCACCGGCTCGCTACTGTCAGGACGGCCGACCTGATTCTGGTGCTGCAGGATGGCCGCATCTGCGAGCAGGGCAGCCATAGCGACCTGATGGATTCCGGCGGCAGGTACGCGGCGCTGTTCGATCTGCAGGCCAGGGCCTACCGCTACGGGCCGACTGGCTAGCTGGGCAGACTGGCGCGCAGTTCCCGGACGAATGCCTCGACCTCCGCGGCGCTGCCACGGCGCGCCCGCGGCGGGCCGATGCGGGACACAAGGACAAGTTCGTCCCCGCCAACTGGGCCGCCCGGCATCAGCGTTCCCAGGTCGCGGTGCTTGCGGCAGATAAAGCAGTCCGCCAGTCATCGCCAGCCACCACACGCGCAATCCTGCCAGCCACGGCGCGATCTCGCGCGCCAGCCACCGAGCAGGCCGATCAGCGCGGCGGGCCGGCCAACCGAAGCCAGGGCAGTCACGGCCACGGGCGCGGGGCGGCCGATGATGCAGCCCGCGCGGCGGGAGTAATGTGCTTCGATGGCGCGCAAGCCGCATGACCTGGTTCATCCTCCCAAGGCACGTCCGGGCGAACGCATCGCGGTCCTGTCACCGTCGTTCGCGGCCGCAGGAGCCTTCCCCGCAGTGCATGAGCAGGCGATGCAACGGCTCAGCGAGGTGACCGGCCTAACGCCGGTCGAGTTCCCGACAACCCGGCAGGTGGGCGCGAGCCCGCAGGCACGGGCCGCGGACGTCAACGCGGCCTTCGCCGACCCGGCGATCCGCGCCGTCCTCGCGGTGATCGGCGGAGAGGATCAGATCACCGTCATCCCGCACCTGGACGCCAGCCTTGCCCGGCGCGACCCCAAGCCCTTCCTCGGCACGAGCGACAACACCAACCTGCACCACTGGCTCTGGGTGAACGGCATCGCGAGCTTCTACGGCGGATCGTCGCAAGTGCACCTCGGCCCCGGGCCGGGCGTCGATGACGTCCACGCCCAGTCGCTGCGCGCGGCCTTGCTGACCGGCGAGACGATCGAGCTCACCGAGCCGGGCGAGTCCGAGGATTACGGCATCGACTGGGGCGACCCGCGTGCGCTCACCCATTTCGGTGAGCGCGAGCCGGCCGAGGCCTGGACCTGGCACGGTCCGGCCCGCTCGGTGACCGGCCGGACCTGGGGCGGGTGCATCGCGGTGATCGAGTGGATTCTCACCGCAGGCCGGTTCCCGTTCGATCCGGAGGTATTGCACGGCGGCGCGCTCGTCATCGAGACCTCCGAGGAGCTGCCGCCTGCCCGCGAGGTCGGGTCGATCCTCAGGTCGCTGGGCGAGCGGGGCATCCTGGCGGCTGTCGGCGCGGTCCTGGCAGCCCGCCCGCCGGTGTCCGACTTCACCCGGCGGCCGCCCGCCGGCGAGCGCGCGGGGCTCCGCGCCGGGCAGCGCGATGTCATCGTCGACATCGTCGGCCGCTACAACCCCGAGGCCGTCGTGTGCATCGGAATCCCGTTCGGTCACACCCGGCCGCAGTGGGTCATCCCGCACGGCGGCGTGATCACCGTCGATGGCGCGGCGCGCCGGGTTATCGCCGAACCGACTACTCCTGAGCTGGCGGCGAGGCGAACCGCATGGATGTTAATCCATTGTTGCTATAGCCACACCAGATCAACATTCACCGAGAGCGAACTCGGGCAGAAGATAACAAAGCGAAGCCAGGAGCCCAGCCCAGCCCTCGCTGGCCGCGCGGCTCGGCC
>JAJYUU010000253.1 GCA_021792405.1 Actinomycetes bacterium
GGCGGCAGCCAGGTGCGTTCTTGCGAGTCGTAGGCCGGGACCAGGGGGACGGCCCCGGTGCGCCCCTGCCCGCGCAGACGGGAGATGATCGCCGACAAGACGTCGGCCATGTCCGGGCTGATCACCATTCTCTGAACTAAAGATGATCATCGATATAGGCCGGGTTCGGGACGTTTTCCTGACGCGTGCAGGATCGCGGTGACCAGTCGCTGGACGTTGCGGTCGTCGAGGCCGGTAGCAGCGTCGCGGAGATCGACCGGGATGCCGCCGGCGAGGCTGGCAGACAGCATCAGGACGCGCCGTTCCCCTCCGGAACAGGGAATTTCGCCGGCCTGAAGGGCGGTGATCACGGCGTCCCAGTCGATGGCGGCCATCAGGGTGGTGCCGTCGCTGGTGATGGTGCCGACTGTGATGAAGCGGCTGGTGAAGTCGTCGCGGCGGAGGAACGTTCCCTCGGCGGTGAGCAGTGCGACGCCGGCTTCAAGCGGGTAGAGGCCGGCGGCGCAGGCGCGGAGAGCTGCAGTGAGCTCGTCAGTGGTCATGGCGGGTGCTGGCTTCCTGCTGCGGGCCGACGGGGATCGTGGTGCCGAGGTCGACCGGGCCGCCGGGCCTGGTGCGGCGGTCGACCTGGGCGAGCTTGTCCTCGGCGCCGGCGAGGCTGACTTTCAGGCCCTCGACTTCGCCGAGCCAGCCTTCGCGTTCGGCCTCGGCGATGCGGTCGATGAGGTTGCCGCGGATCTCGGCGATACGGGGCCGCTGGGCGGGGTCCGGCCAGTGCATGCTGCATCGCAAACAGCTATGCTCGTGAATGCAGGGCGTGCCGAATGCGCGCCCGCATATTCCAGTGGCTACTTTCCGTAGCTCGAAATGCCCGAGGAATTCCTGCCATTCCTCGTCGCTGGGGACACGGTATTCATCGGTGGGCCGCTGAGCCCGCCGCCGGGCCAGGAATGCCAGGTGAGACTGGATGGCCTCTTCAGGATAAACGGCCTTGTAGCCCATAGTGGTATTGATATCCCTGTGGCCCGCGATAACCTGCGCGATATGCGGCGGCAGGCCGCTCATGACGGCATCCGTGATAAAAATTCTCCGGAAGTCGTGCGGCGTGTAATGCAGCGGCTGCCCGGTGGCCGGGTCTTTCAGGCCGGTGCAGGCGAGGGCCGCGTCCAGCATCTCCCGCAGCGAGGTGTCGCTGATCGCCCGGCACTCGCTGGGGAACCGGCGCTGGAACAAGACCGGGGACGGCGGCCGCCACACGCATTCGTAGCGGTCGTAGACGGGGACGAGCGGGACGCTCCCGTCGGGCTGGCGGATCCGCTGGATGATGGCCGATAAGACATCCGCGAGCTCCGGGGACACCACGAGAAGTCTCTCCTCATCTGTCTTCGACGGGATGATCTGCAGCAGGGGGACGATCTCGCCGGTGGACGGCAGCCGGTACTGGATCAGGCTGTGGTGGCTGATTTCCAGGACTTCCTCGATCCGGCAGCCTGTCAGCCTGAAAGCCTCGACGGCGGCCCAGGCCCAGAACGCGTGATCGTCTTCGAGGCCCAGGTCGCGGCGCTTGCCGGAGCCGGGATCGTCGGCCCAGGTCTTGCGGGCGGACTTGGTGACCGGCCGGGTCAGCGTCTCGCCCGCGGCGGTGAATGCCTCGCCGGGCTGTGCCCGGCGGGCGGCCTCCAGGCGCGCGGCGGAGTTCTTGCGCCGCTCGTCGACGGTGCGGGCCAGCACCGGCAGGACGGGCAGCCGTTCGCGGGTCCGCGCGTCCATGCGGGCCTTGCGGTGGCGGGCGAATTTGCGCTGGCTGATCTCTTCCTGCCCGACCGGGCAGGGCGCGGTCCACTGTGCCCAGCGTGCGGGGTCCTCGAGCGCCCACTGGGACAGGTCCAGGTAGAAGGCCCGGACCGGGGTCAGGCACTGGCGGTAGCCGATCCGCTCGGCGGTGACGACGGTCCTCTCCCCGTCCGGCGCGGTGATGATCTGCGGCTTGGTGCGCTGCCGCTGTTTCCATGCATTGGCGACCTCGGCGGTCAGGTGCAGGCTGTCGATGCCGGGATGGTGCTCCTCGAGGTCGGCCCAGAACCGCTGCGCCAGGTAGTAGGAGAGCATCTTCAGGCTGGTGTAGTCCACGGCGGGCTGGCGTTCGCGCAGGTAGTCCACGATCAGGTCCCGGACGGGCCGGCACTGCAGGTGGTAGCGGCCGACGAGCTCCTCGGGAGTGAGCTGGCCCGCGGTGCGGAACGCGCGCAGCCGCTCGGGCGCCTCGTCACCGAAGATCCCCAGCTCGCGGAGCATCCGGTAGAAGACCTTGTGATCCCGGACCGGGCAGGTGAAGTGCTCGGCTTCGCGGTCCATCAGTTCCAGCACGTCGCCGACGGTGATGTCGGCGACCATGCCGCCCTTGGCCGCGATGATCTCGGCGGTGCGGCGCAGCGTGAGGCTCACGGCCTCGGCGGACACGTGCGGGTCGGCGTCGCAGAGCGCCTGGAGGCGGGCGAAGCCCCCGGGGTCGCGCGTGCGGGCCAGGCTGCGGGTCAGTGCCCCCTTGCCGGCCCCGCCGGCGGCCAGGCAGGCAAGCGAGGGACGGACGAGGTCGCCGCAGACCGACACGACCAGGGCTCCGGACAGCTCGGCTCGCAGCCACTGCGATTCCCGGCCGTGCTCGCGCTGCCAGGCGATCGGCTCCTGCCTCCAGTGCCCTCCCGCCGCGTCGGCGCCGCTGGCCATCCAGCGCTGCTGCCAGGTCTCGCCCGGCTGGTCCGACAGCCAGTCCAGGAACCACTTCAGGGCCCGCCTGCGCCGTTCCTGGCTGCCTTCGTTGTCCAGGACGAATATCCCGCTGGTGAGCCGGCCGAATGCCTCATCGCGGTCCTGCCTGGTGGCAGGCCAGTCCGCCGCGGCCGGCCGCGGCGGGAACGCTGTGCGGGCCGACTCGCGCCGGGCCTTGGACGGGCGGGCTGCGATCCCCGGGAACGTGACGGTCCCGGTCACGACGGGCGGCCCCCGAACAGCACGTCCATCGTCTCGGGCCGGTAGCCGGGCGCCGGCGCCGGCTGCACCCGCTGCGCGGCCTGCCGGGTCTGCTCGGCGTGATGGGCCAGGACCCGGCGGATCACCTCTTCCTTGCGGGGCGTGAGGTAGATCTGCGTAGTCGTTAAAAGCACATGGCCGAGCACGGTTTGCACGTCGGTCAGCGGGAGGGCTGGATCTTCTGCCATGCGGTAGGCCGCCGTGTGGCGCAAAGAATGCAAGGTGGCGCTGCTTCCCGCCGCCTCGCCGGCCCGCTCGAACATGCGGTGGACCGCGTGGTAGGTCAGCGGCCGCACCGGGCGGCGCAGGGTCCACCACAGCGGCTGGCGCCGGCCCTTCGAGATGAATCCTTCCATCTCCACCTGGTAGAGCCGCAGCCACACGAACGCGTCGGTGGACGCCGGGAGTTCCTGCAGCTCGCGGGTGCCCTTGCGGGTCACCGTGATCACCTGGCGCCCGGGATCGACGCCGGCCACTGTCGCCGACAGCAGCTCCGAGGCGCGAGCTCCCGTCGAGACGTAGAAGGCGACCAGGGCCCGGTCCCGGTGCGAGGGCAGCCTGGCGAAGATCTCGTTGAACTCCTCGTCCGGGACAGACCGCGGGATACGGGACGGCACCCTCGGCCGGTAGAGCCCGGACCGCTCGTGGCGGAACGGCTCCATCGGGTTGTGATGGGCGTGCGCCCGCCCGCCCCGCCGCGTGCGGTCCAGCGGGAACGGGTTGATGATCGGCCCGCTGCCCGCTTCCAGGTGGAACTGGTAGAAGCAGCGCAGGACCGTCTCGCTGTGCGCCCGCACCGACGGCGCGTACGCTTCCCCGCTCGCCGCGGACGCCGTGTCCGGGTTGCGCCAGTGCGGGCGGGACGGCTTGCCCGCCACCAGCATCCACCGGCAGAAATCGCGGGCCTCGATCCGCGTCGCCCGGTTCCACGGCACCTCGACCGCCCAGAGGAACCTGAACCAGCGGAGAAGATCGTGCGCGTAAGAGCGCAGTGTCGCCTCCGACCGGCCCGCGGCCTGCAGGTCGCGGAAGAACTCCGCGGCCGCCGCCACGGGCTCGCCGCCGGCATCGACAATCCGGAACGGCTCCCAGGGGTCTCCGGTCGACTGCAGTGCACCGGCCAGCGGGACCGGCAGCGTCGCCAGGTCCCGGATCACTTGCTGCTCTTCGGTCACGAGGAGGGACCATAGCCACTCTGTTCAGTATTCGTCTCTGAAATGCTGAAACTCGTGATTTAATTCAGTCAACAGGTATCAGCCCGGACATGGCCGACGTCTTGTCGGCGATCATCTCCCGTCTGCGCGGGCAGGGGCGCACCGGGGCCGTCCCCCTGGTCCCGGCCTACGACTCGCAAGAACGCACCTGGCTGCCGCCATCCC
>JAJYUU010000254.1 GCA_021792405.1 Actinomycetes bacterium
GAGGAGATGCCGTTGACGATCCGGTCGAAGTCGCCGGCCGTCACGCCGTTGGTCGTGAAGCGCGGGGCCCAGTGTGAGATTGCCATGGCCAGCCTGTCATCCATGCGCGCGCCCTCTCGCCGTCGGTTGTCGCGGTCTGCCGGTTACCGTCCGGCCCGGTTTGCCACCGCCCCGGGCCAGTCTGGCACCGTCTCTGCAAACGAATGCATACTCTTGGAAGCGGGCTGCGGTCAACACCCGGAACTGGCCGCGCCAGCGAGCGGAGCACGCTCGGGGCGCCCGGCGCTGCGAGGGACATGATGGACGCGGAAGAGTTCCACCTAGTGGTGAACGGCGCCGAGCGGACCGTCGCGTGCGAGCCCGGCACGCCGCTGCTCGATGTCCTCCGGCACGACCTGGGCCTGGCCGGACCGCGGTTCGGGTGCGGGCTGGGCTTGTGCGGAGCATGCTTCGTGCTCATCGGGGATCAGGCCAGGTCGTCCTGCGACCTGCCGGTCTCGGCAGTGACCGGACCGGTCACCACGGTGGAGGCCCTGGCAGCCGCCGGCCGCCTGCACCCGGTGCAGCAGGCCTTCATCGACGAGCAGGCCGCGCAGTGCGGTTACTGCAGCTCAGGCATGGTGATCAGGGCGGCGGCACTGCTGCGAGCACAGCCCGTGCCGTCCGAGCAGGACGTGCGGCGCGCCCTGGAGGGCAACCTGTGCCGATGCGGCTGCCACGGCCGGATCGTCCGCGCCGTGCTGCGCGCGGCGAGCCAGACCGTACAGTCGTACGGAACCAGCACCAACGCCGCCGCGAGCGCTCCGGCCGCCGCCAGCGCGGCCACTCCGACCACGCCGACGGCCGTCGCGACCGCTAACGGACCCGAAGCCACTAACGGACCCGCAACCACTGCCCCGGCCGCGAGCACTGGCGAAGCCGCGACCACCGGAGCCGGGCTGCCCGCCAGCCTTGCAGCTAACCCGTCGCTGGCCCGCTGGCTCGACTTCGGCCAGCCGGGCGAGGTCACCATCAGGACCGGCAAGGTCGAGTACGGCCAGGGCATCTGGACCGCACTGGCGCAGATAGCCGCTGAGGAACTCCAGGTCGCGCTGACTCAGGTGCGCGTCGCGCCGGTCAGTACGAGCAGCAGTCCGGACGAGGGATTCACCTCTGGCAGCCGGTCGGTGCAAGACTCGGGCACCGCGCTCAGGCAGGCGTGCGCCCAGGCCCGCGCGTTGCTGGTGACCGTCGCCGCGGACCGCCTCGCCGTGCGCTCCGGCGAGCTTACGGTCAGCGGCGGGCAGGTGCTGTCGGGTGACCGCCCGACTGGCGTGAGTTACTGGTCGCTGCCAACTGGGGAGCTGGGCCGGCCAGCCGGCGACCCGGTGCCGTCCAGGCCGGTCGCCCAGTGGTCGGTGGCCGGTCACCAAGCGCAGCGGATCGACCTGCCGGACAAGGTCACCGGGACGCCGCGGTTTCTGCACGACATGCGGCTGCCCGGCATGCTGTTTGGCCGGGTCGTCCGGCCACCGTCACTGGCAGCCCGACTAGTCGGCCTGGCTGCGACGGACGACGGTACCGGCGAGCCTCGCCGAACGCTTGCCGGCGGCGAACCCGGCCCTGGCCAACTCAACTCGGGCGAACCCGGTCCCGGCGAGCTCAGCCCAGGCGAGCTTGGCCCCGGCGCAGTGCTGGTGCGCGAGGGATCCTTCCTTGGCGTCGTGGCGCAGACTGACCGGGCCGCGCTGCGGGCGGCACAGTGGCTGGGCCGCACGGCCCGGTGGCAGCTTGCCGGCGCCGCGAGCCTGCCCGACGAGCGCGACCTGCGCGGGTTCCTGCTGACTGCACCCTCGGAACCGCAGACCGTACTCGACGCCTCTGATCCCGCTGCGGTCGGTGCCGCCACGACCACGTTGACAGCCGAGTTCACCAGGCCGTTCATCGCGCACGCGTCGATGGCGCCAAGCTGCGCGATCGCCCGCTGGGACGCGGAGTCGCTGACGGTCTGGAGTCACAGCCAGGGCGTCTTCGCGCTGCGCGCGGCGATCGCCGCGGGCCTGCGGATCGATGCCGAGCGGGTCACCGTGCACCACGCGGAGGGCGCCGGAGTTTACGGGCAGAACGGCGCCGACGACGCAGCCATGGACGCAGTCCTGCTGGCGCGCGCCGTACCGGGCCGGCCGGTCCGCGTGCTCTGGACCCGCGAGGACGAGATGTGCTGGGGGCCGGCCGGCCCGGCCATGCTGGCCCGCGTGTCCGCGGGCCTGGACGAGGCGGGCCGGATCATGACCTGGCGGCAGGATGTATGGAGCAACGGCTTCATCGGGCGACCCGGCACCGACGGGCATCCCCGGCTGCTGGCCCTGACCCACCTGGCGGACGGGCACCCGATGCCGCCCGCGCCGGACGGGCCGCCGACCGGCGCGATGGGTGCCACCCGCAACGCGGTGCCCGGCTACGACATCCCGGATCTGCACGTCACCCGGCACCTGCTGGCGCAGATGCCCATCCGGACCTCGTCGCTGCGCTCGCTCGGAGCGCACCTAAACGTGTTCGCCATCGAATCGTTCATGGACGAACTGGCCGCAGCCGCGGGCCGGGACCCGGTGCAGTTCCGCCTCGATCACCTGACCGACCGGCGTGCCCGCCAGGTGCTGACCGAGGCGGCCAGGATGGCCGGCTGGGACACCCGCGCCCGCCAGGACGGGACCGGACTGGGCGTGGCAGTCGCCCGCTACAAGGGCGTGGCCGGGTACTGCGCGGCCGTCGCCGAGGTTCTGGCTGACACCGACATTTGCCTGCGCAGGCTCTGGCTGGCGGTGGACGTGGGCCGGGTGATCAACCCGGACGGAGTAGCCAACCAGGTCGAGGGCGGTGCGGTGCAAAGCGCCAGCTGGACGCTGCGCGAGCGGGTCAGGTTCGACCGGGCCCAGATCACGTCGGCGAGTTGGGACAGCTACCCGATCCTGCGGTTCACCGAAGTTCCCGCCGTCGAGGTGCACATCGTCGACGCGCCCGGCGAGGAGGAAGCCGGAGCGGGCGAGCTCGCCCAGGGACCGGTCGCCGGCGCGATCGGCAACGCGGTAGCCGACGCGATCGGAGTACGCGTCCGCGACCTGCCGCTGGATCGCGCACAGATCGAGCGAGCAATAGCGGCTAGCTGACACGCTCAGATCGCGGGCATGAGCACCGAGCTCCGGGACAAGTGCCAGCCTGCGTTGCAGTCGTTTCCTCGGGCAAGTCAACAGGTGACCGCTAGATGATCTATTCCAAGGGGTAGTCGGCGTGTCAGAACGTGCAGAAGCTCGAAGAGTGCCCAAGATCGGCGTTGCGAACCAACGCCGAACCTTGGAGGGCTCTCGTGGACGCCGACCTGGACACTCTTGCCACAGCACTGTATGCCAGGACCGATGACCTGCTCAAAGCTTTCCCCGAGTACGCGCCGTGGCGCCCGGCGGTCGGGCTGAGGCCGAGGATCTCAGACGCCGAACTGCTCACCCTGGCGGTACTGCAGGGACTGCTGGGGTTCGCCTCGGAGTCGCGGTGGCTGCGCCATGCCCGCGCTCGCCTGCGGTACCTGTTCCCCTGCCTGCCCGGCCAGTCCGGCTACAACAAGCGGCTGCGCAAGCTCGCCGCGACCATGACCTGGCTCATCCGGACGCTCGCCGCCGACACCAGCTTGTGGCACGACGACGTGCGGGTAGTGGACTCCACCCCGGTGGAATGCGGCCGCTCCCGCGAGACCGCGCACCGGTCGGATCTGGCCGGATGGGCCCAGTACGGCTACTGCGCCTCCCATTCCCGCTGGTTCTGGGGGCTGCGGCTGCACCTGCTGGGCCGTCGCGATCTGCGCGGCCGTGCAGGTGTTGCGTGCCTAGCGGGGGTGGGCGCCGCCGGAGACGGCGCTGAGCGGCGGGCAGCTGGCCGTGATCGCGGCGGCGGCCAGGGGGCGCGCCCAGCCGGTCAGGTTGCGAGGCTGGCGGACGGTCGCCGATGCGGTGACCGGGGAGGTGATCAACGCGGTGCGCAGCGACGAGCAGCCCGGCGGGGTGATCGAGGTGCCGTGCGGGAACCGGCGGGCGGCGGTGTGCCCGTCGTGCGCCTGGCTGTATAGGGGCGACCTGTGGCAGGTGATGGCCGCCGGGCTGCGCGGCGGGCACGGCATCCCCCGAGGAGGTCAGCTCGCACCCGGCGGTGTTCGTCACATTGACAGCGCCTTCGTTCGGGCTGGTGCACCGCGGGCCCGGCCGCGACGGGCAGCCACCAGCGGAAGATGTCGTACAGTTCTGCCGATTCCGCAGGGAAGTCGGAGGTGTTGAAGGTGACCAGCACTTCCGCGCCGCCGCGCACGGCCGCAGCGAGCACGTGCCGGTCCTTCGGATCGCAGGTGATGGATTCG
>JAJYUU010000255.1 GCA_021792405.1 Actinomycetes bacterium
CTCACTGATCACGCCCTACGCGCTGCGCCACAGCTACGCTCAGCGGCACGCTGACGCCGGAGTGCCCGTTGACGTGCTCAAAGAACTCATGGATCACGCCGCCATTTCCACGACGATGGGCTATTACAACCCTCGGGAATTGCATCAGATGCATGATCCGAATAGGTCTTTCCGGGAGTTGGCGGCCTGAGACGCGATTCAGGTGGCCCGCTAGTCGGGGCTTCGAGCGTGTCGCCTTGATCGAGCCGTCCCGTCTGATGCAGGATACGCCCGTTGATTGCGGATGGGAGGCGTTGTGGGGCGGGTGGTTCTGGCGGGCGCGGCGAGCGCCGAGCTGGTCGGCGGGGTCCGGCAACTGCGGCCGGAGGAGGCGATGGCGGACGCGATGCTGCGGGGCTGGCGGGCGCAGCAGACTGCCCGCGGGCTGCGCGCGTCGACGATCGAGCCGCGGGAGCGGCTGGTGCGAGGGTTCATCTCGTTCACCAACGAGTTCCCGTGGCAGTGGACCCCGGGCCGGGTCGAGGAGTGGACGCTGACGCTGACGTCGGAGCGGCATCTGGCGCCAGCGACGATCCGCGGCTACCAGACCGATCTTCGCCTGTTCAGCGAGTACATCACCGACGCCCGTTACGGCTGGGTCGCGGCGTGTGAGGAGGCGTTCGGTGAGTTCCCGGTGGCGATCTGCCACGAGTGGAACACGATCGCGCACCTGAACGACTACGAGGGAAGCCCGGAGGCCCGGCCGCTCTCGCGGGCCGAGCTGCAACGGTTCCTCGACTACGCCGATGAGCAGGTCGACCGCGCGGCGCGGGCGAAACGCAAGGGCGCGCTGGCCGCCTACCGGGACGCGACGTTGTTCAAGGTGGTCTACGGGTGGGGACTGCGGCGGACCGAGACCGCCCGGCTGGATCTGGCCGACTGGGGACGCAACCCGGCCGCGCCGGAGTTCGGCCGGTTCGGGATGCTCCACGTGCGTTACGGCAAGGCGGTGCGCGGTCAGCCACCCCGGCGCCGCAACGTCGCCTCGGTGATGGGCTGGGCAGTGGATGCGGTCACCGACTACGTCGAGAACATCCGCCCGCGGTTCGGCGTGGTGGATCATCCGGCGTTGTGGGTGACCGAGCGCGGCGGGCGGATCAAGCCGCCGGAGATCAACGCCCGGTTCGTTGCCTACCGGGATGCGCTCGGCCTGCCACGGGAGCTGACGCCTCATTCGCTCAGGCACTCGTATGTGACCCACCTGACGGAGAATGGCGCCGACCGCCGGTTCATCCAGGAACAGGTCGGGCATCGCTGCGACACCTCGACCGCGATCTATACCCACGTCAGCTCCGATTTCATGAACACCGCGCTGCGTAAGGCGATCGGCCCGGCGCTGGCTGCGCCGGCCGGGTAACGGGAGGAAGTTCTGATGGCACGCAAGCTCGACTACCGCTGGCGGCTGCGGCAGGTGATGGCCGAGAGGGGCTTGTTCGCCACGACCGACCTGATCGGCCCGCTGGCCGCCCGCGGGATCCGGCTGTCTTCCAGCCAGGTCTACCGGCTGGTCGCCGAGCGCCCGGAGCGGCTCAGCCTGAAGATCCTGATGGCGCTGCTGGACATCCTGGACTGCTCGATGGGCGAGCTGATCGAACCGGTCGTCGCGAATGGCGCCGGCCGTCAGCGTAAACCGGGTGGCGCGGCGGGCACGGGGATCGGGGAACTGCGGCCCAGGCGTGCCCGGATCACCCCGGCCGGCGGATAGCCGGTGACCGCTGCGGCACCTGACGTTCTCGCTGACCCGGTCGGCGTGATCGTCACCTTGATCAGGCAGGCCGGCCAGTGCCTGGACGAGCACGAGCTCACCGGCGTGGTCACCGCGGTCGCGCCGGGCCGCAACGTGCAGCGGCGACTCGCCCGGGCGCTGGCGCAGCGACCGGGTCTGCTTACCGATGGCCGCTCGCCGGCACCGCGCGTGGCCGGGACGTTGCTGATCGAGCTGCGCCGGGCTGGCGCGCCGGGCATCGCCGCACCGGTCTGTGCCGAGTGCGGCAAGGTGCTGCGCACGATGCAGCGCCGCGGCCAGGACTGGTACTGCTCGGTCTGCGGGCCGGCGCGGGTGCGGTGCGCGGTCTGCGGCAAACTCCGCCGGCTCCACTCGCGCGACCGTGCCGGGCGACCCCGCTGCCACAGTTGCCCGCCCGAATACGGGCCAGACCCGATGCAGATCCTGGTCGAGGTCATCGCCTCGGTCGACCCGCAGATCCCGGCCGCCACGGTCACGGCCGCGGTGGGCCAGGTGACATCCCGGGCCGGGCAGCGCCGCCATCTGGCGTGGGCGCTGCAAGACCGGCCTGATCTGCTCACCGGCGCCGGGGCCGAAGCCCCGGTCCCGGCAGTGCTGCGGCTGATCGACGTCCTGGCCGGGCAGAGCGCCGGGCGAATCGTCCGGCCAGCCTGCCCGCGCTGCGGGCGCCTGGTCACGCTGAGCAAGATCCTCGACGGGGTACGGGTCTGTCGCAACTGCCTGGCCAAGGCGCATGCGCAAACCTGCTCGCGCTGCGGCGCGCACCGTGAACCCGCGACCCGCGACGAGCGCGGCCAGCCGCTGTGCCCGAACTGCCTGATCACCGACCCGGCCAACCAGGAGACCTGCGCGGGCTGCGGCCGGCGCCGCCCGGTCAGCACCCGGACGCCGGCCGGACCGCTGTGTCCGTCCTGCCAGCCGGTCACGACGATCACCTGCTCGATCTGCGGCCGCGACGCACCGGGCGGAATCTCCAAGGTCACCGGTCAGCCGTGGTGCACCGCGTGCCGGCAGCGGCGGGCGGTTTGCGCCGGCTGCGGCAAGCTGCGCCTCGTACGCGACGGCACGCTCACCAGCCCGCTCTGCGCGACCTGCGCCCGCCCCGGCGACGCGTTCTGGCACGCCTGCTCCGGATGCGGCGAACCCACCGCCACGCGTAAACGTCGCTGCGCCCGGTGCACGCTGCGACGCCGGCTGGCCGAGCTGCTCGGCGACGGCACCGGCCAGGTCAGCCCGAAGCTGCAGGCACTGCACGATCACCTCGCCGGCCACGACCGGCCCGAAACCGTGCTGGCCTGGCTGAACAAGACCACCGCCGCGATCATGGGAGACCTCGCGACCGGGCGACGGGCACTGACCCACGCCGGCCTGGACGAACTGCCTGACACCAAGCCCGTGCGCCACCTGCGCAGCATGCTCGTGGCCACCGGCGCGTTGCCGGCCCGCGACGAACATCTCGCCCGCCTCGAGCGATGGATCTTCGCCACGCTCGCCGGGCACGACCCTGACCGGCGACAGCTGCTGCACCGCTATGCGGTCTGGCACATGCTGCGCCGGCTGCGCCAGCGCAACAACGGTGAGCACGCCACCGCGACCCAGACCGTCGTCGTTCAGCAGCACCTGCGCGCGGCGATCAGGCTGCTGGACCACCTGGCTACCCGAGATCTCGACCTGTCCACTGCCCGGCAGGGCGACCTCGATGCATGGCTGTCCGGCAACCAGGCCACCGGACGGCGAGAGGCCGGCCACTTCATCCGGTGGGCCAGGCGACACAAGCTCACCAGCCTTGAATTCCACGCGACCAGATGGGACGGGCCGCAACGAGTGATCGACACCGAGGCTCGCTGGGCGCACGCGCGCCGGCTGCTTCACCAGGACACCATCAAAGTCGAAGACCGTGTCGCCGGACTGCTCGTTCTCCTCTACGCCCAGACCGCCGCCACCATCGCCCGCCTCACCCTCGAACACGTGCACGCCGGCGAAGGCCAGGTACGCCTGCGCCTCGGCCGGGAACCAGTCGTGCTGCCCGGACCGCTCGACGCGCTCATGCTGCAGCTGATCGCATCGCGTCGCGGCCACGCCACCCTCGGGGAGCAGGGCACCTCGACATGGCTGTTCCCCGGCGGACGGCCCGCACAACCCATCAGCGCCGCCCGGCTCGCCGAACGCCTGCGCCAGCACGGACTGCCGCCCGGCCCCACCCGCGCCACCGCACTGTTCGGCCTGGCCAGCGAACTGCCGGCCGCACTGCTCGCCCGCCTGCTCGGCATCCACATCGGCGTCGCCGTCGCATGGCAACGCGCCTGCGGCGGAGACTGGGCCAGCTACGCCGCCGAATACAGCCGTCGCACCCTCCCTCGACCAGGCACTAACGATCTTGAGTGACCGGCATTCGGACAGTTCCAATATCTGACTCCGCCAGAGCAGGTCAGCCTCAAGCGCAAGCAGCAGGCCATCGCCTCGGTCAGCCCGCTGGCTACCGACGCCGCGGGCAACCCAGCCCCGTTCACCAGCCCGGCAGCCTACGAGCGGGCGTCGGTCGCAGTGCCGT
>JAJYUU010000256.1 GCA_021792405.1 Actinomycetes bacterium
GCTCCCGCCGAACCCGGCGCGACCACCGGGCCGTTGTCATGCCCGCACGCCAGGCCGGACAGCTTCAAGATCGTCTGCCCGATTGTGGATAACGGCTGACGCTTTACTCGTTGATTCGGGTCTGACAGCTGCAGTCAGCCTGACGGGAAGGTCCGGCTCCATCGCACGCTCCTCCTTTACCAATCCGGCGGACTCTCTGTCGGCTGCCAGCGCTGCCTAACCTGCGGGCGGCGTGTCCTCGGCGAGCCCGCTGAGGCCGGCATCAGCGACGGCATCGTGATGGTGCTGGCGCGGACCGCCTAGCTCCGGTATCCCGAGCGTGCGGGTCAGGCCGTCGCCCATGCGCTTGGCCAGGTGCGGGGCGAAGATGACCACGGCGGCGCCGACAACCAGCCAGGCCAGCGTTATGTAAGGGAACAGGTTGTACGGATAAGCGGGCGCCGGCACTATCTGGTTGTACAACGTATAGCCGACTGCGATAGCCGCCAGTATCGGCACGATGGCCTTCCACTTGTTGATCTGCAGGCTGCCGTTGATCGCCGCCCGGCTGGCGGCGATGCACACCATCGCGTACCCGACCAGGATGGACAGCGTTCCCAGCGTGCCGAGGTACTGCCAGATGGTGAAACCGCTCACGCCGGCGAACTGGAAGATCAGCAGCAGGACGACGTTGATGCCGATGATGACCTCGACCGCGCGGCGCGGCGTGCCGGACGGCATCGAGAGCCGGGCTAGCGGCAGCGACGGCCTGCCGTCGCGGGACAGCGCGTACATCAGCCGGGAGCCAGCCATGGCCTCGCTTACTGCGGCACCGAACGCGCTGAAAGCAGCGCCGACCAGGATCAGGTCGCGGACCGCCGAACTCAGGTAGGCCGAGGACAGCTGGAAGAGCGGCCCGCTCGACGCAGCGAACTCGGCCGACCCGGCCTTGTTCGCGCCGAAGCCGAGAGTCTGCACCGCGATGCACGCCACGTAGAAGATCGCGACCGCCAGGATCGAGACGCCGATGGCGCGCGGGATTGCCCGGCCCGGATTGACGGTTTCCTCGCCGAGTGCGCCGGCCGCCTCGAATCCCGTGAACGCCAGGAATCCGAAGACGGCCCCGAGGACCAGCGCATGCAAGTTCACGCCGGACGGCGGGCTGAAGATGTTGAGCGTCAGCGTCCCGTGGTTAAGGCCATGACCGGTCCCGACCCTGACCAGGATGAAGACCATCAAGATGAGGATGAGGACAACAGTGACGCTCTCGATCGAGAGCAGCGTGCGCGTCGAGTGGCGTGCCAGGCCCGAGGCCGTCAGCCACACGATCACCGAAATCGGGATCGCGAACCAGATGAAGCTGGGGTTGTGTATCCAGCCCAGGTCATTGAACAAAGTAGCCACGAAATACCCGCTGGCGGCCGCGGACCCAGGGGTGAAGACGAAGTACATCAGCATCATCGCCCAGCCGGAGAAGAATCCTGACCGGGGTCCGATTGACGCGCCAACGAACCCGTAGACGCTGCCCGCGCTGTTGTACTTGCGCGCCAGCATCATGAACGCGTAGCCGATGAAGATACAGGTGACCGCGGCAAACAAGAACGACAGAGCCGCCGCGCGGCCAACCAGGCCGGCGACGCCAGGGCCGGAGAAGGCCATGGCCAGAGCAGGCGAGGCGCCGGCTACCGACAGGCCAATGCCCTCCCAGATGCGCAGTTCCCGGCGCATATGCGGCGGTGTGGGTTTGGTGGTGACTGCCATCTGCCTTCCTCCCAAGTGGGCAGGCCTAGGACCTGCGTGAGCGCCGCCGCGTCGCTTCGGCGCCAGGCTTTTCAGAACACTGCGATGGGATTGACTGGCGTGCCCGTGCCGCGGCTCAGCACAAGCGGGGCTACCGTGAGCAGGAATTCCCACCGCCTTTCCTCGGCACATGCCTGTGCCAGGTCGTCCAGGTTGAGGCAATCCATGAGCACGACGCCCATCGCGCACATGGCCAGTACGTGCACCGGATAGTCGACCTGCTCGACCACGCTCGGCACGGTGTCGCTGTCTCCGTCCGAACCCATGGCACTGACCTGGCGTTCGCTCACCCAGGTCATTGCCCGCGGGTCGAGTCCGGTCTTGAGGTGCGCCGCGTCCCAGGCGCCAAGCTCGCGCCGCCTTCGCTGGTGTCCGGTGCGGCACAGCAGTATGTCGCCGGCGCTGACCCGGACGCCCTGAGCCTCCTCGGCGGCGAGCAGGTCCTGCGCAGTGATCACATCGCCGGGCTCGATCCAGGCCACCTGCCTGGTGGCCGGGATGTCGAGCAGGATGCCGCGTCCGACGATCCCGTTTCTCAGGTTTTCCGCGCCAAGCGCGCTCGCGCCGGTTGCGGTCACCGAAATGGCCTCCACACCGTTGTAGAGCGAACTGCGGAACGCGACGTGGCACAGCGCGTCAATGTGACTGTGCGCGTCGCCGTGACACTCGATCGTGAAAGAGTCGCACGAGAAGGCTGTGCCGCCCGCCGGATACGCCACCGGGAAGTCGGTCATCGTGTGCACGACAGGGCTCGGGTTGTCCGGGCCGACCGCAGTGTCGAGCGGCAACCCGAGGCCAACAGTCCGGCCGGAGCTGACCAGTGCCGCTGCTTCCCGCACCTGACCGGGACCGATGTAGTTCAGGGCGCCCTGGGCGTCGCCGGGACCCCAAGCACCCCAGGTGCACAAGTCGTCGAACAGCGTGCTGAAGGCTTCGGCTGACATCCGCGCCGCAGCCAACGCGGACCACTGACCGGCCGGCATAACTGCCACCGCCGTGCGCACCGCCGCACCGCGCGATGTGACTGCGCGCGCATGATCGTCCGTCGCGTCGGGGTATGCGCCATGGCACCACCAGAATGCCGTTCCGGATGACGGAATAGGTTTCCTTTATAGGACCGTGAGTCCCGAGGTGCTGTCAAGAACGTTTTTCGTCGCTGGCCGGGCGGACGCGCCGCTGGCGATCAGTTAGCGATTTGCCTCAAGGTTGTTCGCGCGGCGCTCATCGAGCTCGCGCCGGTACGGCAAGCCTTCGATGTCACCGCAGACCTGGACGCTGAGGCCGGCGGCCAGATTGCCCTCATCGACGCAGTCGGCCATGGCAAGTCCGCGCAGCCACGCCGACAAAAACCCAGCGTCAAACGCGTCGCCGGCGCCAATCGGGTCCGCTGGATGAACCTTGAGCGCTGCGCCGTGGTAGCTCACGCCGTCGTGCAGGCCCAGAGCGCCGTCCGCGCCCAGCTTCACGGCGACGGTCGTCACGCCGCGCCGGGTCAGCCACCGCGCTGCCGCGGCCGGATCCTCCTGACCGGTCAGCAGACGTGCTTCCGCGTGCCCGAGCAGGACTATCCGGGATCGCTCAATGAGCGGAAGCAGGGTGCGCCGGGCATCGTCCATGTCGGGCCACAGGCGCCGGCGCAAGTTCGGGTCGAAACACACGGTCACGCCCGCGTCCGCGGCGAGCCCTACCGCGGCCGCCGTCGCCTCGCGTGCCCACTGGCTCAGGGCCGGCGTGATCCCGGTGACATGCAGCACCCGGGCCGAGGTTAGGAACTTCTCGTCGAGGTCGGCGAGACTTAGCCTGCTTCCGGCCGAGCCAGCTCTGGCATAGACGACTTCGATGCGGCGCTCCGCATGCGTGTCCCTGACCAGCACGCCCGTTGGCGCAGCATCGTCGACGATGGCACGGCTCACGTCGACGCCCTCGCCCCGCAGCGTGTCGAGGATGCCCAGCCCCAGGGGATCATCGCCAACCCGGCCGAACCAGCCGACTTCGCAGCCGAGTCGGCGCAAGCCGATCGCGACGTTCGATTCGGCTCCGGCGATAGACCTGCTGAACCGGTGCGCGGTGCGCAGCGACTCAGCCTGGTCGGTTCGGAACACCGCCATTGACTCGCCGAACGTCACCACATCAGGCATTGCCAACCCGCCAGTGGCTGCCACGCCGGCGACCCCGCCGGTCGTGATCACGGTTCCGCCACGCTAACCCTGTCCAGGCGACGCAGTCAACGATGCGCTTCACCAGGCAGCGGCCCGTTGACCGGTGAGCATGAGGCTGATGTGCTGGGCCGACCACTTCACGCCGTTCCGGTGACGCGCCATCGCAGCGTCCTGGCGCGCGTGCAGTCGGGGCACGGTCAGCTGGCGGCCCAGGCGGCCTGGTCCTGCACGTCCGCGCGCAGCCGGGTGAGCTGCTCCGCTACCCGGGCCGGAGCGGTGCCGCCCCGGCTTGCCCTGGCCGCGATCGCACCCGGCACCGTCAGCACCTCGCGGACGTCCGGCGTGAGCAGCGGCGAGATCTTCGCCAGGTCCTCGTCGCTGACATCGGC
>JAJYUU010000257.1 GCA_021792405.1 Actinomycetes bacterium
GCCGTCCGCGGCGACGCCCGCCGTCCCGGCCGCCCCATCCGCGGTGCCAGTGCCGTCCGCGCCGATCCCCGCTCCGGTCTCGCCCGCCTGCACGCCGGCCGCTACCGCGGCAGCGGCGCCGCCAGAGGACGCCGCCATCGCCAGGCTGGCCGCCTGGCCCGGATTGCGCCGGGCCCAGCGGGCGGCCCGGTAGGCGGCGAAGCCCGGCACCGCGGCCGTTGCCGCACTCATCGTGTTAGCGCGCGCGGTCGCTCCTGCCCTGGCCAGATCTGTCTGTGCGCGCTCCTGCGAGCCGATCACGCCATACCCGACCGCCGAGAAGAGATGCTGGAACGGCCTGCGGTAGATGAACGCGGCAACGGTAACCAGCGAGATCATCAAGATCTTCAGCGCCCACGGCAGCACCGCATCGCTGGCGCCCATGATCAGCGCGTAACAGTAGAGCAGCAGGCTGAGCACGAGGGCGACCGCCGCCTGCTTGAGCAGGACGCCGACGAGCATCTCGACCCAGCGCAGCGCCACCACCCGGCCGAAGCCCGGATGGGTGCCGATCAGCAGGAAGAACGGGCCGACGATCAATAGCAGCAGGAAGCTCAGCTTGAGCAGGATCAGCGTGACCGCGATCAGCAGCACGAGCACGCCAGCGACCACCGCGGCGAACAAGGCCGCGAAGGCAACCTCGAGCCGGGTCGTCCACTCCTTCCCCTGGAACAGCGGGTAGATCGACGGATCGCTGGTCTGGATGCTGCTCGCGATGCCCGCATAGGCGGCCTGCTTAGCCTGGATCAGCGCCGGCGTCGGTTTCTCGTTGGCGGCTATGGCCTGAGCCCACAGCAAGGAGCGCCCGTAGGTATTGACCAGCGTCGGCTTGCCTTTGCCGGTCGTGTACGCCGAGGTTCCGAACTCGCCGACCAGCCACGGCTTGCAGACCAGCACGGTCCATAGCTCGTCGGCGTTCTGGTCCACCACCGTGCTGCCCGAGGTATAGCTGTAGCTGGATGGCTGAACGTTCGGGTCACCCTTCTGAACGGGAACGCAGCTGCTCGGCCCCGGACTTGGCAACTTCGCGAAAGCTGCGTTGAGTGCTTGCGAGACTCCGTCCGAGACGCCGCGCCCGAGGCCGGTAACATCGGCCGGCTTGCCGATCAGGAACAGTGCCGCCGCGCAGGCCGCGATCATCCAGATCGTGCCCTCGATCGTCCGGGTCCCGCGCTTGCGGATCAGCCCTTGCCAGGCCAGCCAGATGGCGCCGAGGATGACCACGACCGCGAGGTAGGGGAAGTAGATCGCGTTGCCCAGGCTGGCGATCAGCTTGTCGGTCACCCGCTGCAGCCAGCCGAGTATGCCCTCCCCCGCGGCGGACTCGTACACCGTGATCGTGACCCGGTCCAGTGACTTCGCCGCGTCGAAGACCATCCCGGCGACGTTGTTGCCGATCAGTGAGGTCATGTCGGAGCACTGCAGATTCGTAGCCGCCCAGTAGTCGCCAGCCACCCCGTACTGGTCGTAGAGCGTCGCCAGCTGCTTACTCGCGGCCGGCGGCGCGATCATCGCGTCAATGCCGGCGTTGGCCGGTTCCGGAGTGGGCAGCGACGGCTGGCAGATGTTGTTGAGATCGCCGGTCAAGCCGGAGGAGCCGAGCGCGCAGAAGCCGAGCAGGCCGCCGATGTCGCCGATACCGGGGACGGAACACAGTCCGCCGCTTGCCGAAGTGACGTCCGCAACCGTGGTCGCGGTGGCAGCCGTGGTCGCGGTGGCAGCCGTGGTCCGAGTGGCAGCTGCGGTCCCGGTAGCAGCGAGCAGCCGGTGATGCGCCGCGGGCACGTCCGCGGCATGCCCGGCAAGCGGCACCACGGCAACAGCGCCCAGGGCGGCCATGACCATCGCCATAGCGCGCGGAAGGCGGAGTCTGCGCATCCGGAATGCTCCTGTTGAGGTCGTCGCCGGGTGATTTACGCAGGTCGGCCGGCAGGCTGGGCTTGCCCGGCATCCGGCTGGGCTGCCGGCAGGTCGCCAGACCGGGCTCGCGTCGGATTGGTGTCGAGGCTCTGCCGCAGTTCGTCGGAGATAAGGTCGACGCCGATGCGACCGGCACGGCCGTCGAGGTCGCGGAATATGCACTCGCCGTTACCCAGTGCGCGAAGCACCGCCTTGTGCTCCGCGGACTGCTCGAGGCCAAGCAGCGCCAGTACGCTGGCGACCTCGGACTGCTCGGCGGACCGGAACGCGAATACGCTGGATATGCAGTTCGTGACTGGCTCGTTGAGCAGATCACCGGCGTTCTGCGAGACCATGATCAGCGCCGTGTTGCGGGAGCGGCCCATCCGGGACACCTCGGGGATGAGCTTCGCGCCCTGTGGCGTCGAGGTGATCGCCCACGCCTCGTCCAGGAAGATCGCCTTGGGCAGCCGCCGGTCCATGCCGTTGAGCAGGCGCCGGGCAAACTGAGAGACCAGGTACAGCAACGCGACCGAAAGCCGCTGGTCGTAGGAGTAGTCGTCGCGCCGGACAGCGGTGTCCGGCAAGGTGAGTCCGGCCAGGGTGAACACCGTCGTCCAGCCTGCCGCGTCGATCCGCTGGCCGCCCGACGGCGAAAAGCACAGCCGGGCCAGCCGCATCTCCGACATCGACCGCAGAACTGCGCCCAGGTTGACCGAAGCCGGGTCACCGGAATTCTCCAGGTGAGCGACAACTTTGCCCAGGCTCGGCTGCTCCGCCGACGCGACCGCGGCGACGGCCTGGATCATGGCGCTCTCGCGCTCCTCGCTCATCCGGGGCAGCAGCAGCCGCAGTGTCTCGGTTGCCATGGTGCGCCGCTCAGCCAGGTCATCGCCGAACGAAAACGGATCGAGCAGGCCCGGCGCCGCGCTGCCGAGCGGAACGACCCTGGCCCGGCGGCCGCGCTTGGTCAGCCAGCCGGCCAGCGACTCGGCATCGCCCTTCGGGTCGATCACTGCGACGGTCACGCCGCGCAGCGCTAGCTGCAGGATCAGCAGCAACGCCAGCGTGGTCTTGCCGCCGCCCGGCTCGCCGGTGATGGCCACCGCCGTGGGCCGGTTCCTGGCCGCCGCGACCAGCGGGTCGAAATGCACGACCGCGCGCGCCCGGCCGAGCGTCTCGCCGATGTAGGGGCCTACCCAGCCCGCTTCCTGAACGATGCGGTCACCCAGATCGACGGTCGCGGTCGGCATGCCGCCCGCGACCGTGTACAGGGGCTGGCGCTGCAGGTAGGAATTCAGCCGGACCCGGTCACCCGGCAACGACTCGCACAGCAGGGAGAACTGGTCGCCGGTCGAATGCACGACGTCGATGCCGGCGTCCCGGTAGTGCTCGATCACCGCCTCCGCCCGGCGCACGCACAAGTCGCGCTCCGGCGCCGTCACCATCAGCCGGTGCCAGCCGTAGACGAACGGCAGCCGTTCCTTGGTAATCCCGTGCTCCAGCAGCCTGGCCGCCTCGATTTGCTCGGCGAGTGCGATCGGCAGATCGGCGCCTGCCTCCCGGATGTGCGCGTCCATATCCCTGGCATGCGCGAGGCGCCTGCTGACGTCCTTGCTGGCCCTGGCGGGAGCGATCAGCTTCATCCGGGAGGATGTCTCGACCGGGAACGGCAGCGCATCGGCGTAATGCAGCCAGGGCTCGCCGTCCGGGAAGTACATGACATCCGGGAAACGGGCAAATGACAGGAACGCCGCCCAGGACTCGCCGGCCGGATGGGAGAGCCGCAGGACCGTGCGGCCATTATCGATTTGTCCTTCGAGCAGCGCCTCGATCTCGCCGGCACCCCAGGTGCGGCGCCGCGCAGCCGACGGCGGCGGCTCGGCGACAGTTCCGGCCAGCGCGTGCCTGAAGAGCCAGGCCACTTCGTCGCAACTGGCATGAGCCGCGGCGAGCGCGCTGGTGGCCAGCGCGCGGCCGAGGCGCTCGGCCTGGTCGGTCCACCGCGCGACCTCCGCGGCGGGGACGGCCTCATCGATCAGGCCGAGCGCCTGCTCGGTGCCGCGCTGCCAGTTCGTGAGCTGGCCGAGCAAGCCTCCCGACAATTGCGCCCGCACACCGCGCTGGCCGAGCCGGACACCGAGGTAGACCTCCTTGCTCCAGAAGTCCTTCGCCCAGACGTGCCGGTACATCTCCTCCAGGTAAGCCAGCCAGCCTGGCCCGCCGTCCGACGTACTGTCCAGCTTCGTGGCCCACTCGGCGGCCGGGTAAGGCCGGTTCGCGATGCGAAGGTGCACTTCTGCGTCAGCCATCCGGATCGCGGCCAGCGCGACGGTGATGCCGGTGGCGAGCGCCTCGCGCTCGAT
>JAJYUU010000258.1 GCA_021792405.1 Actinomycetes bacterium
TGGCGCCTGCACGGGGAAAGCCAGCCACAAGGTCAGTTCAGCACGCCCCGCGACAACTGCACGCGCGCGAAACTGCAGGCCAGCCGCCCCTTGACACCGACCCGCTCCTTCAGGGATGAATACCTCCGGGTGGTCAGGGGCGGGGTCGAACCGCCGACCTTCCGCTTTTCAGGCGGACGCTCGTACCAACTGAGCTACCTGACCAAGCCTGGCGCCAAGCCCTCGGCGGGGAGGTCCTGACGCCATACGAGCGGTCCTGACGGGATTTGAACCCGCGACCTCCACCTTGACAGGGTGGCGAGCACTCCGAGCTGCTCTACAGGACCAAACGTTGTGCCGGGTTAGACCCAGCGTGCCCCCAACGGGATTCGAACCCGTGCCGCCGCCTTGAAAGGGCGGTGTCCTAGGCCGCTAGACGATGGGGGCTCGACGGTTTTCGCCGCCTTGCCCGTGGCGCCCGCCGTCGGGGACCACGCCAGCATAGGGGACGAACGGCACTGCCGGCAAAGCGGGCGCCCGAACCTACTCAGCCATCACGCGAACTGGATCCCGGCGGCTTCGCGTTTACGCGCCGTGACTTCGCTCGCCCTGAGCTAGCGCGGCCCGCTTGACGTGCCGTTCTTGTTGATCATCTTCTCGACGATCGAGGCAGGCTCGCCTTCCTCCGGGAGCAGCGCCCAGGCCAGCACGTATGCCAGCGCGCCGAACCCGCCGAACAAGGTCAGCACCGCCACTATGACCCGGATGAGGTTCGGGTCAACGCCCAGGTAGTCGGCCAGCCCCATGCACACGCCGGCGAGCCAGCGGCCCTCGAGCTTGCGTTCTAGCCGCTTGCCGCCGCCGAACCCGCCGGGACTACCCCAGCCGCCTGAGCCGGGGCCACCCGATCCGCCGGGCCCAGGGTCAGGCGCCTGGGCCCCGTTCCCGCCATTTACTTCGCTCATGTAAGCAATGATGCCGCAGGCACTGTGGCCCGGCGCCCTCCGCCCTGACGGCCCGAATACGCTAGCAGCAATGCCACGGCCAGCCCCCGGCACGCAGAGAGGACCAGCCAGATGCCCCGCACCACCGCTCCAGCGCCGACCGACCTGCTCCGCATCGATGACGAGCTGAGCGACGAGGAACGGCTGGTCCGCGACACCGTCCGCACGTTCGCCGCGGACCGCATCCTGCCGAACGTCGCCGACTGGTTTGAGGCCGGTACCCTGCCCAGGGAGCTGTTCCCGGAGATCGGCAAGCTCGGCCTGCTCGGCATGCACCTGAAGGGCTACGGCTGCGCCGGAATGGGCGCGATTGCCTACGGCGTGGCCTGCCGGGAACTCGAAGCCGCCGACTCCGGCCTGCGCAGCCTGGTCTCGGTCCAGGGCTCGCTCGCCATGTTCCCGATCTGGAAGTACGGCTCGGACGAGCAGAAGGAGGAGTGGCTTCCGCGCATGGCGGCTGGCGAGGCCGCCGGCTGCTTCGGCCTGACGGAGCCCGATCACGGATCCGACCCCGGCAGCATGAAAACCCATGCGATAAGAAACGGCGCAGACTGGGTCCTCACTGGAACCAAGATGTGGATCACCAACGGGGGGATAGCCGATATCGCGGTAGTCTGGGCCGCCACCGACAGCGGCATCCGGGGATTCCTGGTGCCTCGCGGCGCCCGTGGCTTCACAGCCCGCAACATTCACAAGAAACTGTCGCTCCGCGCATCCATTACCTCGGAACTGTATTTCGACGACGTGCGGTTGCCGGGAAGCGCCGTTCTGCCGGGCGTGACCGGGTTGAAAGGCCCGTTGTCCTGTCTGTCGGAGGCGAGGTACGGCATCTTGTGGGGCGTGACGGGCGCGGCCAGGGCATGCTTCGAGGCTGCCGCCGAGTACGCCAGGACGCGCGAGCAATTCGGCCAGAAAATCGGCGGGTTCCAGCTCACCCAGCGCAAGCTCGCCTGGATGCTCGCCGACCTGCAGCGCGCCCAGTTGCTCGCGCTGCACCTAGGTCGGCTGAAGGAGGCCGGCCAGATCACGCCGGAGCAAGTCAGCCTCGGCAAGATGAGCAACGTCCGGACTGCGATCGACATCGCGCGTGAGGCGCGGACCGTCCTCGGGGCCAACGGCGTGACGCTGGAGTACCCGGTGATCAGGCACGCCAACAACCTGGAGTCAGTGCTGACCTACGAGGGCACTGAGGAGATCCACACCCTCGCCCTCGGCCAGGCGATCACTGGCATCTCCGCCTACCGATAGCAGCGCCGGAGTTCCCGCCGAGCCGCGCCAGAGTTCCCGGCGTCATGGGTGCCTAGTTGAGGGGACGCTAGCCCCAGCTAATAGGCACCCATGGACGAGCAGCTTCGCGAGGTGACAAGGTGCAGGGAGCCTCGGGGCCTGCGCTATGCGTATCCGTCATCGAGAGAGCGGCCAGCAGCCGCGCGCTCGCTACGCTGCTGAGCCTGGCAGCAGACGGCCAGTTCCCGCCTGCTAACGGCGGCGTCGAGATCCTCCGTCAGCCTGCCGAGCGGGACGCCGGGGTCATCTCGCTGACGGGTTTCGCGGTCGTCTTCGCTGACACCGATCCTGTCTGGATTGCTGGTCAGCTGCCCGACGGCGACCTGTCCGCGCCGCTGAGCCCTGGGTTCCTGCACGCGCTCGGCCAGCGCCTGGGCCGCGAGCCGCACAGCATCGACATGCTGACCTGCGCCAGCGCGGTCCTCGGACGCCCGCCCGCAGAGCTGGAACTGACAGAACTGGACCTCGGCGGCCGGTATGTGGCCGATACCGGTCTGGCCGACCGCGACCTGGCCGACCGCGACCTAGCCGACCGCAGTCCGGCCGATCCGACGCGGACCGCCGCGCCAGGGACGCATGCCCGGATCGCGCGAGCGCTCCGCTACCGGGACGACGTTCGGGTCTGGCAGGCCGACGGCGGAATAGTCGCGCTTGGCCGCGGGGTGGCTGGCCGCTGGGAAGTATCTGTCGAGGTCGAGCCGGACTTCCGCGGTCGCGGGCTGGGTAGTCGGCTCGCGTCAGCGGCGCGCCACCTGGCGCCCGGCGGCGCCACGGTTTGGGCGCAGATCGCGCCAGGCAATGCGGCGAGCGTCCGGACGTTCTTGCGGGCCGGATTCCGGCCGGTAGGCGCCGAGGCACTGCTGACGTCGGCGACGGCCAGCACGCGGCAGTCCGCAGCGGCCGGCCCGCAGCGGCCGGCCCGCAGCCAGGGCGCTGGTGAGACGACGGCCAGCATGAGCGACACCGCGGTCACCGACAATCGGGACGGCTCCAGGCTGGAAATCAGCGCCGACGGAGAACTTGCTGAGCTGGTCTACCGCACCCGGCCGGGACGGCTGATACTCGTGCACACCGGCGTTCCCGCGACGCTGAACGGTCGCGGCCTCGGCGGCGAACTGGTCCGCGCGGCCGTCCGCAAAGCCACGCAGGAGGGCATGACGCTCGTGCCGCTGTGCCCGTTCGCGCGTAGCTGGCTCGAGCGGCACGCGGATGAGGCCGCAGCCGTGTCGATCGGTTGGACCGCTCAGTAGCGGCTGCGCTCTGATCCGCCAGACCGCGGCGAGACGAGCAAGGTCTGTACGCCAGTGCCGACCTCCCCGGCGAGGTCCGACAGCCTTGTCTCAGCCAGGCCAGTGCCCGTGCCATCCATGGTGGTGACCGCGTCGAGCAGCAGCCACTCACCGGCGGGGTCACGGTGCAAGATCACAGTGAGGTCGACGTTGATGAAGATGAAGGCTCTCGGATCCAGCGCCATGCTCACCCCGCTGCCTGAGTCAGCGACCAACAGCGCCCGCGACATCGGGAGCGTTTCCTCGCCAGGTAGCAAGGGGATACGCGGCCTCGCCCACGTCGTCCCCGGGCCCGGCTCGCCGAAGTTGCCTGCCTGAAAGCGCCATTCGATAGCGGACAGATAGCCATCGACGTTGCCGCCAGGAAACCTCGGAGTCGCATCCGCCGCCAGAAGCTCGGGCGCTGCCGCAGTCGCTGCCGCAGTCGCTGCCGCTGCCCTGCTGACAACCGGCGCGCCGGCCAGCTTCGCGATGCGCCACCCCCGCGCGACCAGGACAGGCCGGCCGCCCGATTCCAGAGTGGTCTCCAGCAGTGCGACGCGCTTGCCGGGCCGGAGCGTCCGCGTCCGGGTTGTGAGCGGGCCGACCGGAACCGGGCGCAGGATGTCGACGGCAACCCTGGCCAGCCGCATGTTCTCGTCCGGCTCGTGTCGCTCTAGCTCACGTGCGGCCAGCGCGGACGGCGGGCCGCCGTGCTGTGCATCGGGGCTCCACGGCCC
>JAJYUU010000259.1 GCA_021792405.1 Actinomycetes bacterium
GCTTCGGTCCGCGTGATCAGGTGCTGAATCACCAGCCGCTCGGCCTCGTTCACGTACGGCTCGGCGGTCTGTGCCGCATGGCGCTGAGCGGCGAGCTGGACGCGCAGCGCGCCGATGCGGTTCTCGACGACCTGCTCGAGGTGTTCCGCCGGGATATCGCGCGACTGAGTGAGCGCCAGGTCGAACGGGTCGTGGTGGCGGTCAAGCTCCCGTAGTGCGGTCTCGTGGATCGCGGCCAGCGAACGGCGACCCTCGGGAGTGATCTCGTAGACCGTCCGCTCTGGCCGGTTGCCTACCTTCTCGGTCCTGACCTCGCGGATCAGGTCCTCGCTCGCCAGCCGCTTGAGCGCGCCGTAGACCGATCCGACCTGGATATCGGCCCAGGACTCGGTGCGGTCGGTCAGTGCCTGCTGCCGGATCTGGTGCCCGTGCAGCGGCCCGCTCGCGGAGAGCGTGCCGAGAATGAAGAGCCGGATCGATGACACGCGATTAATCTTACATGAGTAATCAGGCAAGAGCAAGCAGAATCTCGTTGCTGAGCCATCACTAGCCACGACACACTGGTGCAGCCGGGCGAGCTACCCAGGGACTTGCGGGGAGAGGACGGGCAGCCGGCCGGCGCATGTATCAGCAGCCGTCCGCCGCCATCCGCCCACGTGAGAGATCGGAGCCAGCGCATGCGTTCCAGGTTGCTCACGTTCACCGCCACGGGCGCGGCAGTCACTGCGCTCAGCCTCGCGGGCGGCTCAGCGGCAAGCGCCGCGCCCGGCCCGCCCGGCCGGGCTGCCGCGCATGCCCCGCCGAGCGTGTCGGCCGGGAGCGTGATGGGCGCCTCAGGGGGAAGCTACTCGGGCGCCGCGGGCGATGGCTGGCACCACGACCGCACCTGCACGCCGCAGGCCACCCTGTGGGGCTGGGTGCCCGGCCAGGTTTTCCCTTACCTGGTAGACAACGATCAGTTCGCCGGCGCGTCCGGCCGCTCGTGCATCCAGACGACCGACGGTCACAACTTCCGCGTCCTGAACAACACCGCCCCGTGGCGCGGCGTCGTCACCCGACTCCCTCAGATCCGCGTCGGCCCGTTCGACCGGTCCCGCGACCCTGGCAGCGGGTTCCCCTACGAGGTCAAGGCGCTACCGAACCTGATCGTCCACGCCGACGTGAACGGCGCTGGCGTGCCCGGCGCGTGGCTGGGCGAGGTCCACATGTGGTTCTACAACTCCGCGGCGGTCCGCGGCCCGGGAACCGTTGAGCTGGTGCTCATCATGCAGCACCACGACTGGGTGCCTTATTACAGCCGGTGCTTGCGGGTCAGCCAGCTGCGCGTGTGCGGCAACGACCACAAGGCCGGGCCGGCCGGGCACAGGTGGCCGCTGATCGTCCTGCGGCTGGTCTACCCGCGCAGCCACCTCGGGCTGAATGTCCGGGCGCTGTTCTACCGACTGCGCCGGATGCGGTGGCTCGGCCCGGACCGCTGGCTCGGCAACGTCGAGGTCGGAGTGGAGTGCGCGAGCGGATGCAAGGGCTTCTACGCGAGCATGACCGTCGACATCCGCAAGTCACGGCGGCGGTGAGCGCGGCCGGCTCGGGCGGGCGAGAGCGCGGTCGCCTGCAGCCGGCTATTGGCCGACTCGGTCCAGTCGGCATAGCTGCGCGTGCCACGATGTTGACAGCTACTGCTGCACCGTGCCCTGCGGTCAGCGACCCTGCGAGGTAAGGACCTGCGACGTGAGCGTGCGCGACATTCCCGTGAACACCCTGGCCGGACAGCCGTCGTCACTGGGCGACCTCGGCGCCAGGACCTTGCTGATCGTCAACGTAGCCTCGAAGTGCGGTCTGACGCCGCAGTACGCGGGCCTTGAGGAACTGCACAAGCGGTTCGCGGACCAGGGATTCGCGGTGGCCGGCTTTCCGTGCAACCAGTTCGGCGAGCAGGAGCCGGGCAGCGCGGAGGAGATTGCCGAGTTCTGCTCGGCCACCTACGGTGTCAGCTTCCCCATGTTCGAGAAGATCGACGTGAACGGCCCTCAGCAGCACCCGATCTACGCCGAGCTGACCGCGACGGCCGATGCCAACGGCGAGGCGGGCGACATCCAGTGGAACTTCGAGAAGTTCCTGGTCGGCCCGGACGGTTCGGTTATCGCCCGGTTCCGGCCGATGACGGCGCCGGATGCGCCAGAGCTTGTCGAGGCCATCGAAGCCAGCCTTCCGCGCTGACCCGGCCCGGCCCGATTCGGTCACACCGCCCGGCCTCGAAGCACGGCGGCGTGCCTGGAACCGCTGGCGCAATTGCCGCCCTGGCGGCCAGTTCCCCCGATACGATCCGGGTATGAATCCGCTAAGCGGGGTGCTGGGCGAGTCGTGGCAGCTTTACCGGACGTACGCTCGCCATTTGGTGGCCATCGCGTTCATCGTCTACCTGGTTGCCGCCATTGTGTCCGCGGCACTGGGGCTGGTCGGCGGCCTCCTCGGCGCGCTGCTCGGCGGCCTCGTGGCGATCGTCGCTGAATTCCTCCTGACAGCGGCGCTGGTGAAGGCCGTGCAGGACGTCCGGGACGGCACCGTCGATCTGTCCGTCGGGCAGACGCTCTCGGCTGCAGTGCCGTTGATCGGGTCAGTTGCCGTTGCCGCCATCCTGGCTGGCATCGCTATCACCATAGGCCTGGCCATTTTCATCCTTCCAGGCTTGTTCCTGCTCACCATCTGGTGCCTGATCGTGCCGGCCATCGTGCTCGGCGGGACAGGGCCGCTCGCCTCGTTCAGTCGCAGCTGGCAGCTTGTCCGCGGTTATTTCTGGAATGTGCTCGGCATCCTCGTGCTGGTCTTCCTGATCTTGTTCGCCGTAGACCTGGTGCTCGGGCTGGTCTTTTCAGCGTTGCCCTATTTCGTCGGCCACTTCCTGAGCTCCGTGATCGGCGGGGCGCTGATCGCACCGTTCATCGCCGTCGTCACCACGCTGATGTACTTCCGGCTGTCTGGCGGTGCTGCCGGCACCGGCTCGGCGAGCGGCTCCTACGGAGGCTCGGGCTACGGCAGCTCAGGTTCGTACGGGTCGCCCGGTCCCTTCAGCGGCTAGTGCCGTCCTGGCGCGACGGGCGCGCCTCGCAGAGATGAACGGCAATGGGCTGGCAGACTGCTGCCGTGCGAGCGGACCTCGACCAGCTTCTCGCGATGATGCCATTCGCCGTGGACATCGGTGTCAGCCTTGAGGAGGCGAGTGCCGACCGGGTGGTAGCTGTGCTGCCATGGTCCCCGCGGTTGTGCACGGCGAACGGCGTGTTGCATGGCGGCGCGCTGATGTCGCTCGCCGATAGCGCGGGTGCTCTGGTGGCTTTTCTGGGGCTGCCCGGTGGCGCGACCACCGCCACGATCACGTCGACATCGCAGCTGTTCCGGCCGGTGGCCGCAGGGGCGGTACGGGCCGTTGCGGTTCCGCTGCACCGGGGCCGGACAACGATCACCGTGCAGACGGACCTGAGTGACGGGGAGGGGCGGCTAGTGGCGCAGACGACCCAGATCCAGGTGGTGCGGCCGCCCGGCTAGTGCTGGTCAGCGAGCGTCACGTGCCGGGCTCGGACGCGGCTGGAGTGCTTTCGCGAGTGCCGCTGGCGTCAGTCCCGCCAGCCGGCTCGTTTCCCTGGTCAGGTGGGCCTGATCTGAGTAGCCGAGCTGGACTGCCAGGGTGGCGAGGTCAGCCTGCGGCCGGGCAGCGAGTGCCGTCAGCACCCCGCGGAAGCGGAGGCCGCGGCCGTTATGGCGCTGAGCGCATGCTGCGGGGTGAGTTCGGGCCGCAGCTGACCTGCTAGCCGGGGCAGGCAATCGATGACGTCGACGCGCTGGTCGCGCAGCTCAGCGAGCGGAAGACCGAATGCCGGGCCGCCCGCACCCGGCCAGAACCGCACTCCTACCAGCACCGTGTCAGCCGGGATCTGCATTGGCCAGGGCCGGTGTCGGGCCCGGCGATGAACGCGCCGCGGCCGCTCTGCCAGATCAGGTCGGTGCAGCCGTCCGGGTGGACGAAGGCCTGCGCCGGGCCGCGGCCGGGCGACGTCACGCTGACCCAGTAGCAGGCCACGGAGTCGCGCATCGTGGCTGGCGGCAGCCACTCTCGATATCCCTCGGCCCACTGCACTCCGCCAGGCTAACGCGGATTTCCACGCAGCGAATCGGGCCTCTGGTCAGGCGAACTGGAAGCGGATGCGGCGTCCTTGCCACCACGGGACGATGGTGTCGGCGCGCAGGTCGGACTGGCGCAGGACGGGTGA
>JAJYUU010000260.1 GCA_021792405.1 Actinomycetes bacterium
ATCACCAGGCGCGGTTTCGACTACTTCCACAGCGCCTTCGGCGTGCGCTACCCGTTCACCAAGTACGACCAGATGTTCGTGCCCGAGTACAAGTCGGGCGCGATGGAGAACGTCGGCTGCGTCACCTTCGCCGAGGACTACATCTTCCGGTCCAGGGTCACCGACACCGACCGTGAGGAGAGGGCCGACACGATCCTGCACGAGATGGCGCACATGTGGTTCGGCGATCTGGTCACCATGAAATGGTGGGACGACCTGTGGCTGAACGAGTCGTTCGCGTCCTTTGCAGCCACGGTTGCGCTGACCGACGCGACCCGGTGGACAGACGCCTGGACCACCTTCGCCGGCGTCTGGAAGACCTGGGCATACCGGCAGGACCAGCTGCCCTCCACGCACCCCATCGCCGCGGACATACCCGACATCGAGGCGGTCGAGGTCAACTTCGACGGCATCACGTACGCCAAGGGCGCCGCCGTGCTGAAGCAACTCGTCGCCTATGCCGGCCTGGACAACTTCCTGGCCGGGGTGCGCACTTACTTCGGCGACCACGCCTGGGCGAACGCCACGCTCGCCGACCTGCTCGGCGCACTGGAGCAGTCCTCCGGCCGAGACCTCACCTCGTGGTCGAAGTCGTGGCTGCAGACCGCCGGGGTCAACACGCTGCGGCCGTCGTACGAACTCGACGCCGAAGGCCGGTTCACCTCGTTCAGGGTGCTGCAGGAAGCGCCGCCTCAGCACCCTGAGCTGCGCCCGCACCGGCTGGCCATCGGGCTGTACGACCTGACGGGCGAGGACCAGCAGGTACTCGGCTGCCGTCACCGGGTTGAGCTTGACATCGCCGGAACCGTCACCGAGGTGACCGGGCTAGTCGGTCACGGCCGGCCGGATCTCATCCTGATCAACGACCGCGACCTGACCTACGCCAAGATCCGGCTCGACGACCAGTCGCTGCGGACCCTCATCAGTAACATCGGCGGCCTTACCGACCAGTTGGCTGCCGCGCTGTGCTGGGCTGCGGCCTGGGACATGACCAGGGACGCGGAAATGCGAGCGCGTGACTTCGCAGCCCTCGTCCAGTCCGGTGCTGCATCAATCAGGCAGGTCGCGGTGCTGGAACGCGTCCTGGCTCAGGCAAGCATGGCGATCCGCCGGTACGGTGACCCGGAATGGCAGCGCGACGGCCTCGCGCAACTCGATGAGGCGCTGCGCGACTGGCTGCTGGAAGCCGCGCCTGGCTCCGACCACCAGCTCGCTTTCGCCAAAGCGCTAGCCGATGTCGCCGTTACGCCGGCCAGCCTGGACCTGCTCGCGGACCTGCTGGCCGGCTCGGCCTCGGTGGCGGGCCTGGCCATCGATACCGACCTGCGCTGGAGGCTGCTGCACCGGCTGGTCAGCCGCGGGCAGGCCGGCCCTCCGCAGATCGAAGCCGAGCTCGGCCGGGACCAAACCGACGCCGGCCAGCGGTATGCGCAAGGCTGCCTGGCCGCGATCCCCACAACGGAGGCAAAGGCCGCCGCCTGGACCAAGATCACCGATGGCAGCCTGCCCAACGCCACGTTCCGCGCGGTCTTGCGCGGCTTCGCCGATCCGGACGCGGCCGAGCTGCTCGCGCCCTACGCGGCGAACTACTACGCCGAGCTCGCCGGGTTCTGGCAGGACGGTGCGTCCGACATGGCGCAGTTCTTCACCGAGATTGGTTACCCGGACAGCCTGGTCAGCCAGCAGGGCATCGCGGCCACGGACGACTACATCGCCAGCGCGAACCCCGCGCCGGCCTTGAGACGGTTGCTTACCGAGCGCAGGGACGACGTGGCACGGGCGCTGAACTGCCAGTATCGCGATGCCCGGCCGAGCTAGCCGCTGGGCGCGGCCGCTGTTGACGCGCCGGCGGCGGCCGCGCACACTTCGCGCAGCAGCTTGACGCCGGGCAGGTCCTCCAGCAGCACCGGCTTGCCCTGGTCGTCGCAGAGCGGGATCCGCCAGTTCGGGTACTCCGTACTGGTGCCGGGGATATTCTGCGTGCGCCGGTCGCCGACGGCGTCGGCCAGGGATACTCCGAGCAGCAAAGCCGGCGTCTTGCGCAGGTAACCGTAGAGCGCCACGGTGAACTGCGCCGGGTCAGGCTGCTGGCCGGGCGTCAGCAGGCCGTTAGCCTCAAGCGCCGCCTGCCAGCGGGCCAGCATTGCCGCTGACTCGGCCCGTTCCCGCTCTTGCGGGGCTTTGAGCAAACCGAGCCGGGCGCGGACGGTTACTTGCTCACCCGTGACGAAGCCCGACACTGGTGGCACGTCATGTGTGCCGACCGTGGCTATGCAGGCTCGCCGCCAGCGCTCTGGCGGCAGCGGCGCGCCGTCATGTGCGCGGGCGAACCACAGCATCATCGTGCCCAGGATGCCGCGGTTGGCTAGGTAAGCGCTGACCCACCGCTCAATCGTGCCAAGGTCCTCGCCGATCGCGAGCGCGTCCGCACGACCGGCGGCGCGGGCCAGCGCACCAACAGCGGCTTCGTGGTCGTAGCGCACGTAAGCGCCGCGCTCGGGCGGCTGCCCCGCCGGTATCCACCACAGCCGGGTGAGGCCCATCACGTGATCGACGCGAATCCCGCCGGCATCGCGCAGGTTGGCCTCGAACAATTCCGCGAGCGGCCGGTAGCGGGCGGCGGCTAGCAGGCGGGGATGCCAGGGCGGCTGCGACCAGTCCTGTCCGAGTTGGTTGAACCCATCTGGCGGAGCGCCCACGCTGAAGCCAGGCACGAGCAGACCCTGCATGGCCCACGCGTCGGCGCCGCCGGGATGCACGCCGACTGCCAGGTCGTGGATGACCCCGTTCGCCATGCCCCCCGCCTTCGCCGCCCGCTGGACAGCGGCAAGCTGCTGGGCGGCCTGCCATTGCAGCCAGGCGTGGAAGCCGGCCGCTGCTGAGAGTCGCGGGTCGGCGGCGACCGCGCGGGCGGCCGCACCGGGACTGGCCAGCCCGGCGGGCCAGTCCCGCCAATCAGCACCGTGTCGCTCAGCCAGCGCGCACCAGTGGGACCACTGCTGGAGGCGACGGCCGCGCTCCGCCCGGAACCGGTCGTAGTCGGCCTGCCGCAATCCGCCCAGCGGAACCTTGCTGACCAGTTCCAGCGCCCGGCGCTTGGCTGTCCAGACGGCATCGCGGTCGATGAGGTCCGGCGTGCTGTTAGCGGCTCGCAGCGGAGCGGCAAGCCGGTCGATCGTGGTTTTGTCTGCCGTGGGCAGCGCACTGTACTCGGGGATGTCTTCCACCCGCAGGTACAGCGGGCTGGTGAACAGCCGAGTCATCGGCAGGTACGGGGACGTGCTCACTGGGGGCAGCGGCCCCGCCGCGTGCAGCGGATTGACCAGCACGAACCCGGCTCCCAGCTCGGCGGCGCTCCACCGGGCTAGCTCTGCGAGATCGCGCAAGTCGCCGTGCCCCCACGACTCCCGCGACCGTAGGGAGTACAGCTGGACCGTGAACCCCCACTGCCGCCTCTCTGGCACCAGCGGGCGCACCGCCGCGTCGGCCCCTGCGCCGGCCGGCACTGCCCCGGCCGGCACTGCCCCGGCCGGCACTGCCCCGGCCGGCCGGCCGGGTATGGCATGCAACGCTGATTCGCCGACGCCAGCAGGCAGCGGCTGGTCGAGCACGTCGAGTATGGCGATCAGCGTCTCGGCAGGCACCTCAACGCGGTTGCCCTGCCAATCATCATATTCAGTGGCGATCCCGGCATTCCGTGCGCGCTCGGCTAGCTCTGCGTCGGTCACATCTCCATGATTCGCGCCCGGCGCGCGCCCAAACACCTCATCGGCCATGATCCTTGAGAGTTATGCCTGCCCTGGCATGCATAACTCTCAAGGATGCCGTGCTGTGGGCCGCAGTGCTCCGCGCCGGTCCAGGCGCGATGCTGAGCCATCAGACAGCGGCAGAACTGGCCGGGCTGACGGACAAAGCCGACGGCCTAGGTCACATGACAGTTCCCGTTGAGCGGCGGGCGACGAAAGCGCCCGGGCATGTTATCCACTATTCCGCAAGAGCCGACCTGGCCCGTCATCCAGCCCGGCTGCCCCCGCAGACGCGGGTCGAGGAGACGATCCTCGACCTAGCTTCTGCGGCCCGCAGCGCCGACGACGCATGCGCCTGGGTATTTCGCGGCTTACAGCGCCGGAAGACTACGCAGCTCAAGCTCGCGCGCGCTCGAACTGCGATCAAGGATGCGCTGGCGATCTGAGCTCAGCGAGCTACTGACG
>JAJYUU010000097.1 GCA_021792405.1 Actinomycetes bacterium
GACCTCGCCGGCCAGGCACACCTGGCCGCCTGACGCACTCCGCCAGGAGCACACAACCCGCCCGATGACCCACGCGGCCACTAATTGACTCGATCATGGCGGCTGTGCCGCCTTAAGCCCTCTAATCAGGCCTGCGGCCGTGCACCAGGGAAAGGGCGCCGAATCGATGTTGCTGGGTGACTTGCGCGAGTACGTGACCATCCCGAGAGTGACGGCGCTGCGGCTGGCGCCCGACGGGTCGTGGCTGGCGGCGGTGGTGCAGACCGTGGGCGGCGAGCCGCCGAAGTACGTGTCCAGCATCTGGCGGATCGACACGGCGGGGGATCGCGAGCCTGTCCGGCTCACCCGCGGCGCCGACGGCGAGGCGAGCCCGGAATTCCTGCCCGACGGGTCGCTGCTGTTCGCCTCCAAGCGCCCTGACCCGCAGGCGGGCAAGGACGAGGCGAATGCGAGCAAGGACAAGCCGGGCGTCTGGCTGCTGCCAGCCGCGGGCGGCGAGGCCTACCGGATCGCGGCGCCTGGCGGCGGGGTCACGGGGCTTGCCACCGCGACCGGAGAGCGGGCGTTCGTCTACGCCGCGGCGGTCTTCCCCGGCGCCAGGGACGCCGGGCAGGACGCCGCCCGCCGGAAAGCCCGGGCTGACGCCGGAGTGAACGCGATCCTGCACGAGCCCGGCAGCAGGCTGCGTTACTGGGATCACGATCTGGGCCCGGAATCGGTGCACCTGCTGGTGCCGGCCGACTCGCCCGGCGACCTTACCCCCGATCCCGGCCGGGCGCTGGATGAGCAAAAGTTCGAGATGGCTCCGGACGGCTCGGCCGTCGTGACCGGCTGGCAGGTTACCGAGCGGGACGGCCAGTTCCGGACCGAGGTAGTGGTCATCGACGCCCGCACCGGGCAGCGGCAGACCCTGCTCAGTGCGCCCGGTGCCGACTTCGCCAGCCCCCGGATCTCGCCTGACGGCACGCTCGTGCTGGCGAGCCGCGATGAGCACGACAACTACGACCAGCCGGGAGATGTAACGCTGGTGGTCGCGGCTCTGCCCGCGGTGGCCGGGCAGGCCGTCGGCCCGGCAGGCTTCCGCGACCTGCTCGCCGGTTTCGACCGCCGCCCGTTGGAGGCGGCCTGGGCACCGGACAGTCGCTCGATCTATTTCACCGCCGACGACAACGGCCGCTGCCCGGTGTACCGGGTCGGCGCTGACGGCGGCCGGCCGGTCAGGCTGACCGACGACGACGCCGCGTACGGCAACCTTTGTCCTGCTCCGGACGGCGGCTGCCTGTACGCACTCCGGTCCGCCGTCGACGCGCCGCCCGCGCCCGTGCGGATCCCACTCGGTGCCGGGCCGGGCCGGGCGGAGCCGCTGCGGAGTCCCGGCGGAGAAGTTTCCCTGCCCGGAACCCTGACCGAGGTCGCGACGACCGTGGCGGACGGGACCCGGATCCGGGGCTGGCTGGTGCTGCCGGAGGGCGCCAGCGCCGATAGCCCTGCGCCGCTGCTGCTGTGGGTGCACGGTGGCCCGGTGGCGAGCTGGAACTCCTGGTCCTGGCGGTGGAACCCGTGGCTGATGGCCGCGCACGGCTACGCTGTGCTGCTGCCGGACCCGGCACTGTCGACCGGTTACGGCCACCGGATGATCGCCCGCGGCTGGGACGACTGGGGCGGCAACCCGTACACTGATGTCATGGCCATCACCGACGCCGTGGTGGAGCGTCCGGACATCGACGCCGCGCGGACGGCGATGATGGGCGGTTCGTACGGCGGCTACATGGCCAACTGGATAGCCGGGCACACCGATCGGTTCAACGCGATCGTGAGCCACGCCGGGCTCTGGGCACTGGACCAGATGTTCGGCACAACGGACGGGCCGCCGTTCTGGCGCCGGCACTTCGGTGATCCGCGCAGTCAGCCGGACCGCTACCTGGCTAGCTCCCCGCACCTGCACGCAGCCAAGATCGTTACGCCGATGCTGGTCATCCACGGCGACAAGGACTACCGGGTTCCGGTGGGCGAGGCCCTCCGGTTGTGGTGGGACCTGGTGTTCCAGTCCGTCCCCGCCCGGTTCCTGTACTTCCCGGACGAGAATCACTGGGTGCTCAAGCCCGGCGACGTCCAGGTCTGGTACTCGACCGTGCTGGCATTCCTCGCCGAGCATGTTCTCGGCGAGCCGTGGCAGCGGCCTGAGCTGCTCTAGGGTTGGCGCTGGTCGCGTGCCGTCAGACCGCCGGCGGGCTGCTGCTGCGGCCTAGTGAGCATAAGCCGCCCAGTTCGGCGAAGACCTGCTGTGCCACCGACGGCCTTACGTCGGAGTACAGCACCGCCGGCTTCTCGAAGTTCGCGGAGAAGAAGTCGGCAGCCGAGACCGGGTCGGTGATGGCGTTGAGCTGCGTCACCAGCGACTGCCCGATCTCTGCAGAGTTGTAGTAGAGCAGGTCGGCAAGCTGGGTCATCATGTCCTGCGCCGGGTTCCCGGTAATGATGTTCGCATTCGGGGCAGCAGAGCCGAGCGGAGTCCAGCCGATCAGGCCGCCGCCACCGGACCCGACCGACTCGGGGTTGCCTCCGGATTCGCCGGCCACGCACCCGGCGACGCCAGCGGCTGCCGCCTTTGAGTAGCCGTTCTCCACCAGGTACTGGGCAATGGCCAGCAGGTAGTTGCCGGCGGCGATGTTCTTCCGCACGGCCGCTCTCAGATTGACCGAACCGCTGCCTGACGACGGGTTCGACGGCGCCGCGCTCGCGCTGGCCGACGGCAGCGGTGTGGCCGCTGGCGCCTTCGGCGTCCCGGCCGGCCGGCGGGCTGCCGTTGCCCTGGCCGGCTGGTGGTGCCCGGCGGTGGTCTTGCTGCCGCTCCTGGCACTCTTGCCGCTCGTGCCGCTAGCCGACCTCGTGGTCAGCGCCGTGCCAGAGCCGTCCGCAACCAGGCCTCCGGGCGGCAGGGCGTGCTGGTGATAGGCGGCCACGCTGCTGGCCACAGGATCCGGTTGCTGCGGCTGGACCTGGTAGGCCGCGAATGCGCCCGCCAGCGCCACTAGCGGGACGGCCGCTCCGAGGATCGTGATGATCCGGTGAACTCTGAACGGGGCGCGATGCCGTCCTGTCCCTGTTGCCGTTGTGCTCTTCCGATGAGGGAAAGCGACTGACCTCACTACCTGCCTTACGCCGGTACTTCGCCGAGCTACGCAGCAGTCGCGGGACTACCTCTCGCCTGGCCTGACTCTTCTGACCTGGGAAATCTTGGCAGTCCAGAGTGGCCTAGTCAGACGAAAACGTGCAAATAGCCCAGGTGGGCTAGGTGATCTACAAACCGGCCAGAGAGCTTGAAAACACCTGTGGATAAAGGGAATCCGGCTCTCGGCCGTACCTGTGGCGCTAGCGGGATCTAGCCCTGAAACCACCCGAAATGACTAGTCGGTTTCTGACTCGCCAGATGCCCGGATGCAGTCACGCCGGGGAGGCCGGCTCAGCAGCGGCCGAGGCTGGTCGCCGGCGGAATCCCGGCCCGGCGCAGGTGGCGGGTACCGCGGAAGGTCAGGGTGAGCGGGGGCAGGGTCGTGATCGCCCATGCCATCGCGTCCTCCTCGGCCATGGCGAAGACAGGCCGCTCGGCCTGCGCCGCGAGCCCTGCCGACGTCGACGCTATCGCCTGCGCCGAGGCACCTAGTGCTCCGGCGATCAGGGCAATCGACGTCCACACCTTGCTCGCTCCGCCGAGATAACGCGCTGCCAGGAACAGCGTGCCGGCCAGCGCGACGGCAACGCACAGCAGGACGAGCCAGTAGTGCCGCAGGATGCCGCGGATGATCGCGGCCGAGCGGCCCAGCGCTGCCTCGCCCGCTGCGACGTAGCCCGCCGGAGTGAGCAGCCCCGAGGTGGTCAGCTCGCCGATCAGCAACATAAGCCAGATGTCGCCCTGCTGGCGCAGGTATGCGCACATGCTCTTCGCCATCGGCTCTCGCCGGTCTTCGGGCGGCAGCAGCGGCAGGCCGAGCAGCCTGTTCCGCGCCCGGCGGGTTCGGCCGGTGCAGACGGTCACCGTGGCAAGCTCGCTCCACCGGCCGAGCGACCCGGCCACCACCGAGGCCGTCAGCGGCGGAAACTCGGGCGTAAGCGTAGCCAGCCACTCACGGAGCGTGGCGATGCGGCCGCGTGCTAGCTGCCCGGCAAGGTCGGTGGCAGCGCCGCCCCGCGGATTGGCCGTGTCACGCAACGACCGGCCTAGCTCGTAAGCCAGCTGTATCTCGGGACGCACGGCGGTGAGCGCCGTCAGGATGTCGAGATTCAGCGCCTGCAGTTTCGCTTGCCGCACTTGCGGCTGCCGGCGATAGTCCCCGACCGGGATCTCGGCCAGCCTCGCCGGGCTTGCGAAATCCGGCAGGAGGGCGGCTAGCAGGCTACCCAGGCGAGCTAGCTCAAGCGTCCGGCGGTCGGCCGGCCCGAGCTCGCTGACGGTCGGCAGCTCTGCCGACGGACCCGAGGGAGCGCCGCCGATGGTGCCGTACAGCACGGCCATCGTCCATCCGGCGTACAGCGCCAGCTGGACGGGGCTGAGCTGCAGTCCGTGCCCGGCCGCCGGCTCCCCTGCGCCGTCCTTCGTCTCAGCGGTGGCCGACGGGTCCCGCGCTTCGGTCTCATCGGCCATCCGGCACGTCCCTGCCCGCCCTTTTGGGGGTTATCAGTACCCCTTTCGTATAACACGAATCACAGCACTAACTGGCGCCATTGTCCACGCCATTGCCGGGCTTGGCCTGGTCACGGGCTGGGCCTAATGAGCGGCGGTGGCCGCACCGGGAAACCGGCGGACTGCCCGAGCGCGCCGGAAGGGACCGCACGCCGGTGGCTGCCTAGGTCGCGGTGGGCTGGCCCGACCATCCGGCCGGGGCCGGCGGTGCGCCGGGCGGCAGATCTGGCCTGGCCGGCGGAGTCGTGCCGTGCTGCCGGACCGCGGCGCGCCGCCAGGAAACCTCGAACAGCGCCCCGCCCAGCGCGGAGTCGCCGATCTGCCACTGACCATCGGTCGAGGAGACGATCGAGTCGGCGATCGCGAGGCCGAGCCCGGCACTGCCGCCCTGCTCGGTGGACCGGTGGAACCGGTCGAACAGCCGGGCTTGCAGCTCAGGGTCGATGCCGGGCCCGGTGTCCTCGAGGGTCAGCGTCACCCTGCCGCCGCGGTGCCCGACACTGATCCGGACCGTCCCGCCCGGGCCGGCGAACCGGCAGGCGTTGTCGATCAGCACGCCGGCCAGCCGGTCAATCCACTCTGGCGGCGCGCTGATCCAGGCCGGGGCCGCTTCCGGCGTCACCACCTCGATGGTGAACTCCCTGGTAGCGCCGAGGACACGGAACCGCTCCGCGCACTGGACCGCGATGGTTGCGAGATCGAGTGGCTCATCGCCCGGCTGTGGAGGCGCCGAGTCGAACCGGGCCAGCCAGAGCAGGTCTTCGACAATCTTACGAAGCCGGGCGCTCTCGTCCTCGATCCTGCTCAGCGCAGCCCGGTACTCGGCTGCCTCGCGAGGCGCGCTGAGTGCGATGCTCGTCTCCGCGCTGATCACGCTCAGCGGTGTCCGCAGCTCATGCGAAGCGTCGGCGGTGAACTCGAGCTGACGCCTGCGTGACTGCTCCACCGGCAGGAGCGCGCGCAATCCGATGGTGAGCGCGCCGGCGAACATGGCCAGGAGCAGGACCGGAGCCGCCAGCGTTTCACCGTCCCTGATGAGTGCGGTCAGGTGATCCACGCTCTGCAGGCTCTGGCCCGCGATCAGCGGGCCGCCGTTACCGAAGCCTCCGATCAGCCGGAACGGCCCTCCGGCGAGCTGGATCGTTACCTCCTCGCCGGGGCGCAGGCGCATGCCGTGCGGCAGCGCCGGGGCGCCGAAGTCGGCCAGCGAGACCGTGCCGGACGGCTCTACCTTCCACAGGTAGACCGGAGTGGCATCGATGTCGTCCTCGTCGGGAGCCAGCGGGCTAGTCTCGTGGACATCGGCCAGCCGCTCCGCCAGCCTGGCATCGACCGACTCGGTGAGCCGGCTGGTGACCGCCTGGTCAAGAATGGTCACGCAGGCCGCGTAAACGACGCCGACAAGCAGGCTCGCGGCCGCTGCGACCCTTGCCGCGTGGGCAATCTCCGGCGGCAGCAAGCCGCGCAGCCGCATCGGCTACTGCTCCACGAGGCGGTAGCCGATGCCTCGAACCGTCTCGATCCTGACCATCCCGCCGGCCAGCTTCGCTCGCAAGCGTGCCAGGTGCACGTCGATGGTGTTCGATCCCATTGCGTCTGCCTCGTCGTCCCACACGTTCATCGCAATGGACCGGCGCGCCACGACCGCCGGGGACTTGCGTACCAGCAGCTCCAGGATTCCGAACTCGGTGGCCGTCAGCACCGGCTGGTTGTCACCGACGCGCACCTCGTGGGTGGCGGGGTCGAAGCGCAGGTCACCAACGGTGAGCTCGGGCTGCTGGACAGCCGGCGGGCGGCGCAACAGCGCGCGCATGCGTGCCAGCAGTTCGGCGAAGTCGAACGGCTTGACCAGGTAGTCGTCGGCCCCCTGGTCGAGCCCGGCAACCCGGTCAGCGGGCGCATCGCGAGCCGTCAGCATCAGCACCGGGGCGGACTGCTTGTGCTGTCGCATCCAGCGCACCACGTCCGGCCCCGACATGCCGGGCATCCGCCAGTCAAGCAGGACGAGCTCGTAGCTGTAGGCGCGCAGGTACCGGACAGCCTCCTGGCCGTCACGCACGGCGTCGACCACGTAGTCGTTCTCTCGCAAGCCGCGCGCCAGCACCTCGCACAGCCCGCTGTCGTCCTCCGCTACCAGCACCCGCATGGTCTCTCCAGCCGTACCCGCCCGCTCTGGCTACCTCTGCAGCCGACGCCACCAGCGCCGCGGCACCACGCGCATGAGGATAGCTACCGGGCGGAGTGAACCCGGCACCCAGATCAATCGCGCCCGCCCGGCCAGTCCGGCGGCCACTGCCACACCGACCTGCTCGGGCGTCGTGGCCAGCGGGGCAGGCTCCATGCCAGCGGTCATCCGCCCGACGACGAAGCCTGGCCTGACCAGCAGCACGCGGACGCCCGATCCGTCTAGCGCGTCCGCCAGGCCGCGACCGAACGCGTCCAGGCCAGCCTTCGCCGCGCCATAGACGAAGTTCGCCTTGCGCGGCCGGATCGCTGCCACCGAGGACAGGATGACGATCGTCCCCTGCCCAGCGGCACGCAGCCGCGCCGTCAGCGCCAGGAGTGCTGTCACGTGGCTTGTGAAGTTGGTCTCGATGAGCACGGCAGCATCACCCGGATTCTCGTCCAGGCGGTCCTGCGGCGTGAGCACCCCGGCGGCCGAGATCACCAGGTCGACCGGGCCATCATGGAATGCCGCGGCAGCCAGGGCGGGCCCGCTGCCAGGCTCGGCCGCTTCGTAGCGAAGGACCGTTGTCCGGCAGGGCAGCGTGGCGGCTGCTGCTGTCAGCCGGTCCTCGTCCCTGCCCGCGAGCAGCACCTCGGCGGCCGGGCCGAGCGGCAGCGCGGCAAGGATTGCCAGGCCTATCTCGCTGGTGCCGCCGATCAGCAGCACACGGCCCAGCTGGGGGCCGGGTCCGTCCGCGGCGGCCGGCCTGGTGCGGTCTTTCACCTGCGTTCTCAGCACAGGCCGAGCTTACGGCCAACGGCGGACTTGGTGGTCCCGCAGGGGTCAAGCCGGTCCCTGACAGTCGGCCGCTACGGCCGTCACAGCCCGATCGTGAACATGGTGAGCCAGGCCAGTTCGCAGCAGATCATGGTCGGATCCCTGGCTATCAGATCCTCAACCGGGCGGCCATCGCTGAGCGAGGTGAGCCGGTCGAACCGGAGCAGTGCGGCTGCCAGCGCCAGTGCGCTGGCCAGGTGCCAGCCGCGCATCCAGGCCTGCGGTTCGGCCAGTGCCCATAGCACGTAAGCGACCAGCATGATCGACATGGCCACCCGCTGGCCGGCGCGCAGTAGCCAGGGCCGGTACCAGCGCATCACCGGACGGTGCGCGGCAGCCTCGGTGCCCAGCACCGTCAGCTCGGTGTACCGCTTGCCGATCGCCACCATGAGGGCCCCGAGACTGCACACGGCCAGGAACCATGCAGACGGGGGCACGTGCGTGGCAACCGCCCCGGCCAGGGCACGGAGCACGAAGCCGAGAGCGACAACCAGAAGCTCCGCGCCGGGCACGTGCTTAAGGCCGAGGCTGTACAGCAGCGACATGGTGACGTAGGCGCCGATGATGCCGGCCAGCCGCGGCTCGCCGATTGCGAGACTGGCCAGCAGGGCGGTGCACAGCCCGGCGATCGCGAGAACAATGGCCGCCGGCCGCGGCAGCCGACCGGACGCTATCGGCCGTAGCCGCTTGACCGGATGCAGCCGGTCGCGCTCGGCGTCCATGACGTCGTTGATCAGGTAGACGGCGGCGGAGGCGGCCGTGAAGGCAGCGAAGGCCACCAGCGCGTAACCGAAGCCGCCTGCCCGGCCGAGACTCGCACCGGCCAGCGGTGCGGCGAAGACCAGCAGGTTCTTCGGCCATTGGCGCGGCCTGGTCGCCTGCACTGCTGCCACGGCCGCAACGCCGAGCGCGATCGGCCAGGCGACCGAATGGGATGCGGTGGCGTCCGGCGACCGGCGCTTGCCGGCCTCCGGTAGACCAGTCGTCATTTTGCGTAGACCGCTGTGAAGTCCCTGCTGGCCGGGGCGTAATAGCGGTAGGGCGGCTGGTACTGGTCGGGCAGCAAGTTGACCGGCCGCGGATTGGCCCGCTGGGGGTGCAGGTAATACATGTACGACATCCAGTCCGGGTTGATGTCCAGCTGCATGGCCGTCACGGCGCCGGCGTGCTGCAGCAAGTCGGCTAGTTCGCGCACGTCGAGTGCCGGGCCGTAAACGTAGATCACCCGGCCGTCCTTGGTAATCCCGAGGCCGGAGCGCCAGACATAGTAGCTGCCGCCGAGGGTGGCGCCCCAGCTGGCCTCGACGTTGTAATTCACCGAAGCCGGCACATGCCCGTTCCGCACGATAAGGTGCAGGTTCTGCCGGACGCCCACGACGTTCGAGTTCATCGAGACTGTCTGGTCCCAGTTCCCGATCGCGATCTGCCCGTCGCGGTAGTAAACGACGGAGGCCACCCCGGGTGTGAGCGTTCCCCTCGTCACGCCGTTCAGGTAAAAGCCGCCACCGCAGACAGCGATCTTGAAGCCGCCGTTGAAGGTCGCGAGCAGGCCGCGGCGCGTCCCCGCCGGTATGTAGTCCGGCGTCTTCCAGTTGCCAGGCCCCGGGTCCTCGGCCCCCGGCCTGAGCTGGAAGCTGAGCAGGCTCGGGTTCATCGACACGATGCCGGCCACGTAGGACGAGTAGACCCTGCTCGGCCGCAGGTAGGTGCCGTAGATAGCGGGCACGCCGTTGACGCTGCCAAGTACCCGCCACTGTCCCTCGCCGGGCAGCGCCCGCCCGGCCATCGAGGTGAGCGGGGCCGGGGGCGCGTAGACCGGGTTCGGCTTCGCGCTGTGGTGAGCATGCGGAGCCGCGACCTTCACGCCCGGCCCGGCCAGCGAGAACGACGGCTTGCCGCCGACCTTGGGCGGCGTGTACACAACCCACTCAGCGAGCGTGATCACGGGCCCGAGGTAATGGTCTCGGGCCCACTCGGCCAGCCGCTCGGCGATCGAGCCGCCGCCAGTCATCGTCAGCGCTTGTCCGACGGACCAGCTCACCGGGACCATGATGACGACCATCGCCGACGCCACCAGACGCGACCACCGGTGCTGCGGCCAGTGCGGAGCCCAGTTGCGGCGCCGTCGCGATCGTGCCCGGCCATGCCGACGCCGCTGGCTGTCGCCCGGCGGGTAGCCGCCCACGGCTGGCGTGCTGTACTGCGAACCGGACATCATCGATCTCGGCACTCGGCGACCCCAATCACGGTGTGTGCTGCCGCCGGGGCGCTCGTTGCCGCCGGGGCTTGTCCGGCGACAGGTCTACCCGCGCAACATGAAGACCTCATGACGCCGCCATCCCCGCTGTGGCAGTGCGCACCGGAAGGCAGCCCCGGTCGCCGCAGCAGACTTGTCAGGGACCAGTTTATGACGCATCCGGCACCCAGTCCGGATTTAACGACGTTCGGCCGGGCCGAAATGTCTTGCCGCCGCGCTTGCGAGCGGTGGGCTGAGCGCGGCACCCTACCCGGCGGGATCATGCCAGACCTCGCCGCCGGGAACGAGCGCGCCCGCTTGCGCCGGCCCCCAGCCGCCGCGGGCGTAGCGGTGCACAGGGACGACGTCGCCGAGTACGGGCTGAACCACGCGCCAGGCCGCCTCGACGGTGTCCTGCCGGGCGAACAGGTAACGGTCGCCGCTCAGTGCCGCGCCTATCAGCCGGTCGTACGGGCGCATCACCTGTTCCGCGGCCTGACCGCAGTACGCGAGCTCGCGGGGCTCCGGAGTGAGTCCGGGACCCGGTCGCTTGCCCACGACCGTGAGGCCCACCTGGTCGTCGGGGTAGATGCGCACCCGCAACTGGCTGGCGCCCGCCTCGGGGCCGAGGCCGAACACGTCGTGTGGCGGACGGCGGAACCGGAATACCACCTCGGTCGCGGTCACTGGCAGGCACTTGCCGGCCCGGATCAGGATCGGGACGTCGGCCCATCGCCAGGACTGCGCGGTTAGCCGGACCGCGGCGTAGGTCTCGGTCGTGCTGCCCGCCGCAACCCCCGGTACGTCGAGATAGCCGTCGTACTGGCCACGGACGGTTGCTTGCGGCGACAGCGGCTCGAGCGCGCCGATAATCTGCGACTTGACGTCGCGCCAGGACGCCAGGCCAGTGCCGTCAGGCGGGTCCGCCAGCACCGTTGCCAGCACCTGGAGCATGTGGTTCTGCAGGACGTCCCGGATCGCTCCGGTCTTGTCGTAGAAGCTGCCACGGTCGGCGACGTCGAACGCCTCCGCCATGGTGATCTGGATGCTCGCCACGTGCGCGCGGCTGAGCAGCGTCTCCACGATCGAGTTCGCGAACCGGGCGAACAGCAGATTTTCTACCGGTTCGAGGCCGAGCCAGTGGTCGACCCGGTAAATGGATTCTTCCGGGAAGTACTTGTGCATTGTCGCGTTGAGCGCGACCGCACTGGCAAGGTCGGTACCGAACGGCTTTTCCACCATGACCCGCGCGTTCGCGGCGCGGCCGGCCGCGGCAATTCCCTCGGCGATCCGGCCGAACAGCGGCGGCGGCACCTCCAGGTAGAACAGCACGTTCTGCCCCTCGCCCATGGCTGCCGACATCGCCTGGTAGGTAGCCGGATCATCGAGGTCGCCGTCGACGTAGCGGAGCAGGCCGAGCATCCGGGTCGCTGCCGGGCTCGCCGGGTCCATGTCGTTCAGTTTCAGCGACGCCGTCGCGTAGTCGCGGAACTGCTTCAGGCCCCAGCCGCTCTTCGCGACGCCGACAACGGGGACGTCAAGCACCCCGCGGTCAACCAGCCCGACGAGGGCCGGGAATGTTTCCAGCTTCGCGAGGTCGCCGGTGGCACCGAAGATGACCAGGGCATCCACGCGGCGGGCTGACATCATGCTGCTCCTCAACTTTCCCGGCACCGGCGCTCTCGCTGAGGTCAAGCTTCGCACGTTAGGCTCGCGTTCGATGATCCTGGTAGTGGCCGGAGTGGCCGGGAGCGGCAAGACCACTGTCGGCCAGTTGCTGGCCAGACGGCTGGGCTGGCAGTTCGCGGATGGCGATACATTCCACCCGGCTGCGAATATCGCCAAGATGCGAGCCGGGTTGCCGCTGACCGATGCCGACCGCGAGCCGTGGCTGGCGGCCATCACAGCCTGGATGGACGATGTCATCGCCAGCGGCCAGTCGGCCGTGCTCGCCTGCTCTGCGCTGAAGCGAAGTTACCGCGACCGGCTGATCGGCGACCGAGAGCAGGCAGTGCTGGTGTTCCTCACCATGACCAGGGCACAGGGCGAAGCCAGGCTGCGAGCTCGGGCTGGCCATTTCTTCCGCGAACCGCTGATTGCCAGCCAGTTCGCGGTGCTGGAGCCGCCGGGCCCGGCTGAGCGGCGGGTGTACCCGGTGCCGACCAGCGACGGACCGCCGGGCCAGGTAGTCACCGAGATCATCAGGAAGCTGCGGCTCCGGCCGGCCAGCTGACCGTGCCGTCGGCGTGCCAGAATCGGCTGATGCTGGGGCAGCCGTGGTCGGCGTGCTCATCCTGACGGCCATCAGCAAGCTGATGCGCGCTGGGGCGAATGCCAGGATCCGGGGCCTAGTCCTGGTCCTCACGCTGACTGTGCTCTTCTTCTCCTGGTCAGACGCTTCAGTTGCCGTGCTTCCCGGTCAGTTCGTGCAGGTGACCAGCAAGACCGATTCGCTCTATTTCCCGGACGCAAGCCCACGGCCGCGACTCCGGCTCAGTCCGGTCGCCGTCAGGACGGCAGCCGCAGCACGCACCGGAACCCGACGTGACCGCTGGAGGTATCGTCCGCCGCGCCGTGCCGCGCGGCCGGCCGGTACCGCAGGCAGGAACTGGGCGCGCACAGGTACGAGCCGCCCTTGATGACCCGGCGCGGGACCTCCGCAGGTGCGCGCGCCCCCTCGTGACCGACTGCTAGCGACCGGTTCGGCGCGCAGCAGGGCAGTTCGTGATCTGGGTCAGCGTGCCGCCCCGGCCGGTAGTAGTCCTTGGTCCACTCCCAGACGTTCCCCGTCATGTCGTACAGCCCGTAGCCGTTGGCCGGGAAGCTGGCGACCGGCGAGGTGCGCTCGTAGCCGTCAAGCGCGAGGTTCTGCCATGGGAACGCGCCGTGCCAGGTATTGGCAAGATGCTGGCCGCCCGGCGCGAAGTCATCGCCCCAGGCATAGACCGCGCCGTCGAGGCCGCCGCGTGCGGCGTACTCCCATTCGGCCTCGGTTGGCAGGTCCTTGCCCGCCCAGTCCGCGTACGCACGCGCGTCGGTGTAGGTGATGTGCGTCACCGGGTGCTTGTCGCAGCCCCGCACCGTGCTGCCCGGTCCATCCGGGCGGCGCCAGCAGGCGCCCGGCAGGTAACGCCACCAGTTGCCGAATTCGCGGAAATCGGCTGGCCCTGCCGTCTTTCGGAATACCAGCGAGCCGGGGAGCAGCCGTTCCGGGCCAGAGCCGGGATGACAGCCCGAACCGGGTACTTGCTCGGCCACCGTCAGGTAGCCGGTCTGCCTGACGAAGCGGCGGAACTCGGCGATGGTCACCGGCCGGGCGTCGATCCAGAACCCGGCCACTGCGACCCACCTCACAGGCCGTTCCTCCGGGTAGAAATCGGCTGACCCCATCCGGAACCCTCCGCCCGGTATCCAGGTCATGCCCGCCGTCGGAACCTGCCGGAGCACACCGCCAGCCGTCGCGTCGCTGTCGCTCATTGCCTGAGCAGTTCCCATCGTGGCGCGGGCCGCACGTCTGGCGGCGGGTGATACCCGGCGGCAGGGCTGGCGTACCCGCGCCGTCGGGCCCCCGGCGGGTGAGACGGTAGTCCGGGCCATGAGAAGGCTAGCGGTGTGACCGGTTCAGGCTGCTCCACCCCGCATCACACCTGGCGGGTGATCCGGATCGGCGCACCGGCATCGCCGAGGTGCTGCGCAAAGCGCGGCATAGGGGTCGCTCTGATTGGCGCGCCACCCGCCTGGGTATGCCGGATGATGGGCTTTGAGCTGCAGCTTCACCGCAACGGGTGAGCGCGGCAGGCGGTCGGGCCAGGAGCCGGGACCCGCGTTCCTGCACGTCCGCCCGCGCTGGGCCGACGTTGCGGGTCAGTCACTCCGGGGGTGGGATGACCAGCATGGCGGGCGGCCCCCCGCTGTCTGTCGAGGAACTCGATGCCGAGCTGCTCGAGGACAAGCTGCGGGTGCCGCGGCCCGGCTTTGCCATGCTGCCGCGGCGGCGGATCGGCGAACTCATCGAAGCTGGCGTGAGCCATCGAGTCACGCTCGTGACCGGCCCGCCGGGGTCAGGCAAGACCGTGGCGGCCGCTCAGTGGGCGATGGCCAGGCCGGCCAGCCGCCGCCCGGGCTGGGTCAGCCTGGACGCATCCGACCGCGACCCCAGGCGGTTCTGGCGCTACGTGACGGCGGCTGTGTCCAGGGCCGGCGCGCTGACGGCGGGCGGGCGGCCCGCACCGCCGGGCCCGCCGCCCGGCATCACGGCCGCCGAGATCCCGCAGTGGATGTCTGCCATCGTCCGGGACGTCGCCGATCCGGTGCTGCTCGTCCTCGATGACGTGCACGTGCTCGCCGGAAGCGAGGCGCAGGCCGGCCTGGAGGAGCTGATCAGGCACGAACCCGCCAGCCTGCGGCTGCTGCTGGCCGGCCGAACGGCCTGCGGCCTGGCCCTCGCCCGGCTGCGGCTGGCCGGTGAGCTGGCCGACATCACCGCAGCCGACCTCGCCTGCAGCCGGGAGGAGACCGGCGCCTACTTCGAGATGCTCGGCACCCCGCTCAGCCCGGCCGAGCGCGATCGCGTCTATCAGCGGACCGAAGGCTGGCTGGCTGGCCTGCGGCTGACCGCGCTCGGCGCGGACGCACCGGGCGCAGCCGGACCGGTCCCGGCCAGGGCCACCGCGCCGGCGACGGCCGGCTCGCCAGCCGCAGCCGGAGCAGGGCCGGTCGCTCCGGTCGCCGATTACTTGCAGGATGAACTTCTCGGCCAGCTGGCGCCGGAGGTCAGGAGGTTCATGCTGCGCACCTGCCTGACCGAGACGGTTCCCGTCGAGCTGGCCCGCGACCTGGCCGGCGATCCCGGCACCGCGCGCCTGCTCGGGCAGCTGAGCAGGGAGTGTGGCCTGGTGCAGCCGGTGTCGCCGGACTCAGCCGAATACCGCTACCACCCCATGCTCCGCGACGTGCTCTTCGCTGACCTCTGCCGGGAGCTGCCGGACGAAGTCCCGGCGCTGCAGGGCCGGGTCGCCCGGTGGCACGCGGACTCCGGGGACGTGCTCGCCGCCGTGCAGGCGGCTGCCAGCGCCGGTGACTGGGAGTTCGGCGTGCGCTTGCTGCACGAGGCCGGCCCGGCGGTCCTGCTGTCGCCGGCCGGCGAGGCGCTGGAGGAGGCGCTCCGACCGGTGCCGCCCGGCCGGAAGGCTGCCGACGGGGTGCTCGCCATCGCGCTGGCCGCCGCTCGCCTCTGGCAAGGCGACGCTGATGGCGCGCTGCCGTATCTGGAGGCAGCGGAGAACGCGCTCAGCGGAACCGGTGCCGCAGCCACGGCAGCTCGCCCGGCCAGCTCCGGCGATGTCGGCCCGGTACCCGAGGCCGCTGACATCTGGGTGGCTGCGCTACGGGTTCTGCACAAGACCGCAACCGGCCCTGCCGGACCCGGCTGGCTGGACCGCGAGTGGGCGCTGGCGAGCCAGGTGCACAAAGACCCGCGCGGCGTACCCGAGCACCGGGCGCTCGGGGTGCTCTGGCTCGCACTAGGCCTGGCTGCCCTGCGCGAGTTTGACAGCCAGCTTGCCCGGTCTGCGCTGCTGCATGCGAGCTCGCAGCTGTCCGCCGGAGGCCTGCTAGCGCTGCGCGAGCGTAGCCGCGCCTTCGAGGCAGTTGCCTGCGCGTTCTACGGCGACCTGGCCGCGGCGGCCAGGCTCGGCACCAGCATCGCCGACGGACCGCACGGTGACGACGATGACGTGCGCCCGGTGCTCGCACTGGCCGGCGCGGCGGTCAGCCTGGCCCGTGATGAGCCGGATGCCGCCGCAGCCCTGCTTGATCAGGCTGACCTTGCGGCGATGGCGGCCCGCCCAGCCGGTGAGCCGTCGATCGCCATTTTCAGCGGCCTCTTGCGGGCCCGGCTGGCGCTCGCCGAGGGCAACCTGGTCGGCGCTCGCGGGCTGGTCCGCTGGCTGACCGACGCGGTGGCCGGCGCGGTCCGGGCAGACTATGACCCTGGCGGGCAAGGGGTGCCGGGGCAGCCAGGCCGTGGCTACGGCGCTGCGGCGGTTATCGCCGTGCTGGACGCCGAGATCAGCCTGGCCGCCGGGGAGCGCGACCGGGCCAGGGCCGCGCTGGCAGACCTGGTGACAGCTCGCCCCGCGGGAACTGCCCAGCTGGGCGCGGGTGGCCCGGCGGCCAGCGCGGCAGCGCAACCGGAGGCCGCAATCTGCCAGGCCAAGCTGCTGATCGCCGACTCTGACGACAAGGGAGCGATCGAGCAACTGGCGCCGCTCATCGCCGGCGTCAGCGGGCCTTACGCGCTCACTGACCGGATCGCGGCGCTGCTTACCGCTGTCATCGCGCATCGCCGGCTGAACCAGTCCGCTGAGGCTGCCGAGTTGCTGTCGCTGGCCCTAGCACTTGCCGAACCCGAGGAAGCCTGTGGCCCGTTCGTGCTGGCCGGCCCGCCGGTCCGGTCGGCGCTGACTGTCCTGATCTCCCCGTCGGCTCGCTGCGCCGGGTTTGCCAGCCGGATCCTGGACCGATTTGACGGACGGCTGCCGAGGCCGACCGGGAGCCATCCCGCTGCGCTGCTGACCGACAGCGAACTCGCGGTGCTGCGCTTCCTGCCCTCGCACATGACCAACCAGGAGATCGCCGAGGCGCTGTTCCTGTCGATCAACACCATAAAGACGCACCTGAGCTCGGTGTACCGGAAGCTGGGTGTCGCCAATCGGCGCCAGGCCATCGCCCAGGCCCGCCGCCTGGACTTGCTGTTACGCCGCGCGCTGCGGCGCGATCACCGTCAGCGGCGGGTGCCTGCGGGTGCCGGACCTGTGGCGGAGCCGCCAGGGGTGCCGGGACGACGAGGCGGTGGCTCCGCCCGGACCTCCGAGCGGAGCCACCAGGGGTGCCGGGACGACGAGGCGGTGGCTCCGCCCGGACCTCCGGGCGGAGCCACCGCTGTGCTGACTGGCGGTTTGCCGGCCGGCTATTGCGCGCTGGTGGCCATCTTCCTGCGCCTGAATGACGGCCCGCCCCGAGCTGTGCCGGCCGTGCTCCCCTTCGCCGCCTTCCGCAGGCCAACGGCGAGTGCGCACAGCATCAGGCCGTACAGCAGCAGCCAGGCGGCGACGATGGTGAGCAGCAGCACGAGCGTGATCGCCGGCCAGACGAGCATGACGATCCCGGCCGCGATGCTGAACACGCCGAGCACGGCACGCAGGGTACGGCCCGGCACGTGGCCGGAGGCTGCCGCGCCGATGTCGGCGATGCCGTGCACGATGAAGAACAGCCCGGTCACGAACGCGACCAGGAACAGGCTGACCGCATGATGCACCAGCAGGTAGGTGCCCGCAAGCACGGCGAGCAGCCCGATCACGATGTAACCCGTCCGCATGGCGCCGCTGTAATTGCTCGCGGTGAACCCCTCGAACAGTTTCACCAGCCCGGCGACGAGCACGGCAGCGCCGATCAGTACCGCGACCAAGGTCAGTGCCGCATGTGGCCAGACGAGCAGCATGACGCCTAGCGCGATCAGGCCGAGGCCGCACAGGAACACCCCTGGCCAGGCTCGGCCAGCCGCGGCTGCGATCATGACGCTTTCCGCTCCGACGCCGGGCGTCGCGGCGGCTCCGGTTTCCATTCCGCGCTCAGCCTGCGGGCCATACTGCTGCGGAACCGTCGCCTGAGTTGGTGACGTGCGCGTCTTGACGCCGCCGCGCTGGGTAGCCTCCTCGTCCGAGGTAGCGCCGGCCCGGCGCTGTGCCTCGTCCGGATAGCCTCCCGTTTCCTGTCCGGGCCCGCCGACGTTGCTGGCACCCCGATCGTGCGGTCCCATGTCGCCGGAGCCCAAGTCGCCCTGGCCCGAGCCGGCCGGCGGTCCGTATCCGCCTGGCTGACCTCCCTCGTTGGCCGGGCCGCTCCGCGGTTCGGTCATTCTCGCCTCCTGGAGGACTAGACGGCCGGTTCGCGCCTGGTTACCGGCACTAGCACTGGACCCAGGCACGCCGACTACACCCCGAGAACCTCTACCCGGCTATCGTGCGGCCGGCGAGTTCCCGTGATCATCACCCGTGCCGGGTGAACATCGCGGTACTGGCCTAGACTTGGCGCGCAACAGCCGTGAGTGACGCCATGTCCGGTCGGCGCGCAAGCGCCCGCCAGCGGAATGACCTCTTTCCAGGAAGCGACCCCAGGTGAAGACCGACGTCGAAGAGCTGAGCCCGACCAGGGTCAAGCTGACAATCGAAGTTCCGTTCGAGGAACTTAAGCCGAGCATCGACAAGGCCTACCGGGAGGTGGCCAGGCAGGTCAGGATCCCTGGGTTCCGGCCTGGCCGGGTGCCGCCCCGGATCATCGACACGCGCATCGGCCGCACCCACGTGCTCGAGCAGGCGGTCAACGAAGCCGTGCCCGAGCTGTACAACAAGGCAGTCACCGAGCACGAGGTAATGGCTCTCGGCCAGCCCGAGCTGGCGATTACCAGGCTCGACGACGGCAACGAGCTGGCGTTCACGGCGGAAGTGGACGTCCGTCCGAGCTTCGAGCTGCCGGATCTGGAGCAGTTGTCGGTGACCGTGGACAACGCCGAGGTCGATCCCGACCAGGTGGAGGAGTATCTTCGCGCGCTGCGTGAGCGGTTCGCGTCGCTCAAGACGGTGGATCGGCCGGTGCAAACCGGTGACTTCGTCTCGATTGACCTGGCCGCTGCCATTGACGGCAAGGCTGTCGAAGACGCCCAGGCCAGCGGTGTCTCCTACGAGGTAGGCTCCGAGTCCATGCTGGACGGGCTCGACGAGGCGCTGGCCGGGATGTCGGCGGGCGAGTCCCGCACATTCCAGGCCGAGCTGGGCGGCGGCGAGCACGCCGGCCAGATGGCCGAGGTGCTGGTCAGCGTCAACTCGGTCAAGGTCAAGGAGCTGCCAGAACTGGACGACGAGTTCGCCCAGTCGGCCAGCGAGTTCGACACCGTCGGCGAGCTGCGGGCATCGACCAGGAAGCAGCTCGAGGCGATGCGGCAGCAGGGCCAGGCAGGCCAGGCGAGGGAACGGCTGCTGAACGAGCTGATCGATCGGATCGACATCCCGCTTCCGGAGCGGATCGTCTCGGCCGAGATCGATGCGCGGCATACGTCCCTGCGCGACCAGCTTGAGCGGATCGGCCTGAGCTTGCCGAGCTACCTGGAGTCCGCCGAGACCACCCAGGCCAAGCTCAACGAGGACTTCGAAGCGGATGCCAGGCGGTCGGTGAAGGCCGGCTTCATTCTGGACAAGATCGCCTCGCAGGAAGAGCTGAGCGTCACCGCCGAGCAACTGAGCGCGTACGTGACCGAGCAGGCCTACCGGATGGGCGTCGCCCCGGACCGGCTGGCTCAGCAGCTCAGCGCGAACGACCAGCTGCGCGCGGTCGCGGCCGACGTGCTCCGCGGCAATGCGCTCACACTGCTTGCCGAACGCGCGCGGGTAATCGATGAGGCTGGCCGGCCCGTTTACATCGCTTCGGCGGCCGAGGCCGAGGCCAGCGACGGCGGGGAAGGCGAGGATGGTTCGGCCGGCTCCGACGGGCCCGACGCTGGGGATTCCGACGCCGGCTGAGTGCGGCGCCGGCCCGGTGCGCCGGCTGCGAACCGCCCCCGCGAATTGCCAGCTAACAGCGCGAAAATAGTCGGCCTAGGTGCGCCGTAAGCGAACACCGGGGCTCGGCGGCGAGCGGCCTCTCGCGGCCGGGTTATGGTCGCAGTCAACGGCAGGCGCGACCGACTACACGAGGAGAGCACACGTGACCACGCTTCCCGACGACCGGCAGCAGGCCGCCATGCGGGCTGAGGTGCTTGCCCGGGCTGCGGAAGCCCCGGTCCAGCCGCTCAGCGAGATGCTGTTCCAGCGCCTGCTGCGGCACCGGATCATCTTCCTCGGCCAGCAGGTCGATGACGATCTGGCCAACCGCATCTGCGCCGAGTTGATCCTGCTGGCGGCCGAGGACGCGAAGAGGGATATCAGCCTCTATATCAACTCACCCGGCGGGTCGGTTTACGCCGGGATGGCGATTTATGACGTGATGCAGTACGTACCGAATGACGTGGCTACTTACGCGATGGGCATGGCCGCGTCGATGGGCCAGTTCCTGCTGTGCGCGGGCGCGCCAGGCAAGCGCTACGCGATGCCGCATGCGGCCATCCTCATGCATCAGCCGCATGGCGGCATCGGCGGCACTGCGACCGACATCAGGATCCAGGCGGAGCAGAGCCTGTTCCTGAAGCGAGTGCTCGCCGAGCGCATCGCCGGTCACACGGGCCGGTCAGTCGAGCAGATCGAGGAGGACTCCGACCGGGACCGCTGGTTCACCGCCGACGAGGCCCGCGAGTACGGGATCGTGGACCACGTGGTCCGCAACGCGAGCGAGGTGCCGACGATTGGCCCGGTGTCATGAGCGGGCCTGATGTCGTGCACGGCCCATGGATCGTCGGGGGCACTGGCCAGGGAGGACCAGAAGTGAGCGCTGGACGCGGACACGCTATTGCCGGTTACAGCGGCGTCAGTTACCCGGAACCGGGCAACGCAGGGCGGCGGCAGCCCGAGTCGCGGTATGTGCTGCCCTCGTTCGTGGAGCGGACGTCCTACGGCGTGAAGGAGATGAATCCGTACAACAAGCTCTT
>JAJYUU010000098.1 GCA_021792405.1 Actinomycetes bacterium
GCTGCCCGCGGGCCGGCCGGGCCTGCGCATCTGCCGGACCTGAGCGGGCAGCCGCCCGGCTTCGGCGAGCGCGCGCCGGAGCAGGAACTCGATCTGCGCGTTGGTGCTGCGCAGCTCATCCGACGCCCACCTGGCCAGCGCGTCATGCACGGCAGGATCAAGCCGGAGCAGGATGCCCTTACGCTCAGTCACGCCGCTACCCAGCTCGCCGGCTGTGCGGTGTCACCATCGGCGAGCTATCACGAGTAGAGCGTGCCGGTGTTGACGACCTGCTGAGTTGCCTGCTCGCTGCACAGAACGACCAGCAGGTTCGACACCATCGCGGCCTTGCGCTCTTCGTCAAGATCGACGACGCCGTCATCCTTGAGTCGCTCCAGTGCGAGCTTGACCATGCCGACGGCGCCCTCGACGATGCGCTGGCGCGCGCCAACCACCGCGCTGGCCTGCTGCTGGCGCAGCATGGCCTGGGCGATCTCGGGAGCGTAAGAGAGCCTGGTCAGCCGCGTTTCGATGACGTGGACCCCGGCCGACTTCACCCGGTCGGTCAGTTCGGCCGACAGCCGTTCGGTGATCTCGTCGGCGTTGTCGCGCAATGACAGCGCGTCGGTGCCACGGCTGTCGTACGGATAGCTGCCCGCGATATGGCGGACCGCGGTCTCGGTCTGGATGGCCACGAACTTTCACCCACTTCAGGCCCGATTCGCGGATCGTGCCACGGTACCGGCCGAAGAGCTGCACGACACGTGCCCGGCCAGGCACCACCGCGGTGAGGCCGCGGAAGATCAGCACGCCGCACAGGATGACCAGCACGCCGAGGACGATCAGTGCGGCGCGGAGCCCCCCGGCCTGACGAGTCGCCAGCACGATCAGCCCCGCCCCGAGGAGTACCAGGACAACGCTGAGCACCAGCATCCGCAGCCCAGATATAAAGCGGGCCGGGTATTCGGAAACTGACTGCCCCGCAGTCTGACTACCTTTCGCCGCGGCCACCTGGGCTGCCATCTCGCCCACCTCCAGTCCGTGCCTGACAAGGCCTGTCTAGCATAATGATATCAGTTTTGCGAGGGGTAACCGGCGTGCGGACGGCAGCCAGGCCGCGGCGTGCCAGCGGCTCGAACTCGCCGAGTTCTCCTGGCGGGAGACGGCAGGCCCGATCCGGCACTAATAGTGGAATTAGCTGGAAAACACTGGATCGATCCGGTACAGTCGCGGTCGTGGTCACGCCTGAGAGCCTGGAGCGGCGCATCGACGAGCTGCGCGTGGCCATCCGGCGTGCGGTCGCTCGCGGCGACCGGTCACGCGCGCGCGACCTGCGGGCCGACCTCCGCCAGGCCGAGCGCGCCTGGGAGGACATGCTCACTGACCTGGAGCGCGGCGGGCCCGCCGCAGCCCCTGCCGCGGCGCCGGCGGGTACGCTGGTGCCGGTCCGCGAGCAGGTACATCAGGCGCTGACGCTGCTAGGGGTGCCCGCGGCTCCCCGGCTGATCGTGGCAGTCCACGAGGCGTTCTTCTCGGGGCAACTCGTCGCCGCACGGCTCACCAGCCTTCGCAGGGATGAGGAGCGGTCGTTCCGGTCCGCTCCGCGCAGCCGCGCCTACTATCTCTGTGCCGCGCTGACCGCGGACCTGCTGGCTCCGGCGCGCGGGCTGATCGCCGTGTCGACCTGGCCGCTGGAACGGCGTGTCATCGGACCGCTCAGCCCGCGCGTCGACTTCCTGACAGCCTCGATAGCCGTTGCCGACAGCATCGCGCGGATCCCCGATCCCGGCCCCGGAGCGTGGGCGCTGCTGTGGCGGTTCGCGGTCAACATACCGGGCGCGCAGCGCGGGACCGGCCGGGCCGAGCCAGGCAGGGTGGCAGCGGCGGCGCAAGCAGAGCTCGATGTCCATGCCGACCGTGACTGCGAGCACCGCCAGGCTGCCGCGCAGCGCATCCGCGGCCAGCTTGACGAGGCCGAGCAGCTGTTCGGCAGCAGACTGCGCGCCGCCGCTCACCGGACGGGCAGAGCGGCAAGCTGACAGCGGAGGACAGCGTCATGACCGATACCGAGGCTCGCCTCGATCAGATCCGCGGAGCCATGCCGCCACGCCCGCACAATGCGCGCACGATCGCTGCGCTGACCGCCAATCCCGGCTGCGTGCGCCGGGCCATCCTGGACGCCGCCGGTGTCGACAAGCCCCGGCTGGCCGCCGCAAGCGGCTTCCCGGCGCCGTTCGGCCAGTCGAGATTCGCCATCGCGCGCGGCAACGCATTCGAGGCGCTGGTCAAGGCCGATGGCTGTGCTGAGCTGCTGCGGCTGCTGCGCGACAAGCTCGGCCTGCCGATCCCCGAGGCGTCCTACGCCGACTTAGAGGACGTCGCGGGCAGCACCAGCCTGCCCGTCCGGCACGCGCGGACCAGGCAGCTGGTGACCAGGACGGCAGGTTCGGGTGCGGACGCCGGGACCCTGTTCGACCACCCGCTGCTCACCCTTGAGGTCGGCGGCCGGCTCGCCTACCTGGAGCCCGACCTGATCGCGTTCAGGCTGCGGGATCGGTTCCACGTCGTCGAGATCAAGTCGTTCGCCGCCATCGACGGGCAGGCCGATCCGGACAAGGTCGCCGCGGCGGCCATCCAGTCAGCTGTGTACGTGCTGGCGATGCGCGAGCTACTCGCCCGCTCGGGCCGCGACCCGGACCTGGTCGCCGACGAGGTGGTGCTCGTCTGCCCGAAGGACTTCGCCAACCGTCCTGTCGGAGCGCTGCTCGACGTGCGCAAGCAGCTCACCGTGCTGCAGCGGCAGCTTTCCCGGCTGGCGCTCATCGCCGACCTCGTCGAGCTGTACCCGCCGGGTATCAGCCTGGACCTGGCCATGGACGAGACCGGCGTGCCCCGTCGGGCGGCTAGCGAGCTGGCTGCGGCGCTCGAGATCTTCCCGGCCAGGTACTCGCCCGAGTGCCTGGCCAGCTGCGAGATGTGCCGGTTCTGCCGCCACGAGGCGCGCGCCACCACCGCCGCACTCGGCCGCGCCGTTCGCGAGGAACTCGGCGGCGTGGAGTATGTCGACACGGCCCTGCGGCTGGCCGATGGTGAGGCCAAGCCGGGCGGCGGGCAGCACGACGCCGCCGCGCTGCTGCGTACGGCCGCGAGACTGCGGGCCGAAAGCTTGGCGGCGGCCGGATGAGCACGCTGACCGCACTCGCCCGCGCGCAGGCCCGGATGGCGGATGTGGCGCAGCGCGTCGCCACGGTTCGGCACGTGCACATCGGCACGCGGCCGATGGTATTGGTCCCGCTCGCACTGGCCGGGGAGGCCAATGCGCCGCTGGCCGCGCTGGTCGGCGACGATCCGGCTACGCCCCGGCTGTTTGTGGTGAGCCAGCCGCGGAACCGCGACGAGCGGTTCGCGTTCGCGGCTGAACTCGCCAGCGTGATCGTGCCATACGTGGAGGGGTTCGCCGCCACGACCGAGCAGGTGCCGGCCGAGCGTGGCGAGACGAGAGCCCGTTCCCTCGATGCTCCTCAGCTCGTCCTGCCGAACCGGGCGGGGATCGCCTTCACGCGCCTGCTGGGCCGATCGACGAGGTTCCGCCGGCCGGACGGCGACCATCCCGTCGACCCGGCGGTCCCCGTGCTTGGCCGCTGGCTGTCGTTCCTGACCGAGCGCGCGGAGCATCCCGGCTCGTGCCTGATGCTCGCGGCCACCGAGGCGCTGTCGTTGCACTGGGCGAGCGGCCAGAGCGAGCTGGAAGACCTCAACCTGGCGACGCTGCTGGCCTGGATCGACCCGCCGCCGGGCGTGGGCGGGGCAGCCGCCGCCGCGGTCGGCGAAGATCCGCTGGCGTCTCCGCCTGCCGGGCCGGTCACCGACCCCGGATTCGACAACGACGTGCTCGCGCCGCTTATCGATGCGTTCGCGCGCACGACCGAGGCTGCGAGATCGGAGTCGGGGGCGTCGGCGGAACTGGGACACGCGGCCGTTCGGCGGGCTCGTTCGGCGCTGGAACGGGCGCTGACCGGCCAGCTGCTGCCGACGTGGCAGCTTGTGTGGCGGGCACTCGAACTGCTGCGCGAGCTTCCTGCCGGGGACCACGTGGCTCGCAGGTGGGAGGCCGACCGGGACGCGTTCACCGGCTACGCCGCGTACCTGCGGGACGGTGGGCTTCCCCAGCCCCGCAGGGACGGGGCGGTCGCGGCGGCGCGTCGGCTGAACTGGCTGGAACGGGCGCAGGCCAGCTTCGCCGCGCAGCGCGCCTTCGATGACCCGCTGGTGATGGCCGAATACCGGATGACCGGGGAGGCGTTCGCGGGCCAGGTAGTGGCGGCCGATCCCGGCCGGGTGAGCGAGGGCGCGAAGCGGCGTGTGCTGCGACCGTGGATCACGGTGGCGACGGCCGACCCGGTGCTGGTCATGCCCGGCACGGTGGTGACCTCGCCGGCCCGGCGCGGGCAGAAGGCTCAGGTCATCTCCGTGACGGCGGCGGTTGCGCCCGGGCCTGTACATCCCGTCATGCTCGAAGCCGGGAACGGGGCTAGCGGGCCAGCTCTTGTTGCCCTGGAGCTGTCCGGTGGCATGGGCCGTGGCCTGGTCGCTCCGCCCGGCAGCGTGCCGGAGCCCGGCGAGCGGGTGTGCTACTCGACGCTGACCGCCGACTATCTGCCGATCGCTGAGTTCCCGCCGCCAGAGCAGACGCCGTGGACCCACGGCGGACCCCCGGCGCCCTATGAGCCCGACGACGAGGACGCCGCGGAGGACTGGTCATGACCGGCGTGCCGACGACGGCCGGGGCAGCGGCGCGTGGCGGGACGGTTTCGGCGGCGTCGCTCGCGGTGGCCGCGGCCGATCAGGTCATCGCCGACCTGGCGGCCGGTCATCGCGCGGTCGTCGTCGACTCGCCACCCGGGGCCGGGAAGTCGGCCCTGGTCGTCCGCGCCGCGCGGGCGCTGGCAGGGGCCGGCGAGCCGGTGATGCTGGTCGCGCAAACCAACGGACAGGTCGACGACCTGGTGGACCGCCTGGCGAGCGCCGCGCTGGTCAGATCGGGATCCGCGGGACTGGCGGGCGCGGCGGGTGCGGTGGCCGGCCCGATCGGGCGGCTGTGCGGGCAGGACTACGTGCCATCAGCGCGGGTCCGGCGGCACGCCGGCGTCACCGTGTCCACGGAGATCGGTGACCTGGCCGACTGTGTGGTCGTGGTGGGCACCGCGGCCAAGTGGGCGACGGTGCGGGCCGGAGCCTGGTCGTGCGCCTGGGCGGTCGTCGACGAGGCATACCAGATGCGCTCGGACTTGCTGCTGCGCATCGCGGGCCAGTTCGACCGCGCGCTGCTCGTCGGCGACCCTGGCCAGCTCGACCCGTTCGCGACGGTCGACATCGACCGGTGGGCCGGGCTGACGTGGGATCCGATGCAGAGCGCGGTCGAGGTGCTGCTCCGGCACAACCCCGACGTCGTGGTGCGGCGGCTGCCGGTGTCGTGGCGGCTGCCGCCGTCCGCGGTGCCGGTCGTGGCGGAGGCGTTCTACCCGTTCGGCGGGTTCGCGGCTGGCTCGGGGCCGGGGGATCGACGGCTCGCGTTCTCCTCGTCGTCGCTGTGGCGTGACGAGCCGGTCGACGCCGCGCTCTCACTGGCCGTGCAGACCGGGTGGGCGCTGTACGAGCTTCCCGCGCGGCACACGGTCCGCACCGACAGCGAGGCGGTGCAGGCCTGCGCCGCGCTGGCCGCGCGGCTGCTGCAGCGCGGCTGCGTAGCGTACTCCGAGGCTCATCCCGGCGGCATGCCTGCTGGCGCGGACCGGATCGCGATCGGCACCGCGCACCGGGACCAGGCGCGTGCCATCCGGAACGCGCTGGGCCCGGCGCTCGCGGCCGTCACCGTCGACACCGCCAACCGGCTGCAGGGCCGCGAGTTCGACGTGACGATCGTGCTGCATCCGCTCTCGGGTCGCGTCGATGCGACCGCGTTCCACCTCGAGGCCGGCCGGCTCTGCGTGCTTGCCTCGCGGCATCGGCACGCGTGCATCGTGGTCGCCCGGGCCGGCATCCCCGAGCTGCTCGACGCCTACCCGTCTACCGAGCCAGTGCACCTCAACGTCCCGGCCAAATTCCCCGACGGCTGGGAGGCCAACCAGGCCGTCATGGCCCACCTGACCGGGCACCGGGTGAGCGCGCGATGAGAGTGGCTGCCGGAGGGCCGTGGGCCTGCGTGCTGCAGACCCACGGCCGGCAGCGGAGCCACGGGAGGTCCCGTGGAATAGGCGCAGATCGCGACATAGCTCACAGACACCTGGATATCCGCAATGGTGCCACTACCCGAAATCTCGCTCCGGCTTTTGCAATGATACACACCTCTGCGTTCTATCCAGGTGTAGCATCACGCCTCGTGAGAGACCCCTCGCTCAGGCCCCCTCGACGTGCGGATCTGGCGGATCTGCCCGTCCGCATCGGACGGCTCACCTGGGCGGAATGGGCTCGCGCGACCATCTACACAGTGATCGTCCTCGCGATGGTGCTCGCCGCCGTCGTGATCATCTACATGGCTGGCGGTCACGTAGCCGAAGGACTGGTTGGGCTACTGGAGGATTTGTGATCAGATCGCTGTCTGCAGCCCTTCGTCAAAGCGGCAGACCGTTCGTTACGGCAGCGCTCGCCAAGGCCCGTTTATAGGAGAAAGAAGGCACGAACATGACAAATGAACTGGTGGACCAACTGGTGTCCGCTCTTGGTCCAGAGCGCCAGCACACGGCGATTGTCGTGCGCGCGGTTTATCAGCCTGTCGGAGGGCCTGGCCGTACGGTGATGCCGCCAACCTATCCGATTCCAGACAATGAGCGTGATCAGACCAAGCGATACGCAACGGCAGACCGTCTGGTGGACGGAGTCAAGCGCCCATCTGTCGTCATCGACCAGGAACCATCGCAGGCGAATCGGGTAGAAGAGGCGCTGCTTGCTGCCCGTGATAACGGCAGACTCACTCTTCCCCTGTTCGAGCTGCGTACTAACGAGGTGAGGCTAACCTCGCTCGACTTCCCTCACCGCTATGCGGATGCCTACGTTCGCGACAGCACGGTTGACGGAATCCGGTTCGATCAGAGCATCGTCGGCCAGCGGCTCCGAATGGCGACTGTTACCGATGTGCGGCCGCTCTACGAGCGGGAGCCGTGCTCGCTGATCTTCGGTGCGTGGGACTCCCACCGCAAGGGCCGGTGGCCTAAGTTTGCCCGGCTCTACTCGGCTGCGATGTACGGTCTTGAGCCCGTATTCGGGGACCGCCGTGGTGGGCGAATGGACCCGGTCAATCTGAGGGGTGCCATCGATGACAAGGCGAAGGCCGAGAGTGACTGGAAGTACTTCCCGGAAGGATCTAGGGACAAGGGGCAGCGCCTCAGCGAGATCGGGCACGGCAACATCGCGCCCAACCCGGTTCACGGCGGGGTAACCCTCTCGGAGGTCCGCCGGATTGCGAGCATCTCGTTCTCCGGCCTGGAGCGGTTGCGCTTCGGTGACGCGTCTGCCGAGGCTGCAAGGTCCGCCCGGGCTGCGCTTGCTGCCCTGGCTCTGGCCGGCGACCGGCTAGCGTTCGGCGGCCCATCGGTCTGGCTGCGCTCTGGCTGCGATCTTGCCAAGGTCAGCGAGACAGTGGGCCTGGAACGTCCCGGCGGCGACCTCGAAGAGTTTGCCGTCACGGCACAGGCGGCGCTGGATGCCTTCAACGAGCTACGCGAGCGGGCAGCTGCGGCTGGCGTCGCCATGGAGACCGACACCGTCAGCCTCCAGCCTACGGCTGCTCTGGAAGCCGCGATCAAGTTCGCCGTGACGAGTGGCTCTCAGGACGGGGACTAGCCATGCCGCTCAGCATCCTGGTGCGGCTCCGGCATGGCTCGTATGAAGCCGGGGGTGAGAGACCCAGCAACGCCGAGTGGCCGCCGCATCCCGCTCGTCTTTTCTGTGCTCTGGTCGCGTCGGCTGAGTCGGAAGCTGACTGGTCAGCGCTGCGATGGCTTGAGGCCCAGCCGCCGCCGGAGGTGTGGGCCGACGGCCTCGACACCACCCAGCGGGGACGTACGAGAGCGTACGTGGTCGAGAACGCCATCTCCCAGAAAGGTGGCAACCTCACGTGGCCAGGGCGGAACAACGGCATGCGTTCGCGCTCGTTTGCAGTGCCGAGCACCGAGTCGTTTGCCGTCGTATGGCCCGAAGCTGATCTGGATGCCCAGCGGCGGACCATCATCGCACGGATGGCAGGCAAGGTTCCCTACGTTGGCAGGTCTGCGGGCGCTGCTGAGGTCAGTGTCTCGGCGTCAGTTCCCGAACGCATGTCGAGCTGGGTAACCTACAGCCCGGCCAAACTCGGCGAGGGTCGCGCCGCATGGCTGCTGCGCGTCCCCTATGTCGGCTACACGCGCGAGCTTGAGTCTGCATACGACGACGGACGCCGGGCCTGGGAGGTCGCTCGACTCCTCCCGTACGAGCTAGTCCGTACCTGGGGGACAGAGACCAGCGACGGCAGGGCTGTGGCATCCGCGGGGCCGTTCGAGGACCTGATGGTGTGGAGTCTGAGGCGTCCGGTCGTCCGAATCGGCGGCGACAACGTGCTGCGACTGACGGCGGCACTGCGGAGGGCGGTCCTTTCCCGTGTGCCTGACCCCGTCCCGGCGCAGATCAGCGGCCATGGTGCGGACGGTCGGCCGCACGTCGGGTACCTTGCTCTGCCGGACGTCGGGTATGAGCACTCCGACGGCCACGTCCTCGGGTTGGCGCTCGCGATACCCAAGGAACTGGGCAGCCCAGATGTCAGCCAACTCGTCAAGGCCGTGATGACAGATCCGCTGAACAGAATTCGGCTACTTAGGGATCAGACTATTGACCTTGAGTACGGTGCCGACCCGTACGGCGCTCAGCCCGAGCGCTGGGCGACCCGCGGTGGGGCGAGGACGTGGGTCAGTGCGACTCCGCTCATGCCTGACGGATACGTGCGCAAAGGGCGGGACTTGGAGACGGTGGTCGCGCGATCGCTGCGGCTGGCGGGCTACCCGGACGAACTGACCGCGATCGAAGTCTCGGATATGCCACTCGTGCGGGGTGCCATTTGGCGACCGCGTAAGGGGACGGTGCCCGAGGGGCGACCGCACCGGCGACTTGTCCACGCGAAGATCACCTTCGCCAAGCCGGTCCTAGGCCCGGTGATCGCGGGCTCGCTGCGCTACCTGGGCCTGGGGCTGTTCTTGCCGGCCGATGCGCGGCCTGGTGCGCGATCTGGGGCTGACGAGGCCATCGAGCTTGCCGGAGCGCAGCTATGAACCGGGATAAGGCTGGTGAGCCGAAAGTGCAGTTGACAGAGGAGCAGTTCCCGGCTTTCTTCGAAGAAGTCCACGGCTGGCAGCCATTTCCGTGGCAGGAGGCGCTCCTGCACAAAGTCGTTACGGAGGGCTGGCCGACGCTGATCGACGTGCCGACAGGTCTAGGTAAGACCGCGGTGCTCGACGTAGCGGTGTTCTCCAGCGCGATGGGAAGCACGCACGCGCGGCGGCGCGTATTCATGGTCGTGGACCGTCGCTTGATCGTCGATCAGGCCCATGAGCACGCGCTGCGGATTCACCGCGCGATCGAGGATGCGCCCGACGGCAGCCTCTGCCACGCCGTGGGGCTGTGCCTCGTCGCCCAGGGCGACGACGGCCCGGCGGTTGACGTCACGCGCATGCGTGGCGGCGTCGACTGGTCGTGGCTATGGCTAGAGCGTCCCGATCGCCACGCGATCGTGACCGGGACCGTCGATCAGGTAGGTAGCAGGCTTCTGTTCCGCGGGTACGGCGTCGGTGACCGGCTCAAGCCGATCGACGCAGCGCTTGTGGGCACCGACAGCCTCATCATCATCGACGAGGCGCACTTGTCCGAGGCGCTGCTGTCCACGCTGCGCGATATCAGAGCGATCGAGGACGCGCAGGCAGTCCCTGCGCCAATCGTCGTGGCCATGTCGGCAAGCCCTGGACAGTCTCGCGCAAACACGCATGGCATCGGCATCGACGACGAGCAGCATCCGGTAGCGGGCCGGCGCCTGCGCGCGGAGAAGGCGGTCCGCCTCGTCACGGTGCCCAGATCCAGCGCGACCGTGGACGCCCTCGTTCACTGGGCACGTGAGATCGGCGGCCTCGGCAAGGTGACAGGTGTTGTCGCCAACACCGTTGCTACGGCCCGAGCGGCGTTCAGCAAGCTCCGCGAGACCCTTCCCGAGCCGGAATATTGCGTTCTGATGACCGGCCGCATCCGCCCTGTCGACCGCGACTATCTCCAGCAGGCCTGGTATCCGCGCATCCGCGCAGGCGCCGAGCGAGCAGCCGACAAAGCGATCTTCGTTGTGGCTACCCAGACCATCGAGGTCGGCGCTGACATCGACCTTGACGGGCTGGTGACCGAATCTGCCTCGATCCAGGCTATCGTGCAGCGACTGGGCCGGGTGAACCGGCGAGGTGACCAGGTCGGCACTGCGGTGATCGTCCACACCGGAGGATCGGCCGACTTCATCTACGGGCCTGCGCGCCAGCAGACCTGGGACTGGCTCACGAGCATCAGCCCGCCAACGCCTTATCGGGCCAGCCAGGGACTCGCGCAGCTTGGCGAGGGCATTCCGATGTCGCCTGCCCAGCTACGCGACCTAGTCGACAGTATTCCTGCCGCACAACGAGAGAGCATGACCGGTCCGCAGCCGTACGTTCCGCTCCTCAGTGCTGACACGCTCGACTGCTGGTCACGAACCTCGCCCCGGCCGCACCCAGATGTCCCTGTCGCTCCGTACCTGCGCGGGCTCGGCTACGACTACCCCACGGTTTCCGTCGTCTGGCGCGCCGACATCGGCGGCGATGATCCTGGGGAGTGGCAGCGGAGTGTCGAGCGGATCCCGCCGACCATCGATGAGGCCATCGAACTGCCGATTGCGGCAGCCCGGCGGTGGTTGGCTGGCCGCCATCGCGGGTCAGCTACCGCAAGCCGCGAGGCGGCGATTGAACCGGAACTGGCAGTCAGCGACCTAGAGGTGCCGTCAGATCTGGCGGGCCGGGATGAGAACGCGAGCCGACCTGCCGATGATGGTCCGACGGTGCTGCGCTACCGCGATGCGAGCCACGCCGAGGCGATCAGTCTTCGGCAGTTGCGCCCCAACGCCCTATTGGTGGTTCCTGCTACCTGGGGGGGCTGCGACCAGTATGGGTGGGATCCGGATTCCGCCGAGCCGGTCATCGATGTCGCGGACCTCACAGGTGGTGGCAGGCGCGGTCGGGTGACAGCGATTCGCGTCGGCACCGTGTTGTCGGATGCGATGAAGTCGCTCGCGCCTGACGTAGCGGAGAAGGTCGTGGAGCTTATCTCGGCGATCGAGGCGGACATCGGTGATGACGATACGGACGAAGATCGGTATCAGCAGATGATCAGGCAGATCGTCGCTGAACTTCCGCCGGCCTCCGAAGAAAGCAACTTGCCGCATGAGCGGGTGCTGCGTTCGCTCGCTGACGCATCGCGGCTCGCACTCGCGCTTGATGAACCACCGGACCGGCACGTCAGGGCATTGCTTAGCAGACGTGGCGTGTCCTGGAGCGACGACACGAGTGCTGGCGGGACGTCCGTTACCGGCGAATCCGAGCCGATGACACTAGCTGACCACCAGAAGGCCGTGGGAAAGCGCGCCGCGGAATTCGCCTGCAATCTTGGCCTGGCCGGCCCGGTGGTCCGAGCAGTCCGGCTAGCAGGCGAGCATCATGACGAGGGCAAGCGCGATCGCCGATTCCAGGTCATGCTGCATCGGGGTGACCGCTGGCGGGCCCGAGCGGCTGGCGAGCCGCTCGCGAAGTCCGGCATGGACCCGGCAGATAGGGCAGCGCGCAACCTCGCGCAACGGCTGTCCGGATACCCGCAGTCCATGCGGCACGAGGCGCTGTCGGCTCGGCTGGCTGCAGCCCTGCTGGCCCGTGATCTGGACGAGCCAGCGGTCGACGCGGACCTGGTGCGCCATCTGATAGCCAGCCACCATGGCCACGCCCGGCCGTTGCTGCCACCAGTGACCGACCCGGAGCCTATCGAGGTTGAGATTCCCGTGGCCGGAGCGACGCTGACACTCCGCTCGGACGAGACGGTCGACTGGGAAGGGCCTGACCGGTTCGCGATCCTAACCAAGACCTACGGGCGCTGGGGTCTGGCCTTGCTCGAGGCCATCGTCCGCCTAGCTGACATGTGGTGTTCGGCTCGCTCAGAGAGAGGTAACGATGAGTCAGCCAATAGCTGATGTCGAGCTTCCCGCTCTTGACGGGCGCAGCTCGCTGGGATTCCTCGCCGCGCTTGGATTGCTGAATGTTCTTAGCTGGCTCGAGCAGTACCCTGTGCGTCTATCGTTCAGTGACGAACACGGCACTGCCGTTATACATTCGACTCTGCAGTCGCTTGACGAGATAGTCGCCAAGCTGGAAGCCTTCGTCGAGACATCGGCCAAGGACAGCGCTCTTGTCGGTCTGGACCCCCGGTTCCCGCCGCATCCAGGGACTGGGGCAGATCCGCTTCGCCGTCCGCGAGACGAATACCGCCAGCTAGCCGCGCAGATCTCCAAGATCGATTCGGTAGCTGGAAGCATGTGGCTACCGCACCTCGTGACGGACATGGCGGTTGACGAGAAAGGACGCGCAGACAACACGCCTTTTGCGGCGCCCAGCGGCAAACAGAACTGGCGATCGTTCTTCAGCAATCCATTGAGCGCCGTTCGCAACAATCCGGCTTATATCTGCGAGGCGCTCTCTGGCTGGCGGCGCGTGAAAGGTGTCACCGGCGAGTACCTCGACCACCATGTGATCAACTCTTCAGCGGATGACCCCGAGGGCAAGAGCGCAGAGCGTGGCGTGCCTGGAGCCACCTGGCTTGCCACCATGGCCCTGCCGCTGCTCCGGCTCACCGGAGACGGTTCCAACGCGTCCGCCACGCTCTGGCATCAATTCGGGCGCCGCTCATTCATAACCTGGCCGCTGTGGCGCCAGCCGCTGGGCGTTCGCGCCGTGCAAGCGCTGATCGAGCATCCATCCCTATCGCCGTGGCCGGCGGACGGCGAGCTAGCTGTATCGTCCGCAGCCTTCGGCCCGCTGGGAGTGTTCGCGGTCTACGGCGCCGAGCGGCAGCGGATCTCCGGGCGGAACTTCGCTGGTGTGCTTGCGCCAGTATCCATGCGAGTGGAGCGCCGTCGACGCGATGCGCGATCCGCTCGTGGTGGAAGCACAGCCAGGGCAGAGGTACTGGCGGGATGAGAGATCGCCTGCTGACGTCGGCCAAGCGGAGTGCACCGGCCACGGCAGACCCCGTTCCCTTTGAAGTCACTCCGAAGTCGGGCTGAGGACGTGGTCCTCACCGAGGTGCCGGACCTGGTGCCGGCGCGGATGCTGAACGAGTACGCGTACTGCCCGCGGCTGTTCTTCCTGGAGTGGGTAGACCAGCTGTGGGCGTCCAATGCCGACGTGGCCGAGGGGGACCGGCGCCACCGCCGGGTGGACGCGGGCGGTGGTGCGGCACCTCTTCCGGAGGAGGACGTGCTCAAGGTCGCGCGCTCCGTCGAGTTGGCCAGCGAGCGGCTCGGGATCACGGCCAAGCTCGACTTGGTGGAGGGAACCGCTAGCGGAGTCGTGCCGGTCGATGTCAAGAAGGGTCACCCTGCGGCGGACGGAACGGCGTGGGATGCAGACGCAGTCCAGGTCTGCGCGCAGATTTTGCTGCTGCGCGAGCACGGCTACACGGTGAATCACGGCGAGATCTATTACGCAGAGATCCGACGCCGCGTCGCCGTCGAGCCGACGCCCGAGCTCGTGGCCCGCACCATGGAAGTGATGGCGGGGGCTAGGGCCGCTGCGGTCCGCCTCGCGCCGCCGCCGCTGCAGTCAAGCCCGAAGTGCCCGCGCTGCTCGCTGGTTGGCATCTGTCTGCCGGACGAGACCAACCTGCTGGCCCACCGGGAGGAGGGTCGCCCGCGCCGGCTGATCGCCGCCGACCCGGATGCCGCGCCGCTGTATGTCACCGAGCAGGGTGCCTACGTGGGCTTGGACGGCGGCCGGCTGACTGTGTCCAAGCACCGCGAGCCACTGGCCAGTGTGCGCCAGATCGACGTGCTGCACGTGTGCGCGTACGGGAACGTCCAAGTCAGCGCCCAGGCGATGCGCAGCATGTTCGAGCGGGGCATCGACGTGTTCCACTTCTCCTACGGCGGCTGGCTGCTCGGCATGACAACTGGGCTGCCCAGCAAGAACGTGATGCTTCGGATCCGCCAGACGACTACGGCCGCGCGGGGCGAGCTGGCAGCGCCGCGCCAGATGATCGCCGGGAAGATCCGCAACTGCCGCGTCTTGCTCCGCCGCAACGGCGGGAACGAGGTCGCCCGTGTCGTCGGCCAGCTAGCCGAGCTAGCCCGCCAGGCGGAATCGGCCAGCAGTGCCGGTGAATTGCTCGGCATCGAGGGCGCCGCCGCGCGGCTGTACTTCGATGCGTTCCCTTCTCTCGTGCGCGGCAGCTCGGATCTGCCCGGGCCCGAGTTTACCGGGCTGCGCAACCGGCGCCCGCCCGCAGATGCCATCAACTGCCTGCTCTCGTTCTGTTACGGGCTGCTGACAAAGGAGATCATGGCCGCCTGCCTCGCTGTGGGCTTCGACCCGTACGTAGGGCTGTTTCATCGGCCCAGGTTCGGCCGTCCGGCGCTCGTTCTCGACCTTGCCGAGGAGTTCCGGCCGCTACTCGCCGATTCGACGGTGCTCACGCTCGTCAACAACCATGAGATCGGCCCCGGCGACTTCGTCGTCCGTGCTGGAGCAGTGACGCTCACGGCCGCCGGGCGCAAGGCTGCCATCCGGGCATGGGAGCGCCGGATGCGCACTGAGCTGCGGCATCCGCTTTTCGGGTACTCGGTCAGCTACCGGCGGGCGGCCGAACTGCAGGCCCGTATTCTTGCTGCACACCTGCTGGGCGAGCTGGCGCAGTATGAACCGCTGGTCACCAGGTAGAGGGAAGCGATGCCGCGGCGGCGTTATCTTGTGGCCTATGACATCCGAGAGGATCGTCGGCTGCGCAGCATCGCGTTCTGCATGGAAGGCTACGGGACCCGAATCCAGTACTCGGTGTTCGTCTGCGACCTCTCGGAGCAGGAAGCTGTCCAGATGCGCAGCGACCTTGAGATTCGGATGAAGCCATCCGAGGATAGCGTGATGGTCATCGATCTCGGGAGGGCTGGGGACTCGACGCGGTTCCTGTTCCTCGGCCATCATGAAAGGTTGCCGAGTTCTGACGCCGTCATCGTCTGAGCCTGCTCGAGCTGGCTTGCTTTCGCCGCGAGCGCTCCGGTGATGACTCGTCTGCTAGGCAGCGTTCGCGCCCTGGTCCGAGACCGTTTTTGCTACTTGATAACTCAATCGCGGAAGACAGAAGCTAACCTTCTGACAGAGCGCTCGCGCGAGGTTATGTTTCCGCTGCTCAAACGGCTCTATTTTTGCGAGCCGTCATCCGGCCGTTCATCGGCCGGCTCCATTGCGGCGGACGATTCGCCGCAGCATGAACCGCCAGCACCTGCTGGTCATCCGGCCGTTCATCGGCCGGCTCCATTGCGGCAATTCGGGCACAGCTACTTTCGCGGCTACCTTCGCGGGTCATCCGGCCGTTCATCGGCCGGCTCCATTGCGGCGCGCAGCTGCTCGGCCAGCCGGGGGAATGGGAGCCGGGTCATCCGGCCGTTCATCGGCCGGCTCCATTGCGGCGCGCTGCGCCTGTTGCTGCCGCTCGTCCCGGCGGGCAGTCATCCGGCCGTTCATCGGCCGGCTCCATTGCGGCGAGTCCCCGCCGTCCCGCTTGCGGGGCGTAGCTCAGGTCATCCGGCCGTTCATCGGCCGGCTCCATTGCGGCGATGATCACGAAGCGAAGCTGACTGGCCTGTACGCGCCGTCATCCGGCCGTTCATCGGCCGGCTCCATTGCGGCGGGTTGTAGTCGTTCGCGCGGACCTGATCCAGCGGCAGGTCATCCGGCCGTTCATCGGCCGGCTCCATTGCGGCTCCTCCGCTCCGTTGGCCTTGGCGACCGGGGCGGCCGGTCATCCGGCCGTTCATCGGCCGGCTCCATTGCGGCTTCGTCTCCGGCGGCTGGCAGTACCCGGTGCCGTCCGGGTCATCCGGCCGTTCATCGGCCGGCTCCATTGCGGCCCGGTATCTGACCGGCGGCGAAAGGCACCCGCAATGGGTCATCCGGCCGTTCATCGGCCGGCTCCATTGCGGCCTTATCAGGGAAGGCAGACTCGCAGGCCGGGGGAGTGTCATCCGGCCGTTCATCGGCCGGCTCCATTGCGGCGGCGCCTGGTACGCGTTGTACCACGCGGTCACAGGCGGGTCATCCGGCCGTTCATCGGCCGGCTCCATTGCGGCGCCTTCGGCGCACAGGAACGCGCGCGCTTGCTCGCTGGTCATCCGGCCGTTCATCGGCCGGCTCCATTGCGGCAACCTTGCCAGGAGAAAACGCGGTCACCAATGCCAGGTCATCCGGCCGTTCATCGGCCGGCTCCATTGCGGCGATGACACAATCACCCGGAACCGCTTAGGCCGGTTCGCGTCATCCGGCCGTTCATCGGCCGGCTCCATTGCGGCGGCGTCGGTGGCCAGGCCGGCTTGCTCCAGGCGGAATGTCATCCGGCCGTTCATCGGCCGGCTCCATTGCGGCATCTCGCTCACCGCGTGCCAGTCCAGCGTGTCGGCGTGTCATCCGGCCGTTCATCGGCCGGCTCCATTGCGGCTACTGGCGGACGGTGATCCCGGCCAGGTCTCCCTTGCGTCATCCGGCCGTTCATCGGCCGGCTCCATTGCGGCCTCGCGGCAGCCGGCGAGGGATCTCTCGCCACGCTCTCGTCATCCGGCCGTTCATCGGCCGGCTCCATTGCGGCTATCCGATGCGGGCACCTATCCTGGTCAGGGCACTCAAGTCATCCGGCCGTTCATCGGCCGGCTCCATTGCGGCGCTACAGATTTTTTGCCGCCGGGGCATCGCGCCTCAGGTCATCCGGCCGTTCATCGGCCGGCTCCATTGCGGCGAGCAGGCCCGCGGGATGTGGGAGCGGCGGGCCGCGGTCATCCGGCCGTTCATCGGCCGGCTCCATTGCGGCGCGCGGTCCAGCGAGAACACCGCCAGCGCGGCCTCGGTCATCCGGCCGTTCATCGGCCGGCTCCATTGCGGCCTTTTCCCGGGACGGGGAGGTGGCCGGTTGACCGCGTCATCCGGCCGTTCATCGGCCGGCTCCATTGCGGCTCTGCGGGCATCGTCGCACTAGCGTGCGGGGAAGCGGTCATCCGGCCGTTCATCGGCCGGCTCCATTGCGGCCGAGAGGATCGCACTTCATCCAGAAGGGAACTGATCACGTCATCCGGCCGTTCATCGGCCGGCTCCATTGCGGCCGCTATCCCCGCCAGAAGCCGGGTTACCGTCTGCCAGTCATCCGGCCGTTCATCGGCCGGCTCCATTGCGGCCCTTACCTCCGATTGGTCGGCTAGAAACGTGCATGGCGCGTCATCCGGCCGTTCATCGGCCGGCTCCATTGCGGCCTGTGAGCCGCGACACCGCCGCCCTGTACGTGCGGATCGTCATCCGGCCGTTCATCGGCCGGCTCCATTGCGGCGGCGCGATCTACCTGGTCGGCACGCACGGCGCCGGGTCATCCGGCCGTTCATCGGCCGGCTCCATTGCGGCCACTTCACCATGGCGACCTCCGGGAACACCGCCGTCGTCGTCATCCGGCCGTTCATCGGCCGGCTCCATTGCGGCGATGTCGTGCCGGTCCCGGCGTCCACAAACGGGCTGGTCATCCGGCCGTTCATCGGCCGGCTCCATTGCGGCTTGTACGCCTGGTCCATGTTCGCGCGGATGCTCTCGGTCATCCGGCCGTTCATCGGCCGGCTCCATTGCGGCGTCCAGCATGTCACCGGCCAGGGCAGCCCGGGCGGAGCCGGGGGTCATCCGGCCGTTCATCGGCCGGCTCCATTGCGGCCCCGGTCAGCACGCCCTCACCGGGCCGCAGGCCCGCGTCATCCGGCCGTTCATCGGCCCATTGCGGCAGCAACCCGATCATCGGCGGCGGCGGCGCCCTGGTCGTCATCCGGCCGTTCATCGGCCGGCTCCATTGCGGCCGTCAGCCCGTATGGGGCGAGCGGGGTGCCGTCGCCGGTCATCCGGCCGTTCATCGGCCGGCTCCATTGCGGCCGTCAGCCCGCATGGGGCGAGCGGGGTGCCGTCGCCGTCATCCGGCCGTTCATCGGCCGGCTCCATTGCGGCTGCGCAGTGCGCCGCCGACGTCAAAGCCGCGCAGCACGTCATCCGGCCGTTCATCGGCCGGCTCCATTGCGGCCGGGCCCTGCCTGCGGCGCGGTGCCTCCTCTGCGAGTCAGCTTGCTGCCCAGACGCCGCTCACGCTCTGATGTTTCTCAGTGAGCAGCTTCTCGCGCGGCGGAGGAACTCGCGATCGCCTCAGGCGGTTCATCGGCCGGCTCCATTGCGGCTCCTACCCGTCCTGCACGGGTAGGCGTTACCGCCGACTGTTACACATCCATGTGATACATTGGCGGTATGACGATCCTCGGTCATCCATCAGTAGGGTTGCGCGAGTTGCGCCACCACACCAGCGAGGTGATCGCTCGCGTGCGCCGGGGTGAAACGATCGAAGTCACCGAGCACGGAACTCCTGTCGCCCGGCTGGTCCCGTTCGAGCGGCCTGAACGCCCTGCGATCCTTGCCCGGCTGGAGGCCGAAGGTCGCCTGCGACCCGCCAAGAACCCCGGCTACATACCGCCGCGGCTGCACCGGGTTACCGGCACCGAGCCGAGCCCGCTCACGCGGGCGCTGCTGGAGGAGCGCGAGAGCGAGCGCTGACGACCCGTGGCTCTCTACTACCTGGACACTAGCGCCGCGTTCAAGCTCCTGGCCGCCGAGGAGCACGCCGAGGCGTTTCTCGCCTTCTACCGCGAGCACCGCGGCGACAACTGGATCAGCTCGGACCTGCTGCGGATCGAGATCAGCCGTGCCGTGGCACGGATCTGGCCAGCGCTGATCCCTGACGCCCAGCGGCTGCTCGATGCTTTCGAGTACGTCCAGATCGACGAGGACGTCGTCCGCTCCGCCATCGTCGAGCCCGACCGCTCGCTGCGCTCCCTGGACGCGATCCACCTGGCAACAGCACGGCTGCTCGGCCCGGAGCTCACTGCCCTGCTCAGCTATGACGACTGGCTCGTAAGAGCCGCTGCGGACGCCGGAATACCCGTCCTCGCGCCACACGACGGCTGAGCGACCGGAGGCGGCTGTCCTGGCGGGGTCCGGCGGGTCCGGCGTACTCCGAAGCTCGCTGAGTGCGCCGTCGCCCAGGCTGGCGGCGGCCGGGCTGCTCCAGCAGGCTCAGGGTCCGGCCAAGGCTCCGATCCGCCGCCCGGCCCGCTCTGGTAGACATAGAGCTATGGCGGGAACGCAGGAGTCCGGGCAGGCCGCCGGCCGCCCGAAGGCACGAGACCTGAACGAGCTCATCCGGTACGTCATGTGGTCGGTGTTCCGGGTCAGCGGGCCGGAAGCGATCGACGCCGCTTCCGTCAACGGCGGGCGCGCGGGGCTGGCCGCGGAAGTCGCCGACCTGTGCCAGCAGGCAGCAGGCAAGGGCGTGGTCACCCGCGGCTGCTATGACCTCCAGGGCATGCGGGCGGACGCCGACTACATGTTCTGGTGGGTCGCGCCGACGGCCGACGACCTGCAGGAGATGTACGCGCGCTTCCGCCGCACCGGCCTCGGCCGGGCCAGCGACCCGGTGTGGTCGGCAATGGCGCTGCACCGTCCGGCCGAGTTCAATAAGAGCCACGTCCCCGCATTCCTGGCCGGCGAGGAGCCGCGGAACTACGTCAGCGTGTACCCGTTCGTCCGGTCGCTGGAGTGGTACCTGCTCGACGATGCCGAGCGCCGCGAGATGCTGGCCGAGCACGGCAAGATGGCGCGCGAGTATCCCGACGTCAGGGCCAACACCGTGGCGTGCTTCTCGCTGAACGACTACGAGTGGATGCTCGCGTTCGAAGCCGACGAGCTGCACCGGATCGTGGACCTGATGCGTCACCTGCGCGGGGCCAGGGCCCGGCGGCACACCAGGGTGGAGATCCCGTTCTACACCGGCCGCCGCAAGCCGGTCGACGAGCTCGTCGCCGCGCTGCCGTGACGGCGTGAAGGTCCTGTTCGGCCGCGAGCAGATCAGCGCGGACCTCTCCTTCGATCAGCTCGCCGCGCACCTGCCCGGCTGGGAAATTGCCTGCTGCCCGCCCGCCGAGGTGGCCGGCCACCTGGACGGCGTCGACGTGATCTGCCCGTTCGGCGCGAAGATCGGCGAGGAGATCATCTCCGACGGCTCGTTCGGGCTGGTGCACCAGTTCGGCGTCGGCTTGGACGGTGTCGACATCGAGACGGCAACGCGCCTCGGCGTGCTCGTCGCACGGGTGCCCGGCGACGTGGGCGGCAACGCCGATAGCTGCGCCGAGCTCGCGGTGCTGCATCTGCTGGCGCTGTGCCG
>JAJYUU010000099.1 GCA_021792405.1 Actinomycetes bacterium
TCAGAGCCTTCCGACGCTCAGCCCCAGCCGGACGGCAGCGTCAGCATGCCCCGCACCAGAACACCGCCAGCCCGCCCAGATCACCCCGACTTGACAACTTAAGCCCTGGGGTGTCTTGCGGTGCACCTCGCGGAAGTCCGGGCTGGGCGTGCCGCCAGGGACGAAGAACTGCGCTTTGCGCAGCAGTTGCTCCACCGGTTCCCCGGCCGGCAGCAGCGGCGCCAGCAGGTCGGCGTCCCGGCCGTCCGCTGCGGCCGGGCTCCCCGCCTCGCGCGGGCCGGCGTGCCGTCCGGCTGGCTCGGCCACGTAAACCCCTCCTCAGTCCGGCGACCGTGGCAGGTTCCTGCCCTGGGTTCTGCGAGAATTCGTTCCTGTCGTTCCTGGCGGTTCTTTCCCGGCGTTATCGTTCCGCACGCCCGCCGGGTCAAGCGGACCGTCACTTCCCGCCGTTGCGGCCGTCCGCAGGCGAATGGCCTGTCACCGTAACGGCCCGGGCTTGCAGCTTCCCTGCAACTCGTTGCGTGCGTCGCCTGAGCCGGTGGTGCATGAGCGTTTGGCACCGCCCGTCCAGGGCGAACGGCGACACCGGAGGACGACCTGCGTTCCCGCGATGTCGCGGCCACCTCCTGACAGCAGGCCCGCACCGGGCCATGGCAGTCGGGAGGCGGCTGCACGGCGAGGCAGCCGCGCAGTCACGGTCGGCCGTCAAACATCCGGCGGGGACCCCTCGGGCATGTGACGTCGCCGGATCGCCCTGGCTTGCCCTGCCGTCAGCGCTGCGACGGCCAGGCCGGGAAACGTGCCGAACCCGGCCAGGATCGCCGCCCAGGCCGCGACCCGGGGCCAGCCGGCGGGCAGCGTGACCAGGGCCAGGACACCGGCGTTTCCCAGGACGGCCCGGGTACGCCAGGCGCGTTCCAGGGTCGCGGTGACCCGGCGGTTCCCGGTCGGCCCGCCGCCGACGGTCACTGGCAGCAGGTAGGTCAGCGCGGCGGTCAGGACCTGGGCGATGACCCCTGCGCCCAGGACCGGAATCAGCAGCCGGCCGAGCAGCTGGTCAGCCTGGCGCAGGCCGGCCGCCAGGCCGGCGGTGTCTGCGGCGAGCGCGATGGCCAGCCAGGCGTAGCCAGCGAGCAGCCCCCAGGCCGGCGCGGTGCGCGGTGGCCTGACCCGCATCCGGCTCAGCGCTGGCAGCGCCGAAATCACGGTGCCCGCAAGGTAGGCGGCCATCCCGGCGGCGGCCACCCAGCGCATGCCGCCCAGCCAGGGGGTGCACACTAGCGCACAGGTGGTCACGGCCAGCCCTCCGGCCGTCAGCACCAAAACCGGGCGCGCGAGGCGCGGCGCCGCGTCGCTCATCCGGGTGCGCAAGACCATCGGCCACAGCATGAACTGAGTGCCGATCAGCGCGAGCCCGAGCCAGCCGAGCAGGTTGAGCTGCGCGTGTGCCAGCGTGAGCGCTCCGGCCAGCCGCGGTGAGCGCACCCAGCCTGCCGCTAGCAGGCCGCCGATCGTGCCGCCGGCCGCCAGCGCGGCGCCGGCGGCTAGGTAGTACCAGGCCACGACGGCCAGCGGCCCGGCCAGCGGGGAGGACCGGATCATAGCGAGCAGGCTGGCGGTATGCGCGATGATCACTGCCACCACCACTGCGGCGCCTGCGGCCGCGACCAGGCCGGCGTGCCCCGCCACGCCGGCCAGCACGGCGATCACGCCGGCGTTGAGCAGCCCCAGCCGCAGCTGCGCTGGCCGCTCGGACCCGGTCCGCGCGTGCAGCAGCGCCTGCGCGAAGAACCGGCTCCACACCACCACCGCGTTTGTCGCCGCGCCGAGCCCCAGTAGGTGCAAGGCCAGCCACTGCGGCACCGGCACGACCCGGTGAGCGGCGACCACCACGGCTGCGGCCAGCAGGTACCCGGCCACTAGCGCTCCGGCCGTCGTATGCCAGGCGATCCGGGTCTTTCGGCGTCCCCGGTCACCATCGGGCGCAGCCTGCACGGCCATCTGTTACCTCCGCGAGGGAAGCAAGGCGGCGAACGACGTACCCGCACCTGCCGCACCCAGGTTCGCGTGCCTTCCGGAGAGCCCTGGGGTCTGGCGCGGCCAGCGAGGATGGCGCGTTCTCCGCCGCGTAACCCCGCCACTTCTCGCCGAATCACATAAGCCAGCCGCATTATCCCTCCTCACGCCACGCCATTGAAAATGACTCGGCCTGCGGGTGCGGAGCGGGTGCATCCGGAGAGTGACGCGTTGCGCGGGCAGCCCTGCTGCCGGGAGTGTGGCGAGCCGGGTGCTCCCTGGACGCGACGTCAGCAGCCGGCGAGTTCGGCCAGACGCGGTACCAGGATCAGGTAACCAGCGGCCTCGGCGCCTTGCCTTGCGATCTCAGCGATTTGGCGGCTCGTCTCGACGTCCCCCTGGCTAGCAAGGAGCTCAGCGTGTGCCCACCGCGCCTCGTGGCTTGTCAGCGGGATTCTGGCGGTCAGCGCAGTCTGCACGTGTGGCGCGGCTTCGCGCGGCTGTCCGTGGCGGGCCAGCAGGGCACCCAGCCGGCCGGCCGCCCAGGCGCGGAAGAACGGGATACTCTCCGCGGCTTCCAGCGAGCCGTGATAGGCGGATTCGGCCCGGTCGGCTAGCCCCGCGGCCTCGCAGGCGATGCCCAGGCCGCGCTGTGCGGCTGCGGCCCATTCCGCGTGGCCGATGCGGCCGGCGATGCGGCCCGATTCTGACGCCGATTCGATTGCCTCGTCGGCGCGCTCGAGAACGGCGAGAGCTTCGGCGCGGCGCCACAGGCACTCAGCCTCGATCGCCGGGTGCCGGGCGGCGCGGGCCTGGGCGAGGGCTTCCTCAATTTCGGCAAGTCCTTCGTCGGCCCGGCCGAGCAGCGCAAGCGCGTGGCCGCGGGTGGCGCGCGGGTTCCACAAGCGCAGCACCTCGCCGCAGCTAATGGGCAGGCGGGCGAGACGGTCGAGCTGGATGACCGCGTCATGCAGGCTGCCGCCCACGAAACACGCCATCGCCTGCCAGTACAGCAGGCGATCGATGGCATGGCGGTCACCGGCCTGGTCCAGCAAGCGGGCCGCACGGCGGGCGCGGGACCGGGCGCGACCGAGGCTGCCTTCGGTCAGGTCGATGATCGCGGCTGCTGCGAGCGCCTGCCCCAGCGCTGCGGGCTGGTCGCCGGCTTCGGCGATTGCCAGCGCGGCCAGCTCACGACCGCGGACGGCATCGGCAGTCCTGGCGTCAAGGATGGCCAGCTGAGCCAGCACCCGGGACCGCGAGGCCGGGTCATCCAGCCTGTCGAGGGCGGCGGTGAAATCGCCGCGCGCCGCGGCGAGCTCGCCGCGTCGCCGGCGAGCCTCCGCGCGCACCTCCAGCAGGACCGCCCGGATATCCGCGGGCGGGCCTAGTGACAGCCCGGTGGTAGCCAGCCGCGCCGCCTGCCCGTTGCAGGCCCGCCACAGCCGTCGCCCCGCGGCGTCCGCGTACGCTGCCGCAGCCTGGTCGCTGTCGCCGGCGGCGGCCAGGTGGACCGCGACCTCAGCCGGATCGGCGCCGCACCGCTGCAGCGCGCCGGCGATCAGGCCACGACAGCGGGCCTCTTCGCCGGGACGCATCGCGGCGGTGACCGCTTCGGACAGCAACTCGTGGGTGGGTGTCCAGCCGTGCGGGCCCAGGGTGGCCAGGCCGGCGCCGCAAAGGCTCTCCAGGGTGTCCAGGATTGTGCGCAGGTCGGTTCCGGCTGCCGCAGCAAGCAGCGCCGGTGCTGCCGGGCGGCCCAGAAGCGCCAGCTGGCCCAGCACGTCCCGGCACCGACCGGGCAATCCGGCAAGCCGGTGCCGGGCGGCCAGGCGCATTCCGGCGGCAACGACGCTCGCTGTGCTCGCTGCATCGCGGCCAGATCGCAGCTGCCACTTTCCCTGGCTGTCGCGGGTGATTACGCACTGGCGCGCCAGCGCGGCGATGACCTCGGTGATGGCGAACGGGCCCTCGCCGGCCTCCCTGAGGATCGCCTCGGCCAGCAATTGGTCACCGAACACGCGCCGTATCGCGCGGGCGGGCAGCGGCCCGAGCGTAATACCGGTGATCTTCGCGGCCGGGATCCCGAGCGCCGTAGCAGGATCGAAGCCAGGGCTCGCGGCTGACCGGCATGCAGCTGCCAGGCTGACGCCTTCAAGGCGGCGTAGCACCAGCCCGAGCAGCGACAGGCTGGCGGGGTCCGCCCACTGCAGGTCGTCGGCCACGATCAGGCAGCGCGGCTGAGCGACGGCTGCGACCAGACGGACCGCGCCCTGCAGCGCCAGCGCCTGGCGGTCGTGCTCATCCAGCCCGCCAGCGGCAACACCGGGCACGGCGATCCCGGGCACGGCGATCCCTGGCACCAGCTCTGCCAGCGCGCCGGCCTCCGGCTCCGGCAGTATCGCCGCCAGCCCCGCGGGCAGTGCGGCGGCGGCCTGGCCCAGCAGTCGGCCAGCCAGCGACCACGATTCGTCCTGGTCAGGGGCGAACGCCTGCACGCTCAGCACGGGCGTGTCCGCTCGCCGCGCCGCCTCCGCCAGCAGCACGGTTTTGCCGATCCCGCTGGGGCCCGTGACCAGCACGACCCTTGGACCCTGGCCGGCTGCCGCAGCCGCGATCAGCGAGCACTCCCGATGCCGGCCGAGGAACGGCTCCTCGCCTGCTGGTGACACACGTGCAGACCCGGCCGGCGGCATCCGGGCTGCACGGGACGGCTGGCCGCCCGTTGTACGGTCGGCCTGGATGTGCTGGCGGATCTGCTCGGCCCGGAACGTGGGCTCCAGTCCGGTCTCGGCCGCGAGATGATCCCGGTACTCGTCGAGCGCGGCCAGCGCTCCGGCCCGGTTCCCGGCGGCAGCGAGCGCCCGGACCATGAGCAGCACCGAGGGTTCGCGCAGCGGCTCGGCCGTCACCGCCTGCGCGGCCCAGGCCGCCGCCTCGCCGGCCGCAGCGGCGTCGTCGCCCTGCAGGGCCGCGGCGGCGGCGCCATCCAGCGCTTCCAGGTAGGCCATGAGCAGGTGCCGCCGGTCGGGCTGTGCCCAGTCGGCGTAGGCGTCTTCCGGCAGCGGCTCGCCGCCCCAGAGGCTCAGCGCGGACCGGAACCAGGCAATCGCCTCGGCCGGCCGGGTGGCGAGCCTCACCCTGCCGCCCTCCACAGCGGCGAGGAACTCCTCGGCGTCTACGCCGCACTGGTCGCCGTCGCCCAGGATGTACCCGCCGGGCCCGGTCCGGATCAGGCTCCGGTCGCCAAGCGCCCGGCGGATCCGGCTCACCAGGATCTCGATGTTCCCCGGCGCATCTGCCGGGGGCGCCCCCGGCCACAGCGCATCGGCGATGACCTCTTTGGAGACAAGCGTTCCGCGCCGCAGCGCCAGCAGCCGCAGCAGGCGCCGGGCCAGCCTGCCACCGAAGGCGGGCGGCGCGATCTCCTGCCCGTCACGCTCCACTGCGAACCGGCCAAGCAGCCTGATCCTGATCACTGCCGCGGTCTCCGGCTGCCGGGCATCGGGTGGCCGCACAGCCTGCCTATTCGCGGACGGGTATCGGGCCCGCACGGAATCCGGAGAGAGCTGGTGCTGTTCGCGGGTAACCGTCATGGCCGCCTCACCATTCTCGCAGGCCAGCTGCAAGCTGCCCGCGCCTGCCGCTATCGTCTAACATTGCTTCCTTCGCCATTCCAGGCGGCGGGGTAATGCGGGAGAGAGGCCTGGCCAGCATCATTCCCTCGATGGCGTCCCCTCCGGCCAGCACAGCGGACATCATGTCCCGATCGCCGGGGTGGGGGTCCCGCTGGCGCTCTCGCGCCGACGTTGCTTCGCCGCCGCGCGGGGGAGCGAGATACCGGGGAGTTCAGCCGACCGCGCTGCGGCGGGTGATCTGCATTCGCCACCGCTGCGGCCCGTTCTCAAGGCTGACGAACCCGTAGCTGCCCGGGCTCAGCCGGCTGACCTCCCGCCACACCGGGTCCAGGTCGTCGCTGGCCCGCAGTTCGATCCGCTCGCCGCGCCGCATGCGCAGCAGCCTGTCCACGGCCGCGGCGAGTGTCTCACCGGGCAGGAGCGCGTCGAGGTCGACGACCGGTCCCTTTGTGAGCGCGTACCACTCGTGCCGGTGACCTCCGAGCGCAGCGGTGCCGGGCATGTCCCGGGCTGCGCTCCCGGCTGCCAGCTGCTTCTCCTCTGACCGCAGGTGGCGGTCGAGCTGGTCGACGAAGTCGCGGACGACGACGGCCAGCTGGCCAGGGGACATCGGCTGCTCTCCCGAGGCTGCGCGGGCCAGCATGTCGGCGGCGGAGCGGAGCCGGACGTGATCCCTGGCCAGCACCGTCACCTGCTGGGCAGGAGCCGCGGGGAATATAAGCGCTTCCTCATCCGACACCTGGCGCAGCACCTCAGCCTGGGCGTAGCCAGCCAGCGCAACCAGCTCGGCACCGGGCCACAGGCCCTCCGCGACGGCAGTCAGCAATTCCTCGGCACGCGCCGCGACCTGCGATAGCAGCAGCATGTGCTCATCGGCCAGCGTCAGCTGCGACGGCCCTGCGGCCTGTTGCGGCTCTGCCTCCCGGTCAGCTGTTTCCGCCCGTTCCGGATCTGCGGCCACCATGCTCACCTCGGTCATGACGCCTCCTCCATCGTTGTTACAATCTACATTGTAAAAACTGGCTAAGGCCGTGTCAACGGCACGCGCGCACTACCACTCCGGACGGCGGCTCGCCACGTGGCTCGGCCTGTGCCGACGACGGGGATGACTAACCGTGAACCGGGCCCGCGATCCGCGGCCGGCCAGCCGAGCCGCTGCGGTACCGACTCGAGGTACGGCTGAGCGCCGCGGACGCAGGACGCAGGGTAGAGATCCGCTGGCGCCGCCCGGCCGGGGACGGCGGCGCGGAGATCGCCGACGTGGCCGGAGTGCTGGAGGCGGCTGAACTTCGGAGTCCGTAAGGCATCCGTCGGCTTGGTCTCATCGCGCGTGAACGTGCGCTGGCCGGGAAGACAGTGCCTGTGGACGCCCCGCCCCGCAAGCGAGGCAGGCGCAGGCAATCTGCAACCTCGCCGGGGCAGGCTGGAATCAGTCCGCAGCCAGCCGCCGGCACAGTCCCGGCACGCAGAACCGCACGGGACAGCGGCGGGGAAAGGAACCGGTCATGCCCAGCGTGGTTTATCCGCCCGCCACCCGCGAAATCGGGTGACCGCCGCCACGAGCTCGCTCCGGCGATCCATCAGGCGTTCGACACCGTCAGCAAGCAGGTGTTTGCCGACGGCGCCCTGCCAGCCAAGACCAAGCATCTGATCGCTGTGGCCGCGGCGCACGTCACCTAGTGCCCGTACTGCATCCGGGGCCACACCAAGCTTGCCCGCCGGTCGGGCGCGAGCGACGAGGAGATCATGGAAGCCATCTGGGTCGCGGCCGAGATGCGCGCGGGCGGTGCCTTCGCGCACTCCACGGTGGCGCTGGACGCACTTGAAGAAGAGCGACGGCAGTAATCATTGCGGGCATCGGGCCAAGGCGATAACAACCGCGGCCACCGCGAACGAGGCCGCCATCACGGCGACCGCGGCCGGGAAACCTTGCGGCGCTGATGACCCAGCCGATGACGGCTACCCAGAGAGCGCCGACTCCGTCGGAGAATGCGCCGAACGCGGCGCGGGCCGTACCGCGCCGGTGAGGTCTGAAAACACAGCCAGCAGCAGCGGCGACTGGGCGCACGCGAGCACAGTCGCCGCGTCGAGGCAGAGAGCCAGCCGGCGCCGTTTGCCGTGAGGACACTCGCACAGGGGGCGCCGGATGACGGTGGTGTGGTGGGATCCTGCCGGATTCGCCGTGGACTGGGACTGGCAGCGGAGCCTGACGGTGTGGACGCTCGCCGGGCCGCGTTTCACGTGCCGTTTTGACCGCAGGCTCGTGGAGCATGAGCTTGCGGCCCGACCGGCCGGCGAGCGGCAGGCACGAGCTGCGGCAGGCCGCTGGTGGCGGACGCGAGGCCGCTCGGAGGCGCTTGAATGTGGACGGGAGCAGGGCTAGCGGGCTGGGCTGCTGCCCGCCGTCGGGCACGCCTGTCCCCGAGGCTGGGCCGGATGATCCGGCGGGGCCAGCGCATGGCCTGCAGGCTTGCCCTGGGATGGAGAAGGTTCCGGCTGCTGACCGTCGGTCACGGCACGGCTTCGCGTGAGGAGTTCACGCGGCTCGTGCGGGGAGCGGGCGTCGAGCTGGTTGTCGACGTGCGCAGCGTGCCGGGCAGCCGCCGGTCCCCTCAGTTCGGCCGCGCGGAGATGCAGGTGTGGCTGCCCGGCGCTGGGGTCGGCTACCGGTGGGAACCGCGGCTGGGCGGCTTCCGCCGCCCCGCGGCGGACTCGCCGAACGTCGCGTTGCGCCATGCTTCCTTCCGCGGCTACGCCGATTACATGGCCGGCGACGTGTTCGGCGAGGCGCTGACCGTGCTGGCCGCCGACGCGACCCGGCAGGTCACGGTCGTCATGTGCGCGGAGACGCTGTGGTGGCGCTGCCACCGGAGGCTGATCGCTGACGCCGCCGTGCTGCTGTGCGAGGCCGCAGTGTGGCACCTGGGCCATGACGGCAGGCTGACGCCGCACCGGCTGACCGACGGCGTGCGCCGCGACGCTGGCGGCTGCCTGATCTACGACGGTGGCTAGGCCTTCAGCGCGGCCAGGCTAGCCAGCTGTGCCTCCATGCCAGCGCACACCGTGTCCAGCAGCCGCCGCGTGCTCGCCTCGGCGGCTTGTGACCGGCAGTACCGGGCCCACTCGCAGACCTTGGTCAGCCGGCCGGCCAGGAGCTTCCGCGTCTCGTCGGGGCGGAGCCAGCCGGGCGGAACCCAGTTCCGTGCAGGTCCTTCGCGAGCGAGCGCGCGCGCCCGTCTGGAGCCACCCCGCGGTCGGCAAGATAACGGGCTACCTTGTCAGCCCAGGCTCGCCACCCCGCGATGGCCTCGCTCAGCCACTCGGTCAGCTCAGCCGTCCCCTCGCCGGACAGAACCCAGCGGGTGTGGTCGCCGTCGACGGCGAGGCACAGCAGGTCCCGGAGTTCCCGCTGCAGCTCATCGTTCATCCCGGCGCGGGCTGACTGCCTCGTCACGTGTCCTCCCCGGCGTCAGCCTCCGCAGGCGGGCTGCCTGCCGGGCTGCCTGCCGGGCTTCTGGCGGCCAGCTGACGCAGCACGTAGGGCAGGATGCCCCCGTTCCGGTAGTAGGCAGCTTCGGCCGGGGTGTCGATGCGCACGGCTCCGGTGAACTCGCTGGCGCCGCCGGCGCCGGCCGCGGTGACGGTGACCGTTCGCGGCAGCTCGGCGGCTCCGGCCAGCCCGCTGATGGAGTAAGTTTCCTCGCCAGTCAGGCCGAGGGAGGCGGCGTCCTCGCCGGGTGCGAACTGCAGGGGGAGGACGCCCATGCCGATCAGGTTTGACCGGTGGATGCGCTCGAATGAGACGGCGAGGACTGCCCGCACGCCGAGCAGCGCGGTGCCCTTGGCCGCCCAGTCGCGCGATGACCCGGAGCCGTACTCCCGGCCGGCGATGACCAGCAGCGGCACGCCGTCGGCGGAGTACCGCTGGGCGGCGTCGTAGATGGTCAGCTGCTCGCCGGCGGGCAGGTGACGGGTGTACCCGCCCTCGGTGCCGGGGGCGAGCAGGTTGCGCAGCCGGATGTTGGCGAACGTGCCGCGGATCATCACCTCGTGATTGCCGCGCCGGGACCCGTAGGAGTTGAAGTCCCGCGGTTCCACCCCGTGCCCGGTCAGGTACTTCCCGGCCGGGGAGTCGGCCCTGATCGCGCCGGCCGGGGAGATGTGGTCGGTGGTGACCGAGTCGCCGAGCAGGGCCAGGACCCGGGCGCCCTCGATGCCGACCAGGGGCCCCGGCTCCGCGAACAGATCGTCGAAGAACGGCGGGCGGCGCACGTAGGTGGAGGCCGGGTCCCAGGCGAACGCCTCCCCGGCCGGGACCGGCAGCGACCGCCACCGCTCGTCCCCGGCGAACACCTGCGCGTACTCGCGGGTGAACATCTCCGGGCGCAGGCAGGCGGCGATGACCTCGCCGATCTCAGCCGACGACGGCCAGATGTCGCGCAGGTACACCGGCTGGCCGTCGCCGCCGGTGCCCAGCGGGTCGGTGGCCAGGTTGACGTCCATCGATCCGGCCAGCGCGTAGGCAACCACCAGCGGCGGGGAGGCCAGGTAGTTGAGCTTGGTCTCGGGGTGGATGCGGCCCTCGAAGTTTCGGTTGCCGGACAGCACCGAGCACACCGCAAGGTCTGCTTCCGCAACGGCAGCGGAGACCGCCGGGATGAGCGGGCCGGAGTTGCCGATGCAGGTGGTGCAGCCGTAGCCGACCAGGCTGAAGCCGAGCTTGTCCAGCCAGGGGGTCAGGCCCGCCTGGTTGTAATAGTCGACCACCACCCGCGACCCGGGCGCTAGCGAGGTCTTCACCCACGGCCTCGGCGCCAGGCCGCGTTCGGCCGCGTTCTTCGCCAGCAGCGCGGCGCCGATCATCACCTCCGGGTTGGAGGTGTTGGTGCAGGAGGTGATCGCGGCGATCACCACCGCCCCGTGGTCGATCTCGGCCGCCCGCCCGCCGTCCAGGATGATCGTGACCGGATGGCGCGGCCGGGCCGGCTGGCCGGCCGGGCTGAGCGTGGCGGGCCGGTCGCCGTCCCGGTCGCCGGTGACCGCGATCGGGTCCGAGGCCGGGAACGACTCAGCGCCGGCCTCATCCAGCCCGGCCGGCGGCGTCTCAGCGCGCACATAGCCGCCCAGCACGGCCCGGAATGCCTCTGGCGCCCGGCCCAGCGGGATCCGGTCCTGCGGGCGTTTCGGCCCGGCGATCGACGGCACGACTGCGGACAGGTCCAGGTCCAGGACCTGGGAGTAGTCCGGCGTGCGTTCCGGGTCGTGCCACAGTCCCTGCTCCTTCGCGTACGCTTCCACCAGCGCCACCTGTGCCTGGGGGCGGCCGGTGAGCCGCAGGTAGTCCAGGGTCATCTCGTCGATCGGGAAGATCGCGCTGGTGCAGCCGTACTCCGGGCTCATGTTGCCGATCGTGGCCCGGTTGGCCACCGGCACGCTGGCTACTCCCGGACCGGTGAACTCCACCATCGTGCCGACCACGCCGACCGAGCGGAGCAGCTCGGCGATGGTCAGCACCAGGTCGGTGGCGGTGGCGCCGCCGGGCAGCGCGCCGGACAGCCGGACCCCGATCACCTTCGGGATTAGCATGGACAGCGGCTGGCCCAGCATCGCCGCCTCGGCCTCGATCCCGCCGACCCCCCAGCCCAGCACGCCCAGCCCGTTCACCATCGGGGTGTGCGAGTCGGTGCCCACCAGGGTGTCGCAGAACGCGGCGCCGTCCTCGGCGAACACCACTCGGGCCAGGTGCTCCAGGTTGGCCTGGTGGCAGATCCCGGTGCCCGGCGGGACCACCCGCAGCCCGGCCAGCGCCTGCTGTCCCCAGCGCAGGAACGCATACCGCTCGGCGTTGCGCCGGTACTCCAGCTCGATGTTGCGCTCCAGGGCGTCCGGGCGGCCGAAGTAGTCGGCGATCACCGAGTGGTCGATGATCAGCTCGGCCGGGCGCAGCGGGTTCACCAGCGCCGGGTCGCCGCCCAGCGCGGCCATCGCCTCCCGCATCGCGGCCAGGTCCACCATGCAGGGCACGCCGGTGAAGTCCTGCATCAGCACCCGGGCCGGCGTGAACTGTATCTCCTCGGACGGCTCGGCCGCCGGGTCCCACCGTGCTAGCGCCTCGATCTGCGCGGCGGTTACCAGATGCCCGTCCTCGTTGCGCAGCAGGTTCTCCAGCAGGACCTTCAGGCTGAACGGGAGCCGGGCCGAGCCTTCGATCGCGCCGGCCCGCCAGATCCGGTAGCTGGCCCCGGCGGCCGTAAGAGTGTCGGCCGCGCCGAAGCTGTTCGCAGGCATCGGGTGCTCCCGTCACTGCCCGGCGGAGGCAGCCGCCTCCGCCGGGAGGTCCAGGCCGTCCAGGGTCAGCAAGTCCGAGCGCAGCCCGACCGCGAGCCGGTTCCAGCCGTTGATCGCCACGATCGCGAACGTCAGCGCCGCGACCTCCTCGCCGGTGAACTCGGCATCGACCAGGGCGTAGAGGTCATCGGGGGCGCCTGCGCGGGGCAGTTCGGTCAGCGCCTCGCACCAGGCCAGTGCGGCTCGCTCCCGGGCCGTGTAATACGGCGCTTCCCGCCACGCCGCGACGGTGTCCAGCCGGGTCTGATGCTCGCCGCGCGCTCGCGCGTCCCGGTTGTGCATGGCCAGGCAGTAGGTGCAGCCGTTGATCTGCGAAGCGCGGATGCGCACCAGCTCCAGCAGCTCCGGCTCCAGCGTGGCCGAGCGCACTGCGCGCTCCAGCTCGGTCATGGCCCGCACCCCGGCGGGGAACGCGTTGCGGTAATCGATCCGCATCTTCGGGTCCTCCTTCCCGGTCGTGCCGCCCCAAGGCCGGCCGCCGTGGCCGGCCTAGCGGGCTTTGTCCGCCTTGATATGTCCTTTTAGCCTGCAGGCGGGCGTCCTTCCCGGCGGCGCCACGAGCGCAGCACCCGGCCCAGCGGGTCATACCGCTGGTCGGCGGAGCGCTCTTTCATCGGGATGATCGCGTTATCGGTGATCTTGATGCCGGCGGGGCAAACCTCGGTGCAGCACTTGGTGATGTTGCACAGGCCCAGGCCGTGCCGCTCGCGCAGCGCGTCGCGCCGGTCGGCGGCGTCCAGCGGGTGCATGTCCAGCTCGGCGTGCCGGATGAAGTACCGCGGCCCGGCATAGACGGGCTTGGCGTCGTCGTGGTCGCGGATCACGTGGCAGACGTCCTGGCACAGCCAGCACTCGATGCACTTGCGGAACTCCTGGCTGCGGTCGACGTCGGCCTGGGCCATCCGGTACTGGCCAGGCGGCAGCCCGTCCGGCGGCGCGAACGACCGCACCTGCAGCGCCCAGTCGTAGTTGAACGTCACGTTGGTGACCAGGTCGCGGATCACGGGGAAGGTGCGCAGCGGGGTGACCGTGATCGGGCCGTCGGGCAGCGATGACAGGCGGGCCATGCAGGCCAGCCTCGGCCGGCCGTTGATCTCCATCGAGCAGGAGCCGCACTTTCCGGCCTTGCAGTTCCACCGGATTGCCAGGTCGTTCGCCTGGGTTGCCTGCAGCCGGTGCAGCACGTCCAGCACAACTTCGCCCTCGTGCGCCGGCACCGCGTAGTCGGTCAGCGCGCCGCCTGCCTTGTCGCCGCGCCACACCCGCAGCGCTCTCGTCAGGGGAACGGGCTCGGCGTCGGCTGCGGCCGGCTTGTCGGCGCGCGGCTGGCTGGTCATCGCGGACTCCATCAGAACACTCGCGGATCATGGATGACGCCGCTGGCCACCAGCCGCACGTACAGGTCGGTCAGCGCAACAAATATCAGCGAAGCCCAGGCGAAGTTGCCGTGGTAGGGATTCAGCCGGGACACGAACGTCCAGGCCTTGTAGCGGACCGGGTGCTTCGAGAAGTGGTTGATGCGGCCGCCGACAGCGTGCCGGCAGGCGTGGCAGGACAGCGAGTACAGCCACAGCAGCACCGCGTTGATCACCAGGACCACCGAGCCGACGCCGACGCCGATGTGCCCGCCGAAGTCGAACCCCAGGACGGCGTCCCAGGTCAGGATCACGTTGAACACCAGGGCGGCGTAGAAGAAGTACCGGTGGATGTTCTGGCCGAGCAGCGGGAACCGGGTCTCGCCGGTGTAGCGGCGGCGCGGCTCTGGGACCGCGCAGGCCGGCGGGGACAGCCACCAGGACCGGTAGTAGGCCTTGCGGTAGTAGTAGCAGGTGAGCCGGAACCCGAGCGGGAAGATCAGGATGATCACCGCCGGGGTGATGATCCACCAGGTGCCGAACCAGCCCAGGTGCGGGACGCCGTGCGAGCCGGGGACCGTCCCGCAGTGAAACGACAGGCACGGCGAGTAGAACGGGGAGATGTAGGGCGCGGCGAAATAGTCGCGGTTAGCGATCGCCGCGTAGGTCGCGTAGCCGACAAACGACGCCAGCACCGTGAAGGTGGTCAGCGGATAGGCCCACCACCGGTCGGTCCGCAGCGTCCGGGCCCCGATCGCTGCCCTGCCCCGCGCGCGGACACCCGACGGCTTTGTCGCCGTGCTGGTCACGTCAGCCACCCTCCCTTGTCGTGCGCGACGATCCGCGCCGTCTCCTGCCGTGCATCGTCGCGGGACAGGTACTGCCCGGCTGGTTCCCGGCCGGCGAGCGTGCCCGACATCGGTCCGGCAGCCCGAGCCGGGTGAAGTCGTCGCCGAGGGCGGCGTGCATCAGCCAGTCCGCGGCGGTCCGGGCCCGGGCGCGCGGTGAGGGCAGGGCGTACAGGTGGTAGCCGCGGGTCACCAACTGGGCGGGGACGCCGGACAGGTGGCGGCCGAGCGGGCGGGCGACCGCCCGGGTGCCGCCGAGGTCGACCGCCAGGCCAAGCACCCTGGGCCGGGTCACCCCTCGGCTCCCGTGCTGTCGGTGCCGTGCCAGGGCCATAGTCCCGCACTGTGCATGCACTGCTCGGCCTCCGCCAGCAGGGCCGACGCCGCAGGGGGCGAGCAGCTCGCGCCGCCACTGAGCGGCGCTGACACCCCGCTCGCTGGCATGCACGGCCCTGACGACAAGCGCCTTGACATGCGGGCCACAGGATGCATCCTCCAGCCAGGCAACAAGGGCCGGGTCGCCAGCCGCTGACAAGTCAGCCCACGCGAAATCCTCGTCGGGCATCACTCTCCGGCCTCTCATGCTGGTGCCTGCGGCAATGCTGCCGCACGGGGCCTGCAGGTTCCCTGCAAGCCGGCAGGCGCAGGCTCAGATGGGTGGTGGGTGGCACGGATCGGAGGTAACGCCGATGAGCGCGGAGCAGCACCCTCAGCCGGCGCTGCTCGGGGTGCGGGCGACGACCTGGAGCTTGACCCGCAGGAGTGGGCGGCGGTCTACCCGCGGCAGAGGCAGATCAGCGCGGAGCAGTGGCAGCGGTTCGAGCAGTAGATGCTGGAATCTTCACTGCCAGGGCATGCCCGCCGGGACCGCCTCCACCGCGGATACCCCGCGCCGGCTCCTGCGGGCGATCCTTGACGCGACCAGCGGCTACGAGGGGGACGAGAAGCTGGTGACCGCCTTCCCGACCGCGTGCCGCAGCGGCCCGGTTGCCGGATCAGCCAGGTGGTGGAAGGTCGATCCCGTTCTTCTCGCTGTGCGAGCATCACAGCCTGCCGTTTTCCGGCAGGGCCTATGTCGGGTACATCGCGCACGAGCACATCCTGGGCCAGTCCAAGCTGACCCGGCTGGTGCGGCTGTTCGCCCGCCGGTTCACCGTGCAGGAGCGGATCGGCCAGCAGCTCGCCGACGCGCTGGAACGGATCCTGCCCCCGCACGGCGTGGCGGTGCACCTGGAGGCGGTGCACCTGTGCACCCAGATGCGCGGCGTCCGGGAGATCGAATCCAGCACCCACCACTTACCAGCGCCGCAGCTACGACCAGGACCCGGAGCTGCAGGCCGGGTTCTTCCGGCTGTGCGGCCGACCCGGCTGACCGGAATGACAGGCGTGCGCAGCAGGCTCACCGCGGGCGGGATGCCGCCACCGCTCTCCAGGCTGTACGAGCGGGCGGGCTGCCAGCCTGGGGCCTGCCGCGCGCGCTCGCCGATGTCTACGGCGGGGATGACGAGTTCCGGCCCGCCGTGCGTGTACGCCAACTTCGTCGCCTCCGTGGACGCCGTGACCGCCCTCGGCCCGGAGTACCCATCGTCGGGGTCGGCGATCAGCGGGCATGACCCGGCGGACCGGTTTGTCATGGGCCTGCTGCGGGCCTGCGCGGACGTGGTGCTCATCGGCGCCGGCACGCTGCGCGCCACACCGGGCCACCTGTCGACTCCCGGGCACGCCTGCCCCGCGGCGGACGGCTATGCCGCGTTCCGCCGAGGCCTCGGCCGTGACGGCGATCCCATGCTCGCCGTCCTCACCGCCCGCCGGGACGTGCCCGGCGGGCATCCCGCGCTGCGCGCCGGGGCGCTCGTCCTCACGACGGCGGCCGGAGCCCGGCGGGTGCACGGCCGACTGCCGCCCGCGTGCACGATCCTCGATCTCGGCGACCGGCCGGAGCTGCTGTCCGCTGCTGTGCTGGCAGCGGCCCGCGACCGGGGCGCCAGCAGGGTGCTCACCGAGGGCGGCCCGCGGCTGCTCGGCCAACTCGCCGCCGAGGGGCTGCTGGATGAGCTGTTCCTCACCATCTCCCCGGTGCTGGCCGGCCGCGGCGACACCGCCCGGCCTGGGCTGGTCGTCGGGCTGGAACTGCTTCCCGGCCGGACGGGGCCGGCCGAGCTGCTCAGCGTGCGGCGGCACGGGTCCTGCCTGTTCCTGCGGTACGCGATACGCGGAACACTGCCCGCGGCGACAGCTGACAGCCCTGTCCTGGGCGGGCTGGAGGTCAAGTTTAGCCTGCAAGGAAGCTGCAGGCCGCCGGCGTGACCATGAACCAGGCAACTGAGGCGCGAAGGAACATCGCAGGGAGGTGCCATGGCCAGCATCGCGATCAATGGCCTGGGCCGCATCGGACGCGCGGCGCTGAAGATCATCGAGCAGGCGGACGGCGCGGAGGTGGTGGCGGTCAACGACCTCATACCGGCGGACAACCTGGCCTACCTGCTGCGCTACGACACCGTCTACGGCCGCTGGCACACGGCCGTCACCGCAGACGGTGACGCCCTGGTCGTCGGCGGCCGGAAAATCCCGGTGCTCGCCATGCGCGACCCTGCCGGACTGCCATGGCGGGATCTCAGCGTCGACCTGGTGCTGGAATGCACCGGCGCGTTCCGCCGCGAGGAAGACCTGAAGAAGCACCTGAACGCCGGGGCCCGGCGGGTGATTCTCTCGGCGCCCGCCCGCACCGAGACGGTGGCCACCGTGGTGCACGGCGTGAACCAGGCGCCGCCAGAGGAGCAGGTGGTGTCCTGCGCGAGTTGCACCACCAACTGCATCACCCCGGTCGCCGAGGTGCTGGAACGCCGGTTCGGCATCCGGCAGGCGATCATGACCACCGTCCACGCCTACACCTCCTCCCAGCAGCTCATCGACGGGCCCGCCAGGGACTTCCGGCGCGGCCGGGCTGGCGCGGCCAACATGCTGCCGGCCTCCACCGGGGCCGCGCTCGCGACCACCGAGGCGCTGCCCGCCCTGGCCGGCCGGTTTGACGGGGTCGCGATCCGGGTGCCGATTCCGGTCGGGTCCATCGCGGACGTGGTGGCTGTCACCGCCCGGTCGGTCACCCGCGACGAAGTGAACGGCGCCTTCCGGGACGAGGCGGCCAGCGACCGGTACCGCGGCATCCTCGGGGTCGCCGAGGACCCGGTGGTCTCCGCCGACATCATCGGCGACCCGCGAGCCTCGGTGGTGGACGCGGCCTTGACCAGGGTGGTGGACCGGACCCTGGTCAAGGTCATGAGCTGGTACGACAACGAGTGGGGGTTCGCCTGTCAGATGATCCGCGAGGCGTTCTCCGCCCTCGGCTTGCCGGCGCCTGACCTGAGCCAGATCCAGCCGTGAAAGTCAGCGAGATCATGACCACCCGGGTGGTCACCGTCACCCCGGACACGCCGGTTCCGGTCATCGCGGGCCTGCTGCGGGACAACAGGATCAGCGGCGTCCCGGTGACCGATGCCAGCGGCGCGGTGATCGGCCTGGTCAGCGAGTACGACCTGCTCGTCCGCGAGGGGGAGACGGCGGGCGAGGTGATGACCGGCTCGGTAATCAGCGTCAGCGAGGACACCGACGTGGACGACGTCCGGCACCTGCTGGTCGAGCGGCGGATCCGGCGGGTGCCGGTGACCAGCGGGCAGCGGCTGGCCGGGATCGTCAGCCGCGGTGACGTGGTGGCGCTGCTGACCACCGAATGGGCATGCCAGGTCTGCGGTGAGGGCGCCCGCGGCCAGCACCCGCCAGCGCGGTGCCCCCGCTGCCACGCCGGCTCCGGGCGGTTCATCCTGCAGGACACTAGCCCTGGGGACTAAAGGGAGGCACGCCGACATGGCCGACCCGGCAGGTGAGGACCTGGCCCGCGAGGACCCCGCGGTGCTGCGGGAGTACTACCGGCAGATGGCCCTGATCCGGGCATTCGAGTTGCGCGCTGCCGAGATGTACACCCGGGCCAAGATCGGCGGCTACTGCCATCTCAACCTAGGCGAGGAAGCCACCGTGGCTGGCCTGACGGCCGCGCTGCACGCCGAGGACTTCCTTTTCGCCACCTACCGGGAGCACGGGTACGCGCTGGCCCGCGGCGCCGATCCGGGCCGGGTGATGGCCGAACTGTTCGGCCGCGAAGCCGGGCTGTCGCGCGGCCGGGGCGGGTCGATGCACCTGTTCGACTCGCAGATCCGCCTGATGGGCGGGTACGGCATCGTGGGCGGCCAGGTCCCGCTGGCGACCGGCGCGGCGTTTGCCCTGGCCTACCGCGGCGGGCCGGCACCGGACGCGCCCGCCGTGATGTGCCTGCTGGGTGATGCCACCACGAATATCGGCGCGTTCCACGAGTCGCTGAACCTGGCCGCGCTGTGGCGCCTGCCGGTCGTGTACGTGATCGTCAACAACCAGCTGGGCATGGGTACCCCGGTCGAGGCAGCCGCGGCCGAGCCGGAACTGTGGAAGCGGGGCTGCGCCTACCGGATGCCCGGGCAGCGGGTGGATGGCAATGACGTGCTCGCCGTCCGCGATGCTGCCCGCGCCGCCCTCGACTGTGCCCGCATGGAGCGCCAGCCCACGCTGCTGGAGACGGTCAGCTACCGGCTGCGCGGCCACTCGGTGGTCGACCCCGCCCGGTACCGGACGGCCGAGGAAACCGAGCGGCTGCGCCGGGAAGACCCGCTGCCCGCCTTCCGGCACCGCCTCATCACCGCCGGGGTCCTCGACGAGGAGACCGCCGCCGAGATCGACTCCGAGGCGGACATGGCGGTCGCCGCGGCCGTGGATTTCGCCGATGCCAGCCCGCCGCCCGAGGGCGCCGCCCTGTTCGACCACGTGTACGCCACCCCGGCCGCCAGCATGTACCGCGGCCTGCCCGGCGACCCCGTGGCAGCGCCAGGCCCGGCCGCCGGCCCGGGCCCCGGCAGCGTCGGAGGCCCGGCATGACGGTGATCAGCTACCGGCAGGCCCTGCACGACACGCTGCGCGCCGAGCTGCTCCGCGACGAGAACGTGTTCCTGATCGGCGAGGAGATCGGCGTGTTCGAGGGATCCTACAAGATCACCGCCGGGCTGCTCGCCGAGTTCGGCCCGCGCAGGGTGCGCGACACCCCGATCTGCGAGGAAGGGTTCACCGGCGTCGCCATCGGGGCGGCGATGATGGGGCTGCGGCCGGTGGTGGAGATCATGACGATCAACTTCAGCCTGCTGGCGATCGACCAGATCGTCAACAACGCCGCCAAGCTCCGGTCGCTGTCCGGCGGCCAGCTCAGCGTGCCCATGGTCATCCGCACCCCCGGCGGCGGCGGCCAGCAGCTGTCGGCCACCCACTCGCAGAACCTGGAAGTCTTCTACGCCCACGTGCCCGGGCTGAAGGTCCTCGCCCCGGCCACCTGCGCCGACGCCAAGGGCCTGCTGGCCGCCGCGATCCGCGACGACGACCCGGTCATCGTGCTGGAGAACCTGGCCCTGTACAACACCAAGGGGGAGGTGCCCGACGGCGAGCACGTCGCGGAGATCGGCCGCGCCGCCGTCCTCAAGCCGGGCCGCGACATCACGGTCGTCGGCTACTCGCGCGCCGCGGTGATCGCGCTCGACGTGGCCCGCCGGCTGGAAGACGACGCGATCTCCGCCGAGGTCATCGACCTGCGCAGCCTGCGCCCGCTGGACCGGGAGACCGTATGCGCCTCGGTCCGCAAGACCAGCCGGGCGGTGGTCGTCGAGGATGACTGGCTCAGCTACGGCACCGGCGCGGAAATCGCCGCCACCATCGCCGAGGGCGCGTTCGACTACCTCGACGCCCCGGTCCGGCGGGTCGCCGCCGCCGAGGTGCCGCTGCCCTACGCCAAGCCGCTCGAGCTCGCCGCCCTGCCCGACGCCGGCGCCATCACCCGGGTCATCCGCCAGACCCTTGAGGGGAACTGATGCCTGACGTCCTCATGCCCCGGCTCTCGGACACCATGGAGGAAGGCGTCCTCAGCCAGTGGGTCAAGCACGAAGGCGATCAGGTCCGCAAGGGCGACGTGCTGGCGGTGATCGAGACCGACAAGGCCGCCATGGAGATGGAGGCCTACGACGAGGGGGTGCTCACCCGCATCCTCGTCCAGGAGGGAGCATCGGTCCCGATCGGCACCCCGATCGCTGTCATCGGCGAGGCCGCTGCCGCAGCCGCCGCGCCGCCGCCAGCGCCGGCGCCCGGCCAGGCAGAACGAGCGGTGGCCGCGCCGCCGGAACCCGGTC
>JAJYUU010000100.1 GCA_021792405.1 Actinomycetes bacterium
ACGCCCGCGGCAAGATGCTGGCCAGGGAGCGGCTCGAATTGCTGGTCGACAGGGACTCGCCGCTGCTTGAGCTGTCCGGGCTGGCCGCTTGGGGCACCGGATTCTCGGTCGGCGGCAGCATCATCACTTGCATCGGCGTGGTGTCAGGGGTGGAGTGCGTGCTAATCGCGCACGACCCGACGGTCCGCGGCGGCGCGATGAACCCGTACACGCTGCGGAAGAACCTGCGCGCGCTGGAGATCGCCCGGCGCAACCGGCTGCCGGTGATTAACCTGGTCGAGTCGGGCGGCGCCGACCTGCCCACTCAGGCGGACATCTTCGTGCCCGCCGGGAAGATCTTCCACGACCTGACCGAACTGTCCGCGATGGGCATCCCGACGCTCGCGCTGGTTTTCGGGAACTCGACCGCGGGCGGCGCCTACGTGCCCGGCATGTGCGACTACGCCGTGCTGATCGACAACCGGGCCAAGGTCTTCCTCGGCGGGCCGCCGCTGGTAAAGATGGCGACCGGCGAGGACTCCGACGACGAGTCGCTCGGCGGGGCGGACATGCACACCAGGGTCTCCGGACTTGGCGACTACTTCGCGGTCGACGAGCAGGACTGCATCCGGATCGGCCGTCAGATCGTGGCGGACCTGCACTGGCGCAAGCTCGGCCCGGCCCCGGCGGCGGCGTTCGCCGAGCCGCTGTATGACCGCGACGAGTTGCTGGGCATCGCGTCCGCCGACACGCGCGTCCCGTTCGACCCGCGCGAGGTGCTGGCCCGCGTGCTCGACGGCTCGGAATTCAGCGAGTACAAGGAACGCTACGGCACCAGCCTGGTGACCGGCTGGGGCTCGATCCACGGCTACAGCGCCGGGATCCTCGCCAATGCCCGCGGCGTGCTGTTCAGCGAGGAGGCCAAGAAGGCGAGCGAGTTCATCCTGCTGGCCAACCAGTCCGACATCCCGCTGGTGTTCCTGCAGAACACCACTGGCTACATGGTCGGCGCCGCCTACGAGCAAGGCGGCATCATCAAGGACGGCGCAAAGATGATCAACGCTGTCACCAACTCCGCGGTGCCGCACATCACGCTCAACATGAGCGCCTCGTTCGGGGCTGGCAACTACGGCATGTCCGGACGCGCCTACGACCCCCGCTTCTTGTTCGCCTGGCCCAACGCCAAGCTCGCCGTCATGGGCGCGCAGCAGCTGGCCGGGGTGCTGTCCATCGTGGCCCGCGAGTCCGCCCAGGCCCGTGGCACCGAGTTCGACGCTGCCGCAGACGACCGCAGGAGGGCGGCGATCGAGGATCAGATCGACCGGGAGTCGCACGCGTTCTTCGTAACCGCCCGGCTGTATGACGACGGCGTGATCGACCCGCGCGACACCAGGACAGTGCTCGGCATCGCGCTGTCGGCCGCCCATTCGGCCCCGGTCCGGGGCCGCCGCGGCTTCGGCGTGTTCCGGATGTGATGGCCGTGCCGATCCGCAAGCTGCTCGTCGCCAACCGGGCAGAGATCGCGGCCCGCGTCATCCGCAGCGCGCGCGCGATGGACATCGCCACTGTCGCGGTGTACTCCGACCCCGACGCCGGGCTGCCGTACGTACGCGAGGCCGGTGAATCGGTCCGGCTGCCCGGTGCAGCGCCCGCCGACACCTACCTGAACGGGGAGGCGGTCATCGCCGCTGCGCGGGCGACGGGAGCCGACGCGATCCACCCCGGCTACGGATTCCTGTCGGAGAACGCCGCCTTCGCCGCCGCGTGCGCGCAGGCCGGCCTGACGTTCACCGGCCCGCGGCCAGCCGCCATCGCGGCCATGGGCTCCAAGATCGCGGCGAAGGAGCTGATGACGCGGGCCGGCGTCCCGGTACTACCCGGCGTCACGGTCAGTGCCGGGTCAGCCGGGTCCGAGCGGGACCTCGCCGACCGGGTGGCCCGCATCGGCTACCCGGTCCTGGTGAAGGCCGCGTTCAGCGGCGGCGGCCGGGGAATGCGGACCGTGACCGGACCGGCCGACCTGTCCGCCGCGGTGGCAAGCGCCCAGCGCGAGGCCGCGTCCGCATTCGGCGACGGCACCGTGTTCATCGAGCGATTCATCGAGAATCCGCGTCACGTCGAGGTGCAGATTCTCGGCGACGAGCACGGCACCGTGATCGCGCTGTTCGAGCGGGAATGCTCGATCCAGCGCAGGTACCAGAAGATCATCGAGGAGGCGCCGTCCCCTGCGGTCGATGCCGGCCTGCGTGCCCGGCTGTCGGCGGCCGCGGTCACCGCCGGCCAGGCAATCGGCTACACCGGCGCGGGCACGGTGGAGTTCGTGCTGGATCCGGCCGGGAAGTTCTACTTCCTCGAGGTGAATACCAGGCTGCAAGTCGAGCACCCGGTCACAGAGCTGATCACCGGGCTCGACCTGGTGGAACTGCAGCTGCGGATCGCGCAGGGCGAGCCGGTCCCCCGGCACGCGCGCAACGCCGTGATCACCGGGCACGCGATCGAGGCGCGGCTGTACGCCGAAGACGCCGCGGCCGGCTACCTCCCGGTCAGCGGCGTGATCGACGCGCTCGAGATCCCAGCGGGCCCGGGCCCGGGCCCGGCTGGCACGGCAGCGATCAGGGTTGACGCGGGCTATGCCGCCGGCAGCAGCGTCAGCATCCACTATGACTCGATGCTGGCCAAGGTCATCGCGCACGCGCCGAGCCGGGACAGTGCCCGCCGGGCGCTGGCGAGCGCACTGGACCAGGCGACCATCCATGGCGTCACCACCAACCGCGACCTGCTGGTCGCCGTGCTGCGCCATCCGGAGTTCGCGGCCGGCGCTATCGACACCGGCTTCCTGACCCGGCATCCGCCCGCGGCACTAACGCCGGCCGGCCAGCCCCCGGCGGCACACCTGCTGGCCGCCGCGCTCACCGGGCAGGCTCTGCGCCGCCGGGATGCGACGGCCCTTGGGACGTTCCCGTCCGGCTGGCGCAACAGCCCGTCGGCGCCGCAGCAGGCGAGCTTCGGCGGCCGGCCGGTCCGCTACCGTATTGACGGCGCGCAGGTGCGGGCCGAGGCCGGCGGCGAGCAGCTGCCGCCGGTGCGCATCTGCTCGCTCACCCCCGGCGAGGCCGACCTGGACATCGGCGGCGTGCGCCGGGTGATCACGGTGTGCCGTAGTGGCGATGTCCACTACATCGACAGCGCACTCGGGCACAGCGTGCTGATCGAGGATCCGCGCTTCGCCGAGCCCGCCTCCGCCGCCGTGCAGGGATCGCTCGTCGCTCCGATGCCCGGCACGGTCGTCCGCATCGGCGCCGCGCCCGGAGATCGGGTAACGCCCGGCCAGGTGATCGTCTCGCTCGAGGCAATGAAGATGGAGCACGCCATCAGCGCCCCGGCCGCCGGGGAACTGGCCGAGCTCCGGGTAGCCGTCGGCGACCAGGTCGACGCCGGCGCCGTGCTCGCGGTCGTACGTGAGTCCGCCGGCGGGTACGAGCCCGTTACCCGAAGCCGAGCGGTGCAGGCGGAGGGCGGGACGCAGACGGAGGGCGAGACGCAGGCAGCGGACGGGACGCAGGCAGCCGACGGGACGCGGGAGGCAGCGGCACGATGACCGGGGCAGTCAGCTACGAACTCGAGGGCGGCGTCGCCTGGCTCACCATCCAGCGCCCGCAGGCGCGCAATGCGCTCAACGCGGCCGTGCGCGAGGGGCTGTTCGCCGGCGCGCGCCGGTTCGATGCCGACGACGACGCGAAGGTCATGGTCCTGACCGGCGCCGGGGATAAGGCATTCTGCGCCGGCGGCGACCTGAAGGAGATGGCGGACACCGCGCTGCGCGTGCCGCCGCCGGACTTCGTGCCGCAGTTCGGGCGCAACATACAGCTCGGCAAGCCGGTCATCGCCGCGGTGAACGGGATCGCCTGGGCTGGCGGCTTCCTGCTCGCACAGTGCTGCGACCTGGTGATCGCGGCTGAGCACGCGACATTCGCGATCAGCGAGGCCAAGGTCGGCCGCGGCGCGCCCTGGGCCGCCCAGCTGTCGTGGCTGATCCCGCCCAAGGTCGCGATGCAGATCCTGCTCACCGGGGAACCGATCACCGCGCTGCGAGCCCACGAGGTCGGATTCGTCAATGACGTAGTCCCGGCCGGCCTGCTGCGCGAGCGGGCGCAGGCGCTGGCGCAGCGCATCGCCGCCAACGCGCCGCTGTCGGTCAGGGCCGCCAAGAAGACGGTGTACCTGTCCAGGCCGGAGGTGTTCGACGAGGCAGAGCGGATCTGGGCACCGGTGTACCTGAGCGAGGACGCGCAAGAGGGACCGGCCGCGTTCCGGGACAAGCGCCAGCCCGTCTGGACCGGCCGCTGATGCCCGCCGATATGGCGGCGCTGCTCGCCGACCTGGACGCCGAGTCCGCGGCCTTCGACGTGATGCTCTCCCGGCTAAGCCCGGCGGATTACCTGCTGCCCACCCCCGCGCAGGGCTGGTGCATCGCCGACCAGGTCTCGCACCTGGCGTTCTTCGACGAGGCGGCACTGCTGGCCGCGACCGATCCCGGCCGGTTCCGGGCGCAGGCCGCGGAGCTGGCCGCCGTCGGCCCCGGCTTCCCGGACGAGGTCGCCGCACGTCACCGGGAGATACCGGGGCCGCAGTTGCGGGCCTGGCTCACCGCGGCGCGACGCGCGCTCATCGACGGTTTCGCCGCGGTCGAGCCCGGTCGCCGGCTGCCGTGGTACGGACCGGACATGAGCGCCGCGTCGTCGGTCACTGCCCGGCTGATGGAAACCTGGGCGCACGGTCAGGACGTCGCGGACGCGCTCGGCATCGACCGGGCGGCCAGCGCCCGGCTCCGCCACATCGCGCACATCGGCGTGCGCACCATCGGCTTCAGCCACGCGCTGCGCGGGCTGCCGCCGCCGGACGCGCCGATCCGGATCGAGCTGACCGCACCCGACGGCGGCACCTGGACCTGGGGCCCGTCGGACGCCTCCGACGTGGTCCGCGCACCCGCTGTGGACTTCTGCCTTGTCGTCACCCAGCGGCGCAACCCCGCCGACACGGCGCTGGCGGCCACCGGCGACGCGGCTCGACGCTGGATTTCCATCGCCCAGGCGTTCGCCGGCGCGCCCGGTCCCGGCCGCCCACCCGCTGCTCAGGGAACGGGCCTGCCGCCGGGCCAGTCAGCAGATCGGGGCGGGTCATGACCAGGCCAGTGCGCATCGGCAATTCGTCCGGGTTCTACGGCGACCGGGACGCGGCTACCCGCGAGATGGTCGAGGGCGGCCCGATCGACGTGCTGACCGGCGACTATCTCGCCGAGCTCACCATGCTCATCCTGTGGAAGGCCCGGCAGAAAGATCCGTCGGCCGGCTACGCCCGCACCGTGCTGGGCCAGCTTGAGCAGGTGCTCGGCACCTGCCTGGACCGCGGCATCAAGGTCGTGAACAACGCGGGCGGGCTGAACCCGGCCGGCCTGGCCGGCCAGCTTGCGGACCTCGCCGGGCGGCTCGGCCTGCATCCGAAGATCGCCTACGTCACCGGCGACGACGTGCTCCCCCGGCTGGACGAGCTGCAGGCAGCCGGGCACCCGCTCGCCCACATGGATACCGGCCAGCCGCTCAGCGCGGCCGCCTCCCGGCCGCTCACCGCCAACGCCTACCTGGGCGGCTGGGGCATCACCGCGGCGCTCGCGGCCGGCGCGGACATCGTCGTCTGCCCGCGGGTCACCGATGCCTCCCTGGTGACCGGGCCAGCCGCCTGGTGGCACGGCTGGCAGCGGGACGACTTCGACGCCCTCGCGGGCGCGGTGCTGGCCGGCCATGTCATCGAGTGCGGTCCGCAGGCGACCGGCGGGAACTACGCGTTCCTCGCCGAGATCACCGACCGCCGCTACCCCGGCTTCCCGATCGCCGAGGTCGCCGCCGACGGCAGCGCGGTCATCACCAAGCACCCGGGCACCGGCGGCCTGGTCTCGACCGGAACCGTCACCGCGCAGCTGCTGTATGAGATCGGCGATCCGGCCTACGCCAACCCCGACGTGATCGCGCACTTCGACACCGCCCGGCTCAGTCAGCAAGGCCCGGACCGGGTACTGATCTCCGGCACCAGGGGCAGCCCGCCGCCGCCGTCCGCCAAGGTGGCGATGAACCTGATCGGCGGGTTCCGCAACACGATGACGCTGGTGCTCACCGGCCTGGACATCGAGGAGAAGGCCGCCTGGGCCCGGCAGGAGCTATTCGGCGTGCTCGGCGGCGAGGACCAGTTCGAGGATGTCGACGTGCGGCTGCTGCGGTACGACACGCCGGACGCGCCGGCCAACGAGCAGGCGACCGCGCACCTGCGGATCACGGTCAAGGACGCCGACCGGCGCAAGGTAGGCCGGCGGTTCTCCAACGCCACGATGGAGCTCGCGCTGGGCGGCTACGCCGGTTTCCACACCACCTCGCCGCCCACCGCTGAGACAGAGTTCGGGGTGTACTGGCCAGCATTGATGCCCGCGGAACTGGCAGACCACGCCGTCGTGCTGCCCGACGGCAGCACCAGATCGATCGCGCCCACGCCGCCCGGTCCGGCCCGCTGGCCAGCTGGCGAACCGGTGAGCGCAGCGACGGCCGACAAAGCGGGCGGCCCGGCCGAGGCCGGCCAGACTCGCCGGGTGCCGCTCGGGCTGGCGTGCGGTGCCCGCTCGGGCGACAAGGGCGGGAACGCCAACGTCGGCCTGTGGGCACGCGACCCGGCCGCCTACCCGTGGTTGCGCGACTACCTGACCGTCGGCCGGCTCCGCGAACTGCTGCCCGAGGCCGCCGGGCTCGAGATCGCCCGCTACGAGCTGCCGAACCTGTCCGCGCTGAACTTCGTCATCGCTGGGCTGCTCGGCGCCGGGGTCGCCGCGTCCACCCGCCCCGACCCGCAAGCCAAGGGGCTCGGCGAGTATGTCCGGTCCCGGCTGGCCGACGTGCCGGCCCGGTTCCTGCCGGATCCGGCCGGTGCCGGGCAACGTCAGGAGCGGCCGTGACCGGTGCCGTGCCCGCCCGCCGGCGGGACCCGGACCGGCGCGAGCGCATCCTGGAAGCCGCGGCCGGCCTGGTGGCGCAGCGCGGCTACCACGACGTCGGGATGACCGATATCGGGGCCGCGGCGGGCATCACCGGGTCGGCGATCTACCGGCATTTCGACGGCAAGTCCGACGTGCTGGTCACCATGTTCGAGCGCGTCATCGACGACCTCGCCGCCGGCGCGGCGGCTATCGCCGAGAACGAGCCCGACCCGCTCACCGCACTGCGCAGGCTGATAGCGGGCCAGCTCCGGTTCGTGATCGACGACCGCGACGTGGCGCAGGTGTACTACCACGAGATCGCCAACCTGCCGGACGAGGACCGCCGGCGGCTGCGCCGCAAGCAGCGGCTTTACCTGGAAGAGTGGGTGCACCAGCTCACCGCGCTGCACCCCGGTGCGACTGACGCGGAACTGCGGGCCCGGGTGCACGCGGCCATCGGCACCATCCAGTCGGTGCTGCGCTATCGCAGCGGGCTGGCCGCGCAGCGGCTGGAGACACTCATCGCCGACGCGGCGGAACGCGTGCTGACCGGGACGGGCGGGTAGCCGAGGTGGACTTCTCCGACAGCGCGGAGCACGAGCAGCTGCGCACCACGGTCAGCGCGGTGACCCGATCGTTCGGCGGCACCTACTTCAACGAGCGGGCGCAGCGCCGCGAGCCCACCACCGAGCTGTGGCAGGCGCTCAGCAAGCAGGGCTTCGTCGGCATCAACATGCCCGAGGAGTTCGGCGGCGGCGGCGCGGGACTTGCCGAGCTCGCCATCGTGGTCGAGCAGACAGCAGCCGAAGGCTGCCCGTTGCTGCTGCTGCTGGTCTCCAGCGCCATCTGCGGTGAGATGATCGCCCGGTACGGGACCGGCGAGCAGCGCGCGCGCTGGCTGCCGGCGCTGGCCGACGGCAGCATCAAGATGGCATTCGCGATCACCGAGCCGGATGCGGGCTCTAACTCGCACCAGCTCGCCACGACCGCGCGCCGCGATGGCGACCAGTGGCTGCTGAACGGCACCAAGTACTACATCTCTGGGGCTGACGAAGCCGCGGCGATCCTCGTCGTCACCCGGTCCGGCACCGTCGGGACGACTGGCGACGGGCTGCTGTCGCTGTTCATCGTGCCAACCGACGCGCCCGGTCTGACGCTGCAGCCACTGCCGGTCGCGGCGATGATGCCAGAGAAGCAGTTCACCGTGTTCTTCTCCGACGTGCAGATGGGCGCCGGTGACCTGCTCGGCGCCGAGCACGAGGGATTCGCCCAGGTGTTCCACGGGCTGAACCCGGAGCGGATCACCGGCGCCGCTTTGTGCGTCGGCATCGGCCGCCACGCACTCGCGCGCGGCGCCCAGTACGCCCGCACCCGGCAGGTCTGGGACACACCGATCGGCGCTCACCAGGGCGTCGCGCACGCACTGGCGAAGGCCCTGATCGAGGTGGAGGCGGCGGCGCTGCTCACCGCCAGGGCCGCATGGCTGCACGATCACGGTCAGCCGGCGGGTGAAGCAGCCAACATGGCCAAGTACGCCGCGGCCGAGGCAGCGCTCGCGGCGGTCGACGCGGCCATCCAGACCCATGGCGGCAACGGCATGAGCGCCGAATACGGCCTCATCCCGCTCTGGGGCATCGCCCGGCTGCTCCGCATCGCGCCGGTGAACCGCGAGATGATCCTCAACTACGTCGCCCAGCACAGCCTGCGGCTGCCCCGGTCCTACTAGCCGCGGATAGCGGATTAAGGAGTCACCATGGACCTGTCCCGCAATCTCATCGGCCGCATCAACGTCGGCGACTCACTCACCCGGTCGGCCGCGGCGCGCCCCGGTCAGCTCGCCATCGTGGACGGCGGCCGACGCTGGACCTACGCCGAGTTCAACGGGTGGGTGAAACGTCTTGCGAATGGACTGTCCGGGCTCGGATACGGCCGCGGCGACGCGCTCGGGCTGGCGTCGGGAAATAGTGCCGAGTTCCTCGCCATCTACTACGCGTGCGCCAGGCTCGGCGTGGTGTGCGTCCCGGTCAACCTCGGCTGGCGGTCCGACGAGGTCGCGTATGTGCTGGACCACGCTCGTGCCCGCGGCCTCGCGGTGGAGACCCAGCTCGCGGGTGCCATGCAGGACGCGATCGCCAAGTGCACCGACGTCGCCGACGTGATCGTGCTGCCGGGGCTGGGCGCGCGATACGCGGCCGAGCCGGCTGACCGGGCCTGGACCACGATCGAGGCGCTGGCAAGTTCCAGCCCAGCCGAGCCCGAATGCTATGTGGCGGACGACGATCCGCTGTCGTACCTGTATACCTCGGGCACCACCTCGTTCCCGAAAGGCGTCATGGGAACGCACAAGGCGATCTATCTTGAGTCGATGTCGGCGGCGCTGGATTCGGGCTGGCGGGCCGAGGACCGGTTCGCCGCGATGATGCCGATGTTCCACACCGCACAGCTGAACGCGTTCTGCACGCCGGCGATCATGGTCGGCGCCACGATCTACGTGCTGCGCGGCTTCGACCCGGCGGTGTTCCTGGAGACCATCGAGCGTGACCAGATCACGCAAGTGTTCGGGCTGCCGATGATGTACCGGGCGGCGCTCGATCACCCCGACTTCGCCCGCCGGGATGTCTCCAGCCTGCGGCGCGCGGTCTACGCGATGGCGCCGATGCCGGACGAGTTGATCCGGCGGTGCCTGACCGAGTTCGGCTGCGACTTCGCGCTGCTGTTCGGCCAGACTGAGATGAGCCCGATTACCACCCTGTTCAGGCCTGAGCACCAGCTCAGCCACCTCGGCGCGGTCGGTACCCCGCTGACCGGCGTGCAGGTCGCGATTATGGGACCCGATGGGAGGCTGCTACCGCCAGGAGAGCGCGGCGAGATCGTCTACCGGGGACCGTCGACCATGGCGGGCTACCTGCGTGACTCCGACGCGACCGAAACGGCATTCGCCCACGGCTGGTTCCACTCCGGAGACGTCGGCTGGTTTGGCGACGACGGGGTGCTGTGGTTCGCCGACCGGTACAAGGACGTGATCAAGACCGGCGGCGAGAACGTAGCTTCCATCGAGGTGGAGAAGGCCATCTATGCCGCCGACCCGCGCATCGCCGAGGCCGTCGTTGTCGGCCTGCCGCACGACCGCTGGACCGAGGCGATCACCGCGATCGTGGTACCCAAGCCCGGTGAGAGCATCGATGAGGCCGCGCTGATCGCCAGCCTGAAGTCGCGGCTGGACGGCTACAAGGTACCCAAGTCGATCATCGTCACCGGCGAGCTGCCCAAGACTTCCACCGGAAAGATCCAGAAGAACGTCCTGCGCGACCGGCACGCCCGGCACTACGAGTGTCCTTGATCGCGGCGACTAAGCCTCCTACCTGACGCACCATCGTGACGCGCGGCAACCGACCCGTCCGTCCAGATCGTCAGACTCAACCGGCTCTATGACGGGTCGTGACCGCCGGGAGAACGGCCCGCCGCACACGCTGTCTGCGCGGTCATGCCTGGTCGGCCAGTCGCAGAATCGCGTTGGCCAGCACGTCGACGCCGTTGCCGCAGGCTTCAGGACTCGAGTATTCGCGCGGGGTGTGGCTGACGCCGCCGTTCTCCCCGGCCACGAACACCATAGCGGCGGGGCAAATCGCGGCGATCTCCTGAGCATCGTGGCCAGCGCCTGACATGACGCGCACGGACGGCAGTCCGAGATCCTCAGCCGTGGCGGCGAGCAGGTCCTGGATGGAGGGGTCGAACAGCACGACGGCTGTCTTGGCCATGCGCTCCCAGGTGACGTCAACGCCGTGCCGGGCGGCGAGTTCGTCGACGTAGGCGGCGAGGTGCTGCTCGGCCGCCGTCATCAGGTCGTCGGCAGGGCTGCGCAGGTCGATGGTCAGCGTGGCCTGGTGGGGGACCACATTGGTTTGCCCGACGCCGAGGTCGAAATTCCCGACAGTGGCGCGAAGCTGCCCGAATTCGCCGCTATCGCACATCTGCCGGGCCATGACCACGACGGACGCTGCGACCAGGCCGGCGTCGTGCCGGGATGCGATGGGAGTGGTGCCGGCGTGGGCGGCTTCGCCCCGGATGATGAGCCGCTGCCAGGAGATGGACTGCACGCCCTCGACGATGCCGATGTCGACGCCCGCTCCGGCGAGGATGGGACCTTGCTCGATGTGGCACTCAATGTAGGCGTGCGGGATGGGGCGCCGCTCGTGGGCATCGCCGTCGAAGGCGATCCGGACGAGCTCGTCCAAAACCGTTTTGCCGTCCTGGTCGGTGAGCTTGAGGGCGTGGTCAAGCGGGATACGCCCGGCAGTCACGGCCGAGCCGAGCATGTCGGTGCCGAACCGGACGCCCTCCTCCTCGGTGAAGAACCCGACCTCGATGTCGCGCAGGGTCTCGGCACCAGCGTCGTTGAGTGTGCGCATCACCTCGATGCCGCCGAGCACGCCGAGGGTGCCGTCGAAGGCTCCGCCGGTGGCGACGGTGTCGATGTGGGAGCCCATCAGCACGCACGGCAGGGAACGGTCGCGGCCCGGGCGGGTGCCGTAGACGTTGCCTATGCGGTCGATTCGCACCTCAAGCCCGGCCTCGAGCATCCAGCCCACACAGCGGCGTCGGGCTTCGGCGTCGGCGTCGGTCAGCGCCAGGCGCCGGACTCCGCGCAGCCCAGTGGCCTCGTCGTCGTACGCGCCGATCTGCTTGAGCTCCGTCAGGGATGCCCAGAGGCGGTCGCGGTTAATGCGCAAAATTCGGGTCATGGCTTTCGTCCTTCGGTGCTGTGCAGGAGAGCTGGGCGTCGATCACTTCCGGCAGGGTCTGGTAGCCCTCCACGATCCAGGCCGGGGACCTGCTGGTAGCCGGCCCAGCCGGTGGCCTGCACGAGAGCCCGGCCGTCTTGACCGCTCGCAACTGCCGCGGCCCGACGAACCGCCTCGCCGTAGTCGCCGTCAACCCACACGATCCTTGCCCCTCGCCCGACATCCGAGCTGCGGTGGCCGACAGCACCATCTCCGGCTCGAAGAGCCGGGTCGGCCCACTCCCACATAAGGAGTCCCTGCTCGGCGAGCGGGATCAGCAGCGCCCGTCCGAGCACGAGCCGCAGGCTCGTCGTGCGTCACGATCATCGAGTCGTCAACCACCGGACAAGCATGCCGCATCGCGCGGTGACATCCTCACGCCGGCAAGATCGCCAAGCCCAGGCTCTCGGCGGCACGAGCGGTCGGCGGGCAGGGTGTCACCCTCTCGCAGAGCCGGGGTCTTGGAGGAGGGCCGGGATGTCGCGTCCGCCGTGAAGCACACGCCAGACATCGATGTCATCGTCACGCTCGACGTAGAAGATCACGTACGGGAACCGCGGCAGCGCCCAGCTGCGGAGCCCGGGTATCTCCAGATCGATCGCATACCGGGACGATCCGACAGCAGGATGCGCGCCGACGACCGCATAAGCGTCTTCGAACGCATCAACGAAGGCAACCGCGGCGTCCTGTGCATCCTCCTTGAGGTAGTACGCGACCGCGTCCTCGACATCGTGGACGGCCAGGACACGGGGAATGACCGGCTCTTGACTCACCCGCTCGCCCGCTTGCGGATGCCCTCGCGCAGCCCCTCGAAGTACGCAGCGTCAGCAGGCCTGGCCTGGGCGGAGCTGGCGCCGTCCAGCACCAGGCCGCGCAGCTGCTGCTTGTGCAGGTCCCGGCGGATGAGCTCGCGCACGTACTCGCTGCTGGTGCCGTAGCCCTTGTCGGCGACCTGCTCCTCAACGAAGTCCTTTAGCGCGTCAGGCAGTGAGATGTTCATGGTGGCCATAGACTCAGACTAGCGTCGTTGGCAAACTTTGCCAATGCCCTCACATCGGCAGATCCGGACGAGTACCAGCGCACAGACTGACCTGATCGGTATGCCATGGCGGGGGGTCGGCTTCGAGCCGTCAGCCGCGCCAAGCTGACGCCTGGTGCTCTAGGTAGACGAGGCGATCATCGAGCCGATCATCAGCTACCGCGGCAACGGCAGCCGCGATCGCGCTGTAACCGGCGGGCCGTCGCGAGAATCGCGACGAAAGCGCGATCAGGACCCCGAAGTGATGTCGACCGGCGACGACGTGCTCGCTGCAGAGCCGGGCGAAGTCGCTGACGTTCTCGGTGAGCAGCGCATATCCCCCATCGGTCGCGGCCGCGAAAACGTCTCCGTCCGACCTTCCTGCCAGCCCGAGCTCGGCTACGGTAACTGCATCAATGCCCTGATCCCGAAGCGCCTGCGCGAGCTTCGCCGCATACATCTCGTCGAGGAGGAGCTTCACCGTGCGTCCGCCGCCGAGGTGTCATGACGGTGCAGTGCGATACGCGCCTCGACCTCCTCGGGATACGCGTCCCGATAGCGCAGTGCGGCGTCGACAAGCGGGCGCGAGATATCCTGCTCGGCCGCCAGCACCCGTACCGGGTCGTCTTCGTCGGCGAGATCCTCCAGCCACATGACGATCTCCCACACGTCCGGACCGCCGACGACCGCTGCCCTACGGCCAGCCGGGCCATCCCGGAACGTGATGAGCGGGTACTCATCACGGCGAGATCCTTCCTCGGCATACCGCCGCAGCCGGTCCGACACGCTCTCCCCTGCCGCCCGCGCCCGCAGACGCAGCCGCTCAGCCAGCGTGTCATCCAGCCGTACAGAAACATTCACAGACATGTATTTATTGTAGCACGTTGTCAACGGCGACTAGCCGACTGGCGCGCGGCTTCCGGGTAGTGACACAGGCCGCGCGGCCAGCAGCGCGGCCGCGGCCCATCCAGCCAGCACGCGCCGCGCGTCCTCAGAAGATAACGGGGATCAGCATTTTCGTGGACTGCTGGTACTCCGGATATGCATAGGGGAAGAGCCTGGTCATATTGCCCTCCTCCACGAAGGCGCTGTAGATGAAGTACCCGCCGATCAGTGCCACGGCGATCAGCCACCAGACGGTGACGGCGATCGCCGAGCCGATCATCGCCAGCAGGATGCCGGTGTAAATCGGATGCCGGATCGTCCGGTACGGGCCGGATGTGACCAGCTCGGGATCTTCCTTCGTGGACGTCGGCATTCCCCAGTTCCGGCCGAGGTAGATCCGCGCCCAGACGGCCAGTCCCAGGCCGAGGACCCAGATGGCGAGGCAGCGGCCTCCGGCTCCAGGCTGAGGATCAGATGGGATCTGCGCCCGCGGCACTCCGATCTTGCGCAGCGATGGGACCAGCCGAGCGGCCTGCCGGTCAGCCAGGCCGAGCTGCGGCACTGGCTGCGCAGCACCTCGGGCAGCTCGCGGCCACGGCGCGGATCAGCGTGCGTCGCGGCCGAGGCGAGCCAGCAGCGGACGTGAGCCCGGAACACCCCGGACCGAGGCGGCTTGCCCAGCCCAGTCGAACGGCACGCTGTGGTGCGGGGACCGCCCAGACCGCGCGAGCAGGGCAAGCGCCGCCAGTCCGCCCGGAACGTTGACGAAGAAGATCAGCCGCCACGACACCAGCGCCGGCAGCCCGCCCAGCACCAGCCCGGACGTCGAGGCGGCCAGCCCGGACGTCGACCACAGCGCCACCGTCCGGCCGCGCCGGACGGGATCGGGATAGGCGCGGCCGATCAGTGCCATCGAGGACGGCATCATCGCCGCCGCCGCCGAGCCCTGCACCAGCCGCGCAGCGACCAGCAGGGCCAAGGCCCGGCGCCAGCCCGCACGCCGCCGAGGCCAGCACGAGCCACTCTAAGCAATAGGCTCCCAGATATCCTCGGGAACCACGTCCTGCCGGTGGACCTTCTCACCTCTTACTCCAACCGCCATGACCTCTGTGGCGACCTGCAGCAACTGACTGACCAGCTACAGGTGGAGGTCGCTCGGGACGCTGCTGGCATTGAACGCGTGAGCGTGAGGTCCGTACAGCCGGAGCCGAAGGTCCGGCGAATAGCTGATCGTCTTGGTGAAGAGGAGGTATGTGCAGTCATTGTTCGATTTGAGCAAGGAGTACCAAAACATATTCTAGCAGAAGAATACGGGATAAGTCTATCTTCCATTAAAAATCTACTCAGAAAGTACAATGCACGCCAGCCTTGGCGGGTTGCTGATCGGCTGACCCCGCAGGACATCGAAGCGCTACGGGCGGCCTACCACCAAGGGATATCGCAGTCGAAGCTAGCTGCACGGTACAAGATCAGCCTCAGCACGGTAGCTCAGCTCGTGCGTCAGCGTGGCGAAGCCTGATGTCGGGGTCTGCCCGCTACGATCATGACGCTCTCCTATAAGGCCCGGAGGTCCCCACACATCCGGATCTCCGCCCTTTCAGGATTCCAGCTCGACCTGGTCCAGGCCGGAAGAGCGGGCTCCGAACCCAATTGGCTGACTACCGGCATCGGGAGAGTCTTACGTTTCTGTGGTGATCGTGAGAAAATATAAGGCACAATATGATCAATCGAATAATTGTTAAGGGTTATCGGCGATTCGGCACATTGGATATAAGCCCGAATGCCGGAATGAACATCATCGTTGGGGATAATGAGTCGGGGAAGTCGACACTGCTGGAAGCGGTCGCCCTGGCTCTGACCGGTAAGGTCAACGGCCGCTGGGCAAGCGAGGAACTTAGCCCCTTCTGGTTCAACCAGGCCAGAGTGGCAGAGTTCTTCGCCAAATACGGCACCGATGATCAGGTGGCCCTGCCGGAGATCCTTATCGAGCTCTACCTGGCCGATCGCGATGAGTTCCAACGCTTGCGTGGCGTTCACAACTCCCTCCAGACACCGGAGTGCCCCGGCGTCCGGCTGCGAGTCGTCCCATCGGATCAGTATGCCGAGGAGTTCGAGGCCTACCTTCAGGACAGCCCGCCGGCCATTCTGCCGGTCGAGTTCTACACGGTCGACTGGCGAGACTTCGCCGACAACCCCCTGACCCAACGGCCGAAGGAACTGGCGGCTTCGTTTATCGACTCCCGGACGATCCGCTCCACTTCCGGTGTCGACTACCACACCAGGGAGATGCTGGCCGAGAATATCGACCCCAAGGAGAGGGCTCGGATCGCTATCGCCCACCGCAAGTCCAGGCAGGAGCTGACCGAGGGCACCCTGGCCGAGATCAATGCTCGGCTGGCGAAGGAACACTCCTCACTCCACGACCGGCCCATCGGTCTGCAGATGGATCAGTCGGCTCGGGCCTCCTGGGAGAGCGGCATCGTCCCCCAGGTCGACGACATTCCTTTCGCCATGGCCGGTCAAGGCCAGCAGGCGGCGATCAAGGTGGCCCTGGCTATGAGCCGGACCAGCGGGACATCGACCTTCATCCTGATCGAAGAGCCCGAGAACCACCTCTCCCACACGAGCCTGACTAAGCTCATCGCCCGTATCGAGGGCTTGGCGAGTGATGACCAGCAGCTCTTCGTCACCACCCATAGCTCCTTCGTCCTCAACCGGCTGGGCGTCGACAAGCTGGTGCTACTGCATGACGAGACCCCCGCCAAGCTGGAGGATCTCGGTGAGGACACCGCCGCCTACTTCCGGAAGTTGGCTGGCTACGACACCCTGCGGCTGGTCCTGGCCCGCAAGCTGGCCCTGGTCGAAGGTCCATCTGACACCATCGCCCTGGAGCGTGCCTACAAAGACGCAACTGGTCGACTGCCCTCCGAGGACGGCATCGACATCATCTCGATGGGCGGGCTGACCTTTAAGCGAGCCCTCGAACTCTGCGCCTGCCTTGACCGGCAAGCCGTTGCCCTTCAGGACAACGATGACCGCTCCCAGGCTGAGGTGCTCAGCGAGGTTGATCACTTGCTGGTCCCCGGCAAGCGGATCATGCTGGTCAGCGATCCGGCCAAGGGCAAGACCCTTGAACCGCAGATGTGCTCGGTTAACGACGACAAGACGCTCCGGCGGGTTCTGGGAATCACTGATCGGGCCAAGCCGGTCACCTGGATGACCAATAACAAGACTGAGTGGGCTCTCAGGGTGCTTGATGCCAGCGAGACGATAGCCTTCCCCGACTACATCACCGAGGCTGTCGGGCTGCTGAGATGAACCGGCTGACCCTGGCCGTGGCCGGTGGCCGCAAGACCCAGTCGATCGTCGATCACTGCCGAGCCGCTCCGAAGGAGCGTCAGATCCTGGTTCTGACCTACACCCAGAACAATCAGCGAGAGCTATCCAGTCGGCTGGCTCGCTACCGGCCGCTGCAAGCCCAGGTCGAAGTGATGGGCTGGTTCAGCTTCCTGCTCGGCCATTGGGTCCGTCCCTTCCTGCCAATGCGCTGGCCTGGTCGGCGCCTCCGCGGCCTCAACTTCGAAGGCGACCCAGGCATGTTCACGATCGGTGAGAAGCGGTTTCTGGACGACGACGGCCGGGCCTACAAGCGGCATCTGGCCCAACTGGCCCTTGAGACCCATCAGGCCAGCATGGGCGCCGTCCTTAACCGGCTGAGCCGGATCTACGACGAAGTCCATGTCGACGAGGTCCAGGATCTGAACGGCTACGACCTGGAAGTCCTAGCCGAACTATTGGACTCTCCTATGGATATTCACCTGGTTGGCGACGTCCGGCAGGCCCTCATCCAGACCAATGTCCGGGACCCCAAGAACAAGCAGTACAAGGGGACCAGCATCAAGACCTGGTTCGACGGGCACGCCCAGCGCAAGACTCTGGAGATCGCAGACGCTTCGGTCACCTGGCGATCGAACCAGTTGATCGCCGACTTCGCCGACAGCATCTTTGATGCCAGCTGGGGATTCAGTAAGACCGTCTCCGAGAACTCGATCGTCACCGGCCACGACGGCCTCTTTGCTCTCGCCCCGAAAGACGTCGATGAGTACATGGCCCGCTTCGATCCGCTCTGCCTCCGGCACAGCGTGGCCAGCGCCAAGGGACTCGATCTGCCGTTCATGAATTTCGCGGTGGCCAAGGGGCTCAGCCGGGACCGCGTCCTGATCGGCCCGACCGGTGGGATTATTGACTTCCTGACCAAGGGCAAGCCGATGGGCGAACTGGCCAGCTGCTCGCTGTATGTGGCCGTGACCCGAGCCCGGTTCAGCGTGGCGTTCGTGGCCGACGACCCAAGTCGACTTGGCCTGCCCGTCTGGATGCCGTAGGGGTTCCCCTGAATGTACGACGGGGCCCGGTCTGCCCTCGTCGTCATTTTTCTTACCGCCAATCCTCGATAAGACCTGACTTCGCTCACGATGATGGATTACTGAATGGCCCAGGGCGCTGACCTGCGGGTTAGCGGTTTTTGGTGAGCGGATTTGCGCACTAATCCTGGACCGTAGGCTGGCGCGGTGGCGTATGTGCGGACGGTGAGGACAGCATCGGGCGCGAGCGCGGTGCAGATCGTGTGGTCGTCACGGCGGGGGTCACGCGACATCGAGCATGTCGGCTCCGCGCACGACGATGCGCAGCTGGAAGTACTGAAAGCGATCGCGCGGCAGCGGATTGCGGTCGGGCAGCTGGAACTGGACCCGGACGTCTTCGGCAGGGACGGGCGGGCTGGCGGCGGGCCTCTGCCGGTCATCTCCTCGCGGATGGGGCATCTGCTGGACGCCTTAACGCGTGCCTGGCGGGTGCTGGGGCTGGAGCAGGCTGCCGGCGGCGATGAGGTGTTCGCCCAGCTGGTGGCGGCGCGGATCATCGAGCCGGTCAGCAAGCTGGACAGCCTGCGGGTGCTGGCGGAGGCCGGGATCGCCGGCCCGTCGTATGCGACCCTCAGGCGGCGGCTGCCGGCGTATGCGAAGGACGCCTTCCGGCAGGAGCTGTCGGCTGCGTGCGCGGCGCACGCCCGGCTGGGCCGGGCGAGCCTGGTCCTTTACGACGTGTCGACGCTGTATTTCGAGATCGATAAGGGTGACGGGTTCCGGGAGAGCGGGTTCTCCAAGGAGCGGCGGCTGGAGCCGCAGATCACCATCGGCCTGCTCACCGACGCGACCGGGTTCCCGCTGATGGTGTCGGCGTTTGAGGGCAACAAGGCCGAGACCAAGACGATGCTGCCGGTGATCGAGGCGTTCATGGCCGCGCACGACCTGCCTGAGGTCACCGTCGTCGCCGACGCGGGGATGGTGAGCGAGGCCAACCGGAAGGACATCGAGGCAGCCGGGCTGTCGTTCATCCTCGGCGCGAAGATCCCGCACGTGCCCTACCACGTGGCCCAGTGGCGCCGCGAGCACCCCGGCCAGGACATCGGTGACGGGCATATCTTCACCCAGCTGTGGCCCGCGCTGGAGGGCAGCGGCCGCCGCGATCAGGTCATCTACTACCAGTCTGCGCCACGAGGCGCTCTGCTGTATCCCTCGCTCAGCGGGGAGAGATTGGAGGAATGTCTCTGGATCTGATGGCTGACCCGGACCTGAAAAGGGATGCGGGGAAAATAGCATGCCAGGAAACCGGCAGCCGGGTCCCAGGCGTAGGGGACGGGGTGCTGGGGGATCCGCGTGATATGGCGAAAGCTGGATTGCCTGAACCCTAATCTCCGGAAGGCGCAAGTAGAACGCCCGCCGGAAAGACGCCTGAAACCGGTGCCGCTCCCCTGCGGCAGGCAGTACTGGTGCCTGCTGCAATTCTCCGGGGTGCGGGGCGATGCCCAGCGAGGGCATTTAAGGAGATGAGTGGGGCGCCTAAGTCACGCTCGATACGTATGGCAGAGACGAACGTGGGATCGCCTGCGGGGCGCGAGCCCTATGGCGACAGAGTGCCCGTAGTAGTCGCAGGAGTGACGACCTGCCAATCTGGAGACCGGGAAGGCCGGACCACAGGGCGAAGGGGCACAGGTGATCGGATTCTCGTAACCGGGAGGCATGCGAAATGCAGGACGCCGAAACGGTGCTGGGTATCCTCCGTGAGCGCGGCAGGAAGGGACTGCCGTGCGAGGAACTGTACCGGCAGCTGTTCAACCCGCAGCTGTACTTGCTGGCATACGGCCGGATCTACGCCAACGGCGGCGCGATGACGGCCGGGACCAGCCAGGAGACCGCGGACGGTATGTCAGAGGGGAAGATCGGCGCCATCATCGAGGCACTGCGCCACGAGCGGTACCGGTTCGCTCCGGTCCGGCGGGTGTTCATCCCTAAGAAGAACGGGAAGATGCGCCCGCTGGGCATGCCGACTTGGTCAGACAAGCTGGTCGGCGAGGTCGTGCGCCTGCTGTTGGAGGCGTATTACGAGCCGCAGTTCTCTGACCGCTCGCACGGATTCCGGAAAGGGCGTGGCTGTCACACTGCGCTTGGTGAGATACAGCGCGGCTGGACCGGGACGACCTGGTTTATCGAGGGTGACATCTCCGACTGCTTGGATCCATGGTCATACTGCTCCTTTGCTGATCGTGTCCGTTCGAAATGGCTGTCTGGCAGGGCCGCAGCTTCATACGCTGGCATTTCCTGCGGTCGGCGGGGGAAGGGCGGCGTGAGGGGCGTC